>PMON01000027.1 GCA_003162395.1 Acidimicrobiaceae bacterium
GGCGGCAAGTGGACGACCTATCGGCTCATGGCCGAGCACACCGTCGACGAGGTGGCTCGCCAGCTGCCCGGCACGTCGAGGTGCGTGACGAAGTCCCTCCGCCTCCTCGGCGCCCCTCCCGACCCGACCGCAGCGGCCGTCCCGCCTGGCGATCCGCTGCTCGCGACGCACCTCGCTGACCGCTATGGCACCGAGGCGGCATCGGTCGCCGGGATCGCCGAGCACGACGCGACGCTGCTCGAGCCGTTCTTGGAGGGGCTCCCCTACGTCGGTGCCGAGCTGGTCTTCGCGGCGCGAAGCGAGCTCGCCGTGACGCTCAGCGACCTGTTGTGCCGGCGGACGCGCGCGCACCTGATGGATGCCCGAGCAGCCTTCAGTGGCGCCGAGCGCGCTGCCCGCATCGTCGCGAGCGAGTTGGGCTGGGACGCGGCTCGCGCCGACGCCGNNCGAGCGCTGCCGGCTCGAGCTCGACGCGGCGGGGGTCAGAGGACCCACGCAGGTCGCGTGAGCGCCCCGAGACTGCCGACCGGGCTCGCTGGCGCACCGGGCGCCGCGACGACGCACGCCGCGGCGACACGCGACCTGGCCTCCATCGTCGCGCGCCTGGACGCAGCCGGCATCGAGCGCCACGACGACGCCGCGACGCTGGACGACCACGCCCGGGACTGGTGGCCCGTGTCGATCGGCTGGGCCGCGCGCGGCGAGCTGTTCGCGCGACCTGGGATCGTGGCGATGCCCTCTACGACCGCGGAGGTCAGCGAGGTGGTCGCGGCGTGCGGTGACGCCCGCGTCCCGTTCACGGTGCAAGGGGGTCGCTCGGGCGTCTGCGGTGGTGCGGTCCCCGAGCCCGGTGCGGTCGCGCTCGACCTGACCCGGCTCGCCGGCGTGCTCGACTTCGACGAGGTCTCGCTCCGCGTCCGCGTCAACGCCGGGACCTTCGGCCCCGAGCTCGAGGCGTGGTTGCGCGAGCGCGGCTGCACGATCGGGCACTTCCCCCAGTCGATGGACCTCGCCACGGTCGGCGGCTGGGTGGCGTGCCGCGGGGCGGGCCAGTACTCGACGCGCTACGGCAAGATCGAGGACCTCGTCCGTGGCCTGACCGTGGTGCTGCCCGACGCGACCGTGGTCACGACCGGGTCCCGGGGCCCCCGCCAGGCAGCTGGTCCCGACCTCACCCAGCTGTTCGTGGGCGCCGAGGGCACGTTGGGCGTCGTGACCGAGGTCGAGCTGGTGGTGCACCGCGTCCCCGGTGCCGAGGCACGGCGAGCCTGGTCTTTCACCTCGTTCGCAGACGGCCTCGAGGCGTGCCGCGCGATCCTCCAGCTCGGCGCGACGCCCGCGGTCCTTCGCCTCTACGACCCCGCCGAGAGCACCCGGCAGTTCGGCGTCGACCGGGCCGTCTTGATCGTGCTCGACGAGGCCGACAAGCGCCTGCTCGACGCCACCATCTCGATCGTCGAGGACGCGTGCCGCGACGCGCGGACCGAGGACGTGGAGCTCGTCGCGCGCTGGCTCGAGCACCGCAACGACGTGTCCGCGCTCGGCGCGCTCTGGGAGCGCGGCGTCGTCGTCGACACGATCGAGACCGCCGCGACGTGGGGCGCGCTCCCCCGCGTCCACGCCGACGTCATCGACGCGATCCTCGCGGTGCCGGGGACCTCGGTCGCGACGTGTCACCAGTCCCACGCCTACCTCGACGGCGCGTGCCTCTACTTCACCTTCGCCGGACGGCCCGGGGACGCGGACGCCTACTACCGCGAGGTCTGGGACACCGCGACCGCCGCGGCGCTCAACGCGGGCGCCTCGCTCAGCCACCACCACGGGGTGGGCCGGAACCGCTCGGGGTACCTGCGCGACGCGCTCGGCCACGGCATGGACGTGCTCTCGGCGATCAAGGGCGTGCTCGACCCGAGATGGCTTGCCAACCCCTCGGTGCTCGGCCTCGACCCGCCGACAGGCGAGCGCCGGTGAGCGGCGCGGTCCTCGTCGTCGACGTGGGGACGAGCTCGGTGCGCTCGAGCCTCGTCGCCGCAGACGGGACGGTCACCGGGACCCGGCAGCGCGCCGTGCTGCCGTCCACGCCCGCGCCGGGGATCGTGGAGGTCGATGCCGTCGCGCTCGCCGAGGCCGCACTCGGCACCGCACGAGATGTCCTCGCCGCCGCAGGGCCCGTCGACGCGGTCGGGGTGACCAATCAGCGCGCCACGACCGTCGTGTGGGACGCGCGGACGGGGATCCCCGTCGGCCCCGGCATCGGGTGGCAGGACCTCCGGACGGTCCTTGACTGCCTCATGCTCCAAGCCGACGGCATCCGCGTCGCGCCGAACGCGTCCGCCACCAAGCTGCGCTGGCTGGTCGAGCACGCGCCAAGCGAGCTGCGCGATGGGGGTGACCTTCGATTCGGCACGGTCGACACCTGGATCGTCCACGCCCTCTCGCGGGGCGAGCTGCACGTGACGGACGCGACGAACGCCGGTGTCACCGGACTCGTCACCGACGACGTGACGTCGTGGGACGCGCGCGTCCTCGACGCGCTCGGCCTCGACGGCTCGCTCATGCCACGGATCGTCGACAGCAGCGGGGTCGTGGGCGAGGCCACCGCCCTCAGCGGCTCGCCGCGCATCGCCGCGATCGTCGGGGACCAGCAGGCCTCGCTCGCAGGGCAGGGCTGCGTGGCCCCCGGCCAGGCGAAGCTCACCTTCGGGACCGGCGGCATGCTCGACCTCGTCCTCGCCGAGCGCCCAGCGTTCGGACGACAGGGCTCGAGCGGGTGCTTCCCGATCGTGGCGCGACGGCGAGCGGGCGTGGCCACGTGGGGGATCGAGGCCGTGCTCCTCACTGCCGGCACCTGCGTCGAGTGGCTCCGCGACGAGCTCGGGCTCATCGACAACGCCGAGGACACCGACGTCCTGGCGGCCTCGGTCGACGACACCGCAGGCGTGAGCTTCGTGCCCGCGCTCCTCGGCATCGGCACGCCGGACTGGGACTTCGGGGCGCGCGGCGGCTTCTTCGGCCTCACGCGCGGCGCGGGGCGCGCGCACCTCGTCCGCGCGGTCCTCGAGGGCATCGCCCAGCGCGGCCGGGACCTCGTCGAGTCCGCGGAGCACGACGGCCACGCCACGCTCGCGTCGCTCCGCGTCGACGGCGGGATGACCGCGAACGGCTCGTTCGTCCAGCTCCTCGCCGACGTGACCGGTCGGCCGGTCGAGGTCGCGCCCGTCCTCGAGGCGACCACGAGGGGAGCGGGCCTGCTCGCGCACCTCGGCGTCGGGAACCTCGCGGACGAGGCCGCGCTCGCCGCGACCTGGCGACCGTCGCGCACCGTCGAGCCCCGAGTCGACGAGGCCGCACGCGAGACGGCACGAGAGGACTGGCTGCGCGCGAAGGGTCAGGCCCTGGGGACGATCCCTTCGTTGTCCGGGGTGTCGTTCTAGGACGACGTCCCTCGTGCGCCGGTTGGGACAGTCGACAGCAAGGTTCAGCACGAAACATTGCGCGGCGTACGAATATCCCGGCTGTCAGATGGTTCCTCGGGCGTTGCCAGAAGCGAGACCCCTCGAGAACCGTTGAGCGCACATCACCGAAGGGACGCAGCTTCCACCGTGGCAGCCGTCGGTGTGGCCTGCGTGATTTGCAGCTGTTGGCCAGATGGCGTTCTGAGAACGAAGGAGAAGGCGACGAGGTGGGTCCAGAAGGGTATGGGAACGACGTAGCAGATCGAGTTGCGGGTGCAGCCCGACACGGGGATCGAGGCCGGCAGGGCGTACGCGTGAACGCGCGCGATGCTGCAACCACGGCGGCTGCAGGCAAAGCTCGCGTCGGCAAACGGTGCGAGTATGCGGACGCTTCGTGTGCTGCCAAGTTGCTTGGGTATCGCGAAACGAAAGACGAGGGGTCCAGCCGGAGGTTCACCACGCCACCCCATCGACCACCCGGCCCAAGGAGCAATGGTCGGCAGCGGCGCGACCAACTCATGCACGTACGGCGATGGACCGGAGGGTGACGTCGGCACGTAGCCATCGAACGTGACCGCGCCGGCGTATCCGGTGTTGTCACCAACGGCATCTTGTGCAGGACTGACGAGGTTGAAGTTGCTCATCCCAGTCCTGGCGACCGGGAGCGCCCACGCGGCGAGACCCGAGAAGACGACGTCGTACACACGATTCGCCCGCGCCGTGTTGCCAAGCTCGTCGGGACTCCCGAGAGCGAAGTTGACGCAGATGCGCCGCTCACTTTCGGGAGGCACCGACCACGTACCGGGAGCACCCGAGCACCTACCTGGGCCGCGGGCGACAAAGGCGACAGGATCGACTCCTGTGATGCCGTCGCTGCTCGTGGCGATCCCAATGTTCGTATTCCGGGCCGTCAGCCTTCCATCGAGGACGCGGGTGGATGTGTTGCGCACCTCGAAGACAATGGTGCCGGGATAGACGTACGTGTAGTGCCACCGCGGGTCCACGACGGCGTGCGATCGGACAAGGACGGGCCTGACGCATGCGAAGCCTTCGAAGTACTGGATGCAGTCGTCATTGGTGGTGAGCGACGCCACGATGGGCGTGGGACCTTCGAACCAGGGGGAAGATCCGGCGAGCGGCGATGAGGCCGGATACCCGATCTCGATTCGGACTGCGTTCCTCCCAGGACTCGCGAGCGCGACTCCCGCAGCCGAGGAGGCAAGCACGACAGCCAGAACGGCGAGGAACGTGACCCGACGGACGCGCCGTGGTTCTCGCACCTCGACCTCGGCTCGCGGTAGAGACTGAGGCTGCTCAATCACCCAGCACGCTCCGTTGGCCGGCGTTTGACGCGATCCTAGGCGCTCTCGAAAAGCGCCATCGCCTCGGCGATCGGGGCGCCGGCATCCACGAACGGACGGCACACCATGACGTGGCGCGGGCTCGCGACCCCGAGCACGCCGGTGACGCGCCCGCCACGGTGGTACAGGACGGTGAACTTCGCCTCGTCGAGGCTGCCTGCGACGTGCAGGATCTCGTCGGTTGCCGCCGGCCGTCCGAGCATCTGGATCTTCCGACCGTGCTGGTCGCTCCAGAAGTACGGGACCAGCGAGACGGCCGAGGCTGCCGGCCTCCCGGCGAGCAGCGACGCCGCGGCGTGCGAGGCGAGCTGGGCGGTCACCTCCCAGTGCTCGATGCGGACGTCGTCAGTCCCGATCGCGCGGCGCCACGAGAACCGCGCGAGGTCGCCCACGGCGACGACCGAGTCCGCGGCGAAGAGCGCCTCGTCGGTGACCACGCCGTCGGCGATCATGAGCCCGGAGCCCTCCAGCCACTCGGTCGCGGGCCGCACCCCGATCCCGATCACGACCGCGTCGGCGGCGAGGCGCTCGCCGGTCGCGAGCTCGACGGCCGTCGTCGACTCGGTGCGGCCGTGGACGTGCGCGACGGCGACGCCGGTGCGCACCTCGATCCCTGCGCGGCGGTGCAGCTCGGTGAGCCAGCCCCCGACCTCGTCGCCGACGACGGGCCCGAACGGCACGTCGAGGGCCTCGAGGATGGTCACGGCCAAGCCCTTGGCGTGCGCCGTCGAGGCGACCTCCGAGCCGATGAAGCCCCCGCCGATGACCACGACCCTGCCCGTGCCCCCGAGCGCGTCGAGCTCGTCGCGAAGCGCGATGCTCTGGGCGATCGTGCGCACGACGTGGACGCCCGTGGCGCCCTCGGTCCCCGGGAGCCACCTCGGCGAGGCCCCGGTCGCGAGCACGACGGCGTCGGCGTGCAGCGAGCGACCGTCGGCGAGGTGCACCGTGCGGGCCGCGGCGTCGAGCGAGGACGCGGGGACGCCGAGCTCCACGTCGATGCCGCGCTCCTCGAGCGACTCGGCGCTCGCGAGCTGGATGCGCGCCTCGTCCCAGGCGCCGGCCAAGAGCTGCTTGGTGAGGGGCGGCCGGTCGTAGGGGAGGCGGGACTCGGCGCCGAGCATCGTGATCGAGCCGCGGAACCCGCCCGCGCGCAGTCCCTCGGCGCTGCGCAGCCCACCGAGACCCGATCCGACGACGAGGACGCTGCCGTCGAGGTCGAGTGGCCCTGTGCTCCGAGCCGCGCTCACCTCGTGAACGCCGCGAGCCACTCATCGGGGGATCGCGGCGCGAGCACGGCGTTGCGCGCACGCACCTCGCGCATCGTGAGCGACGGCTCCGGCGAGTAGTGATGCCCCGGGCACACGACGGTGTCGTCGGGAATCCTCGTCAGGCCCTTGGTCAGTGTCTCGTACATTGCAGCAGGGTCCGACCCTGGCAGGTCCGTTCGCCCGCAGCCGTCCAAGAAGAGCGTGTCGCCCGTCACCAGGTGGCCCTCGACGAGCAGGCACTGGCTCCCCGGGGTGTGTCCCGGGGTGTGCAGGAGCTCGATCGCGATCGCCCCGACGTCGACGGTGTCACCGGCGTGGTGCAAGACGAGCTCGGCATCCACGCCCGTCGTGCGCACGATCCACGGCGCCTCGTCGGCCTGGACGTGCACGGGCACGTCGAGCTGCTCGAGCATCGAGGCGATGCCCTCGATCCGGTAGCCGGCGAGCGAGCCGCCGACGTGGTCGGCGTGGTAGTGCGTGGCGACGGCACCAACGCACCGCATGTCGTCGTCGCCCAGCAGCCCAAGCAGTCCCGCGACGTCGTAGGCAGGGTCGACGAGCACTGCCTCGCCCGAGTCGGCGTCGCCGATCGCGTAGGCGTAGTTGACCATCTGGGCCGCCACAGGGTCCTGTGTCGCGTACGCGGCGCCCGAGAGCCACTGTCGGAAGTACAGCCGTGCCATCAGGCCCCGAACAGTTCGCCGGTGTCGGGGTCCACTCGGTCCGCGGCTCGCTCGAGACGGGGCAGCAGCTCGTCGACCTGGGTCCTCGTGGCGACGAGGCGCCGGTCGAGCTCCTCGACGAGCGCCGCGGCGCGCTGGAGCTGCTCGACGAGTCGGTCCACGTCGACCTCGGAGGACTCGAGGAACGCGACGATGTCGTCGAGCTCGCGGCTCGCCTCCTCCCACGTCAGCTTCGTCACGTCACTCACGTCGCCTCCTCAGCCGCCGCCGGCACGACGTCGGTGACGCTTGATCGTGCCACGCCGTCGGCGAGCCGCGTCGCGAGCGCGTGCCCGGGGCGAAGTCCCGCCACGGATCGAACGACATTGCCGGACTCGTCGGTCGTGATCGACCATCCCCGAGCCAGGAGCCGGGCGGGGTCGTAGGCGGCGAGGAGCGCGCGCGTGGAGGCGAGCCCGTCGATCCCCGTCGTCGTGTGCCGCTGGGCGAGCGGCCCAAGCCGCCGCGTCGCGGTGGCCACGGTCGAGCCCGCCCGGTCAAGTGCGTGGGGGACGCGGCGCGCCACCGTGGCGGCTGCCGCTGCTCGGAGCTGGCCGGCGCGCACCAGCTGGTGGCGTCCCACGACGACGAGGTGCCGCCGCGACTGGTCCACGGTCGCGTCGAGCTCATCGAGCGCCGCGGCCGCGGCCTCGTCGACCCGGCGCGCGGCGAGGGCCACGTGCTCGGCGTACCACGCGCGGACCATCGCGCCGAGCGCCTCCCCGCACGCGGTGGGCGTCCGAAACGACTGGTTCGCCACGAGGTCCGCGACCGACACGTCGCCGGTGTGCCCGATGCCGGTGAGGACCGGCACGGTGCTCGTCGCGATGGCGCGTGCGACCCGCTCGTCGTCGAATGCCGCGAGATCCGCCTGGGAGCCGCCACCTCGCACGAGGCAGATCACGTCGCACGCGCGCTGGCCGAATGACTGGACGGCGCGTGCGACGTCCAGGGCCGCACGGGCCCCCTGCACCGACGCGTGGGCCATGGTCACTTGGAAGTTGAAGCCCGATGCCTCGAGCATCCCGAGGAAGTCGCTGCAGCCCTCGGTCTCGCGTGATCCCACCAGACCCACGCGAAGCGGCACTGCGCTGAGAAGCAGCGCCCGGTTGGTCTCGAAGAGCCCCTCGGCCACGAGGCGGCGAATCAGCTCCTCGCGGCGGCGAGCGTGCTCGCCGAGGACCGAGACGCGAAGGGCCTCGATGTCGAGCGCGGTGATGATGAAGCCGAGCTCGCCACGAGGGGCGTAGAGGTCGACGTAGCCCCGCACCCGCACGACCACGCCTTCGTCGAGCTCGAGACCGGCTCGTGCGACCGCGGTCCGGATGGGTGACCACGTGGTGCGCCAGCACTTTGCCTTCAGGGTTGGCGCGTCGCGTCCCGAGGCGGTCGGATCGACCAGGTCGAGGTAACAGTGCCCCGATCGGTGGTCGGAGAACTTCTGGATCTCACCGAAGACCCACCGCTGATGGCCCCGGCCCCACGCCGCATCGAGGTAGCCGGTCAGCTCGCCGTAGAGCTGGGCAATCGAGGACGTCGCGTCGTCGTGCAGCGCCGCGAGCTCCATCGTCGATCGACGCTAGCAATCCGGTCGCACCGCACGGCGGTGTCGCGCACCCGTGGCGGCGGGGGCGTCGAGCGCGGGACCGTGCCTGGGCTACCGGAGCCCCGAGGCGCCTGCGCGCAGCTGGGCGATCGAGATCACGCCGAAGTGCTCGGCCGCGACGGTCCCGCTCGAGGTGACGAAGACGGCGGCGGGGAACGCGGGCACGAGGGTCGAGGCGACCGCCAGGTTCGCGTCCTGGGCGACGGTGAACCGCGCGCCGCTCGAGGTGACGAACGACAACGCCACCGACGGGCTGCGATCGCCGTCGATCCCGATCACGATGGTCCTGCCGATCCTGCCCGCCCCGAGGGACCTCGCGAGCGCCGGCAGCTCGGCGTGGCACGGCGAGCACCAGTCGGCGAAGAACAAGAGCACCGCCGGATGGTGGCTCAGCCACGGGGCGCGGACGGCGCCGCCGTGCACGCCCGGCAGGATCGTGAATGCCGAGACCTTCGTGCCAACGAGGCTGTTCCGCGGCTGGCCCGGGCCGCTCTGGAGCAGTGAGATCACCCCGGTGAGGACGAGCAGCGTCGCGAGCAGTGCACCCGTGACGCTGAGGATGATGCGCACGCTGCCGGCCCGGACGCGGTGGTCCGCGACGCTCGCGCTCATCGATCGCAGTCTACGGAGGCACCGCGCCAACGGCTGCTCGATGCCAGCACACTCGCTCCCCCACCCCCGACACCTACAGTCCATCCGTGCGCACTCGGTGGCTGTCGCGCCGGGCGATCGTGTTCCACGTCGAGTTCGTCGTGCTCGCCTCGGGGTGCCTCGCCGCGGGCTGGTGGCAGGTCACCCGCGCGCTCGCGGGGAACGGATTGAGCTGGTTCTACTCGTTCGAGTGGCCGATCCTGGCCGTCCTGGGCGCGTGGGGGTGGTGGCACCTGATCCACGAGGATCCCGAGGTCTACCGAGCGAGAAAGCAGCGCCCGCCGGAGTGGGAGCTGCACGGGGACTCGACGACCGAGCACTGAGGCGGGACCGATCATCGCGCTGGAATTTCACGACGGCTAGCGTCTCCCTCGTGGTCGCGGACTCTGGGGTGGAGGGGACCGACACCGCCCAGATCCACGCGGGCCTGCTCGCGCGCGCCGGCAGCTACGTCGCGCTCACCAAGCCCCGGATCATCGAGCTCCTGCTCATCACGACTGTCCCCACCATGTTCGTCGCCGCCCACCGGGTGCCGTCATTTCGCCTGATGGCGCTGACCGTCGTCGGTGGCGCGCTCGCCGCCGGCGGCGCCAACGCGATGAACATGGTGTACGACCGCGACATCGACGCGCTGATGGAGCGGACCAAGAATCGACCGCTCGTGACCGGTGCGATCAGCCCGCTCAGCGCCACGGTCTTCGCCGTGGCGCTCGAGGTGGCGGCGTTCGTCGTGCTCTGGACAACGGTGAACCACCTCGCAGCCGTGCTCGCGCTCGCCGCGACTGCCTTCTACCTGGGCGTCTACACAATGTGGCTGAAGCGCACCTCGTCGCAGAACATCGTCATCGGGGGGGCTGCGGGTGCCGTGCCCGTGCTGGTCGGCTGGAGCGCGGTCACGGGGCACCTGAACGTCGCGCCGTTCCTCTTGTTCGGGATCATCTTTCTGTGGACCCCGCCTCACTTCTGGGCGCTGGCGGTTCGCTACAAGGAGGACTACTCGAACGCGAACGTCCCGATGCTGCCGTCGGTCGCGACCCTTGCGACGGTCACCCGCCAGATCATCGGGTACATCCTGGCGGTGTGGGCGCTCTCGGTGGCACTGGCGCCCGCCGCGCACCTGAATCTCGTCTACGTGGGTGTCGCCGCCGTGCTCGGCGGCGCCTTCTTCTGGTACGCGATCGCGCTCCTTCGCGATCCCACGCCGCGCAGGGCGATGAAGCTGTTCGGCTTCTCGATCACGTACCTGACGGTGCTCTTCGTCACGATGGGTGTCGACGCCGTTGTCCACGTGCACTGAGCGACACCACGCAGAGCGTCACCGCGTCGCGGTGGCCAGCGGTCGCGAGCGACCGCAGCATGCAGGCTGACGGGCCGGACCTCGGCCCCGCGGGGACTCGCGGGGACCCGATCGATCGGGCTGCAGCGCTCGCTGAAGGCGCGCCACGGGTTCCCCGTCGAGTGATCGCCTACGCGGTGCTCGCCGCTGCGGTCCTCGCGCTCGGCGGCTCGCTGCTCGAGCGCGTCGTGTCGGGCGCGGGGCTCAATCCTGTTGCCACGGGCACGACGACCACGACGACCACGACGGTCCCGACGACCACCGTCGAGCTGCACGCGTCGACGGCCTCGCTGCTCGGCATCACCTGGCTCGTGGGAGCCCCCGCCACGGGCATTCGGCTCAGGGACGAGTCACGCCGCCCCGTGAGCATCGGATCGCTCCGCGGCAAGGTCGTCGTGCTCTCGTTCCTCAACGCCAACTGCGCCGACGCGTGCCCCGTCGTCGCCGCAGAGATCCGCCGGGCGGACGCTGACCTCGGATCGCACCGCAGCGAGGTCGCCTTCGTCACCGTCAACACCGATCCGCTCGAGACCGGGGTCGTCCCCGTACCGCCAGCGGTCACCAAGACGGGGCTCGCGCGCCTCGCGAACTGGCAGTACCTCAGCGGCACGCTGCAACAGCTCGACCCGATCTGGCGACACTACGGTGTCGCCATCGACGTCTATACGAAGACCGGTCGAGTGGCCCACAACGACGTCATGTACTTCATCGATCGCACGGGACGACTGCGCATCCAGGCATCGCCGGTCGCGAACGAGTCGTCGACGGGTGCCTTCAGCCTTCCCGGCGTGCTCGTCGCGCGATCCGCGGCCGGCATCGCCACGTACGCCATCCGACTGCTCGGGCAGCGCCGATGAGCGACCAGCTCGCAAGGTTCCCGGCCGCGCCGAGTAGCGACGGGCGGGCCCAGCCGTGGTATCTGCGACGGGGGAGCCTCGTGGCCGCCGCGATCGTCGCGATCGTCGTGGTCACGGTGATCACCGACCTGCCCGCACCCGACAACCGCGCCTCGGACATCGCGGCCGCGAAGACGGTCATCGGGCAGATCAGCACGGATCTCGCCCCCTGCACGAACGCCACGGGCGAGGCATTCCAGCTCTACAGCTTCCAGACCGCCGGGACGATCACGAGCTCGCAGCGTGCCAGCGCCCCGGGGTGGCTCAGCCAGGACGTCGTCGCCTGCTCGTTCGCGAACGCGCAGGTCTTCGACCTCTCCAACGTCGACATCCCGGGGACCGCGTCGGGCAAGCAGCTGGGCGTCGCACTGAGCTGGGCGACGCAGTGGGCGACGAGCGACGCGCTCGATGCGATGAGCGCGATCGAAACGCTGATGGCGGACCCGACGAAGGCCACGGCACGCACCACACTGCTGACCCAGTGGCGCCTCATGGTCGCGCACCGCGAGGACGCGGACCGCTCGATCGAGACGGCGTCGACCCTGCTCTCGATCTCCCTGCCGAGCCTCGGGCTCCCGAGCATCCCCGAGCCCGCGACCTAGGGCAACGAGCTGGCGGCTGGACCGAGCAACGGTCGTGCACCACTCCCCGAGGTCCCAGCCTGGGACTCGGCGCGCAGCCATCCGAACAAGTTCGAGAACACGACGGGCATGAACACGACGGCCGCGACCGCCCAGAGGAGCGCCGCGGACAGCTCGCGCTCCGCGGCCGCACTGAGCCCGATCCCCGCGACGTGGTGGAACGCGTGGTACCAGCCCGTCGACGACATGCCCTCGAGGTACGCGACGGTCCAGACGGTCCACATCGCGAACGCGGCGAGCACCGCGCGTCGTGGCCCCGACGAGCGGGACACCAGCTCGAGCCAGAGCACGGTGCCCGCGACGCACAGGGTCAACGACTCGACGAGGACGAGCGCGGGGTGCCGAGCGAGCGCGTCGACGAGCACGGGCGTGCGCCACCACACGATGGCGACGAGATCGAGCACGAGGACGCCGAGGCACGCCGCGAGTCCGTGGCGATCGGCGCGCGCCGCGGCGAGCCGCTCGATCGGCCGCCACATCGCTGCGTCGTGCGCCACGCGCGTCGACCACGACGCGCCGATCGCGATGAGCGCAGGGGCCACCATTGCCATGAGCGCAAAGGAGAGCGACTGGGCGACCTCGCTGCCGCGCGCGATGCCCGCGAGGTCCGGCACGCACGCGAGTGCCGCGACCACGAGCCCGGCGACGCCCAGCGCTCGGCGCCATGCCGCGCCAGGGGGCCGCGTGAGCGCGCCCCCGTCGCTCACTTGGTCGTGTTGCGCTGGAAGAAGCCCCAGATGAGCGCGACGATGAAGAATCCGAGCGGGATCGCCAGCGTGAGTGACTGGGTCCCGTAGGCGCTTTGAGCTGCTTCGATCACGGGGCTCCTCTCCTAGAGCACGTAGTACAGCACCCAGAAGAAGGCACCGACAAAGGCCGTGAAGCCCCAGAAGTAGGCGCACCCCTCGACGCTCACCCGGAGGAGCCGCGCGGTGGGGAGCGACGAGCTCGCCATCCCCCCGTCCTCGGCCGCGGCTCGTCGCAGGCGCGTCTCTCGCGCGAGGTTGGTCTCGAGCCAGTAGGTGGCGGCCAGGACGACCGCGATGTTGAGCACGGCCCAGCCGATGAAGCACGAGGCGTACGCGCTCGACGCCGGATAGAAGCCGAGCTGGGTCAGCTGCCAGATCTGGAGCCCGACCACGATGAGCGCACCGCTGACCCCCACCCAGCCGGCGACCTCCCAGTCGAGCACCATCCCACGCTCGAACCGCCGGTAGCCGAGGATCACGACGATGGCGCTCGCCACCGTCAGCGCGAAGATCGCCGCCCCCGTCCCCGTGGGGGCCGTCACGTGGCCAGGGCGCCAGAGACCGTCGTTGTTGCCCGAGCGCAGGTAGAAGTAGGCG
>PMON01000049.1 GCA_003162395.1 Acidimicrobiaceae bacterium
CCGAGCGCGCCACGCGCGACGCCCGCCAGTCGGTCCGCACGGCGATGTCCGCGGTCGCCGCGGCCTTCACCGCCCACGGCTTCGCCGCGCGCACCGAGGAGCACGCCGGCACGCTCTCGGTCGTCGCCGGTGCCTGCCCGTTCGGCGAGGCTGCCGCACACCACCCCGTGCTCTGCGCGGTGGACCGCGGACTCGTGCTCGGGATGCTCGAGGGCCTTGGGGCGCTCGGGGCCGCGCCCGTGACGATGTCGTCGCGCGCCCGGGGCGACGACGCCTGCCGCGCCACTGCCTGAGATGCCTCGGGCGTTCCTCGACTGCGCGTCGGCGGCGCCGCTGCGACCTGAGGTCAAAGCGACGATCGCCGAGTGGCTCGAGCTCCCGCAGGCCGATCCTGGGCGCAGCTACGAAGAGGCGCTCATCGTGCGCCGCGCGATCGAGTCGGCGCGCGACGAGGTCGCGCGACTCGTCCACGCCACCTCGCGCCAGATCGTCTTCACCTCGTCGATCGCCGAGTCCGTGACGACCGCGGTTGCCGCGGCGCTGCGCCACGGCGGGCGCGCCCTCGTCGCCCCGGTCGAGCGCGCGAGCGTGCTCGAGTCATCGGCGCGCTTCGGCGCGATCGAGCCGCTCGAGGTGGACGAGCACGGGCGCGTGTCGCCTGGGACCCTCCGCGAGGCGCTCGGCGAGGGATCCGCGACGCTCGTCTGCCTGCAGCTCGCGAACCACGAGACGGGCACCCTCGTGGACGTCGCCCCGCTCATCGAGCTCGCCCACGCGTCCGGCGCGCTCGTGCACCTCGACGCATCGGTCGCGCTGGGCCACCTGGACCTCGACGTCACCGCCCTGGACGCGGACTTCACGTCCCTGTCCGCCGAGACGATCGGTGCGCCGATGGGCGTCGGGGCGGTCGCGGTCCGGCGAGGGCTTCGGCTGTCGCCGCTCGTCGTCGGGGGCGACCAGGAGCGCGCACGGCGCGGTGGCCTCGAGAACGTGGTCGGCATCCTCGGCTTCGGGACCGCGGCCGGCGTGCTCGCCGCGCAGAGCGGCCAGCGCCTCCACGACGAGGCACGCGGCGCCGAGGCGCTCATCGAGCGCCTGGAGGCGGGCTGTGCGACATTCCTCGGCGTGCGTGGCGTCGGCGATCCCTCGGCCGCTGGGCGTGTCCCGCACATCCGGTGCTTCGTCGTCGAAGGTGTCGAGGCCGAGCCGGTCTTGCTCGGCCTCGATCGCTACGGGGTGAGCGTGCACTCGGGCTCTGCGTGCTCCTCGGAGTCCCTCGAGCGCTCCGAGGTGCTCGCTGCGATGGGCGTGAACGAGGACCACTCGCTGCGCGTCAGCGTGGGCTGGTCGACGACGGTCGCCGAGATCGACGCGTTCCTCGACGCGTTCCCCCGGGTGCTCCAAGAGCTGCGCGACCTCCGCTGACGCAGGAGTGCGTCAAGTATCAGGAGTGCGTCAAGTATCAGTGGTGCGTCAAGTATCAGTGGTGCGTCAAGTAGTAGAGGAGCTCCGAGGTGGTCGACTCCTCGGACTTGGACTCGGGCAGCTCGGCGGACCGGAGCACCTGTGCCTTGGCAGCGGCGGCGTCGTGGTCGTGCTGGAGCAGCACGATGCCGTAGTACAGGTGCGAGGCGGCGTTGCCTGGGTCGATCGCGACCGCGCGGCGCAGCATCGCCGCACCGAGGTCGACCTCGCCGGGCCGACGGGCCAGGAGCCCGGCCTCGTAGTGGAGCCAGCCGCTCTCGATGAACGCCTCGGCATCGTGCGGCTCGAGCCTGAGCACGGTGTCGTAGGCCGTGAGCGCGCACGCGTTCTGGCCGGTCGCGACGCACTGCTCGGCCTGGAGGAGCAGGACGACGAGCAGCTTGTGGCGGGTGTTCACGTGAAAGGTGGGGCTCGCACCCGCGAACGGGTGGCCGAGGACGACTCCGATCGTCCCAGCCGAGAGCACGAGGGCGAGCGCGCACGCGACGAGCAGCCGCGGCGACCGGCGTGGCGCGACCGCGCTCTTCTCGCCGGCGGGGGCGACGGGCGGCGCGTCGGTGACGCCGAGGGCGGCGAGACGCTCGAGCGCGCGCTCGAGGCGGGCGGCGTCGCGTCGCTCGAGCGCGGCGAGGGCGTCGTCGTCGAGCTCGCCTCGAGCGTGCTCGGCGGTCGCGTCGGCGAGCGAGCGCCGTAGGAGGGCGACCTCGTCGCGCAGCGTCACCGCGTCGTCGCTCACGTCGGTCGCCGACGCCGCAGGAGGGCCCGCGCGAGCAGGGCGCCCGCACCGACGGCGAGGGCGGTGGGCACCACCCACAAGATCGTGTCGAGGCCACCCGGCGGCGGTTCCAGGAGGATCGAGGTCCCGTACCGCTGGGTGATCGTGGCGAGGATCTCGCGGTCGGACCGACCCGCGCGCACCGAGGCGACGATCTCGTGTCGCAGCGCGATCGACGGCTCGGTGCTCGACTGGGCGATCGACAGGTCGAGGCAGTCCGGGCACCGCACGTCGCGCTCGAGCGCGGCGACGCGCGCCGCGGCGCTCGCGTGGCTCGCGTCGAACGCGCCGGAGCCGACGAGGAGCGTGACGAAGAGCACGGCGCACACCGCGATCGGGCCCACCGCGCGGCGCGTCGTGCTCACGTCGCGGACCGTGTCGCCTGGCTCGCCGCGGTGTCGAGCTGGGCCGTGGTCGCCGTGCCCTGGAGCACCTCGTCGACGCGTCCTCGCGCGTCGACGACGACGGTCACGGGCAGGGCGGCGACGCCGAAGTCGTTCGCGATCGTCCCGCCGGGGTCCTCGAGGATGGGATAGGTCAGCCCGTAGGAGTGCGCGAAGGACGACGCGGCGACGGGCGAGTCGCTGAAGACGACGCCGAGGAGGACCGCCGTCGACCTCGTCACGTGCTGGTGCCACGCGAACGCGACGAGGTTCGGCGCCTCGGCACGGCACGGCGCGCACCACGAGGCGAAGAAGGACAGGACGACGACGCGCCCGCGAAGGGCGCTGAGGGACACGTGGTCGCCCGCGAGGGTGCGGGCGACCACGTCCGGCGCCACCGTGCCGATGAGCCGCGAGTCAACTGGCGTCGCGCCCTGCTCGACGGGCCGCGAGGCGAGGAACGCGAGCACGCCGGCGAGCAGGGCGCACGCGACGAGGGCGGTGAGCCGGACACGTGGGGCTCGCATCAGACCGGCTCGAGCTCGCGGACCGGCTCGGCGACGACGGGCTCGGGCTGGCGGTGGCGGCGTCGCGGCGCACCGGCGAGCGCGAGCGCGCCGCCAAGACCCGCGACGAGTCCGCCGAGCCAGAGCCATGAGACGTAGGGCTCGACGGTGACCGACAGCGCGACCTCACCGCGCCGCCCGAGCGGGACGTAGGTCAGGTACACGTCGTCGCCGAGCAGGCTCGAGTCGATCGCTGGGGTCTGGACGGGTCCGCCTGCGTACGTCGAGATCGCGGGGTAGAACAGGCCGCCCCCGTCGACGCGCACCACCAGCTCGGTCGCGGTGCGCACGGGGCTGTGCACGACCTTGACCGCCTCGTAGGTGACGCTGTGGCCGCCGACCGACCTCGAGTGCCCAGGTGCGAGCTCGATGGTCGCGCGCGTCGAGAACGACGTCGAGCACACGATCGCGACGGTGGCGAGCACCACCCCCAGGTGCACGACCATGCCGCCCGAGGACCGCCCGAGGAGTCCGTGCCACAGGGGCGCCCCACGCGCGTGCGCGGCACGGACGTTGGCGGCGAGCGCGCGGAGGGCCGACCACGCGGCGATCGTGGCGAGCAGGAACGCGACGAGCGTCCCGGTGCCGCGCACGCCGTCGGCCACGAGCGCCACGTCGAGCAGCGCGCCGGCCCAGACGCCCGTGCGCACGCGATGCCACAGCACCCAGCCGTCGACCTGGCGCCAGCCGAGGGCCGGGGCGATCGCCATCAGGAAGAGCACGCACAGCCCGACGGGCAGCGCGACCGAGTCGAAGTACGGGGGTCCGACCGTGACCGTCGAGTGCTCGATCGCCTGGTAGCCGAGCGGGAAGACGGTCCCGAGGAGCACGACCAGGGCGAACCCGACGAACAGCACGTTGTTGGCGACGAAGGCTCCCTCGCGGCTGAGTGGCGCGTCGATGCCGATGGGCGAGCGCAGCTTGTCCCCGCGCCACGCGAGCAGGCCGAGACCGCTCGCGAGCACCAGTGCGAGGAACCCGAGCAGCAGCCCGCCGAGCGTCGACGAGCTGAACGCGTGGACGCTCTGGAGCACGCCCGAGCGCGTGAAGTAGGTCGCGAGGATCGTGAGGGAAAAGACGCTGATCGCGAGCGTGAGGTTCCAGACGCGCAGGAGGCCCCGGCGCTCCTCGACGACCACGGAGTGGACGTAGGCCGTCCCGACGAGCCACGGCAGCAGCGCGGCGTTCTCGACGGGGTCCCAGCCCCAAAAGCCGCCCCAGCCGAGGACCTGGTAGCTCCACCACGCGCCGAGCAGGATCCCGACGGTGAGGAAGGTCCACGCCGTGAGCGCCCATCGCCGCGTGTCGGCGTGCCAGGCGTCGCCCAGCCGCCCCGCGGCGAGGGTGCCGATGACGAGAGCGAAGGGCACCGTGAACAGGACGAGCCCCGAGTAGATGAGGGGCGGGTGGATCGCGACGAGCGGGTTGTCCTGGAGTAGCACGTCAGGGCCCGCCCCCTGTGAGGGCACGACGGTGCCCGTCGTCGCGAACGGGCTCGCCGGCCCCGCGATGAGGCCGAGGAAGAACGTGGCCGTCGCGAACAGCACGACCGTCGCCCAGCCGACGACCGGGTCGTCGTGGCGCCGGCGGTACACGACGACGAAGATCGACGTCACGACCGTGAGCAGGAGCGCCCAGAGCAGGATCGACCCGGCGAGCGCCGACCACATCCCGGTGATCGAGTACAAAAGCGGCGTCACCGTCGCGTTGTTCTCCGCGACGTAGGCGAGCGCGAAGTCGTGGGTGACGAGCGCGTACTGCATCGCGCCGACCGCAAGCAGCACGCCGGCCAGCACGAGCACGACGAGTCGCCGGCCCTCGAGCCACGGGGGCACGGGCCGGCCGATCGCGCGGAGACGCAGCTCGACGAGCTGGAGGACGAGTCCGAGCGCCGCGCCGATGAACGCGACGACGACCCCGAGCGTCCCGAGCGACGCGGGCATCACCGCGTGGAGCCGTTGGGGGCTCGGACGCGACTCGGGTACTGCGCGATGTACGACGCGGAGTGCTTCACGAGTATCTGGTTCGAGTCGAAGTCGTCCGACGTCGCGGTCGTGAAGCTGCCGACGACGACGACAGGTATGTCCGGCTTGAACAGCTCGGGCGGCGAGCCGACGAACGTGACCGAGACCGCCCGACCGTCGTCGCCGCTGATCGAGAACAGCGCACCTGACCCCGTCGATCGAACCGTGCCGGGCACGACGACGCCCTCGAGGCGGATCGACGTCGTGCCGATCTGGGCGCGGTGGTCGAGCGCCTGGTCGACGGTGTCGAAGTAGTTGAGCGAGCTGAGCAGCCCCTTGTACAACACGAGGGCGACCGCCGCGGCGAGCAGCACGCAGACGACGAGGAACCGCCCCTTGGAGCTCGCCGCGCGCCGACGCGGCTCGACGGGCGCCAGCGGCGGCGGCCCAGTGTCGACGGCGGTCATCTGCGCCTCGAGCGCACCATGAGCGACGTCGCGTACGCCCCGAGCACCCCCAGGGTCACGACGTAGCCCCACTGCACGTAGCTCATCGCACCCCCTCCTTGCGACGCTCGAGGACGGCGTCTTCGAGAGCGGCATCGGCGAGTGCCGACTCGGTGACCGCGATCTCGTAGCGGCGCCGCACCATCCAGACGAAGACGACGGTCATCGCGATGAAGCTGAGCAGCAAGGTCCAGAGCATCGAGCCATGGATCGCGAAGTGGAAGCCCCCGACGAGGACGGAGTCGGTCTGGTGCAGGCCGTTCCACCACTGGACCGAGTAGTGGACGATCGGCACGTCGAGGCCCGCGAGGAGCGCCAGCACCGCGCACCGGCGCGCTCGCACGTGGGGATCGGCGGGGACGCGACGCATCGCGAGGTACCCGACGAACAGCAGCTCGAGCAGCGCGGTCGAGGTGAGCCTCGCGTCCCAGGTCCACCAGACCCCCCACACCGGACGGCCCCAGAGCATCCCTGTCGCCAGGGTCAGCGTGAGGAACACGACGCCCACCTCGACGGTGGAGGCCGCGAGCAGGTCCCAGCGCTGCGAGCGCGTCCGCGGCCACAGGTACAGCGCCGAGCTGAGCGCGGCGAGGCCGAACGCGAGGTAGAGCGCGACCCACGCGAGCGCGGGGTGCAGGTACAAGAGGCGTACGAAGTTGCCCTGTGTCTCGTCCGGCGGGGTCACCCACAGGCCCAGCCAGACGGTGAGGGCGACGAGCACGAGCGCGATCGGGCCGAGCGCGCGATCGAGATGACGACGAGTCACGAGGGCTCCTCGAGCGCGCCGTAGAGGAGCGTGCCGACCGCGAGGTAGGCGACGGCCATGACCGCCAGGACGATCGCCCAGCGGCCGGGGCCGCCGCCCGCGAGCACCGCCGCCGTCCCCTTCTCGCCCGCGATGAGCACCGGGGCGAGCGCGGGCAGCACGAGCAACGGCAGCAGGGTGCCCGCGACATCCGTGCCGGCCACGACTGCACCGTAGAGCGTCCCGACCGCCGCGAGGGCGGCGAGGGCGCACAGCTCGAGCGGTGACGCGATCCCGAGCCTCGCCGCGTTCACGTGGAAGAACACGAGCAGCCCCAGCTCGAGGACCGCCGCGATCGCGAGCAGCTGCACCGCGAGCGCGGCTGCCTTCCCGAGGAAGACCCCACCCGCGTCGAGGCCGAGCAGGCGGATCGATGCACGAGTGCCCTCGGGCGCCTCGATGCTCGCCGAGCGCGTCGTGGCGAGTACCGAGGCGAACAGGAGCGCCAGCCACAAGAGCCCCGGCGCGCCGCGCTGCAGCGCGGTCGCGGACGGCCCGAGGGCCAGGGCGAACAGGACGAGTGTGAGGATGCCGAAGGGGACGACCTGCCACAGGAGCACCCGCGTACGCAGCTCGATGCGCAGGTCCTTGCCGCAGACGAGCATCGCGTCACGCCACACGTGGCGACCTCTGGCCATCGCTTGCGGCGACGACGGCCCCGCCGGCGAGCTGGACGACCTGGTTCGAGACCTTCGCCGCGCGCTCGGGGTCGTGGCTCGTCAAGAGCACCGTCGCCCCGCCCAGAGCTGCCTGCTCGATCACGTCGTCGCACAGGTCGCGGCCGGGGACGTCGAGCCCCGCGTGGGGCTCGTCGAGGAGCCAGAGCGCAGGGCGTCTCGCGAGCAGCCAGGCGAGCCCCATCCTGCGGGACTGGCCAGCCGAGAGCGTTCGTGCGGGCGTCGTCGCCAAGCGCCCCGTCAGCCCCACGCGCTCGAGCGCGGCCCGTGCGTCAGCGACCGGGCGGCGCATCGCCCGCAGCCCGAAGCTGAGGTTCTCGGTGGCGGACAGCTCGGGGTACAGGGCGGGCGAGTGGCCGAGCAGCCCGACCTTTTGGCGCAGGTCGCGGCGGTCCCCAAAGAGGTCGCACCCGAGGACCCGCCCAGTGCCCGACCGCATCGGGAGGAGGCCCGCAACCAAGAACAGCAGGCTCGTCTTGCCCGCGCCGTTCGGACCGAGGACCGCAGCGACGCTCCCCTCCTCGACGTCGAGGTCGACGCCCGCGAGGACGGGGAACTGCCCGAGCAGTGCCACGGCAGCGCGGAGTGAGACGGCAGGTGCCATGGGGCCAAGCAAGCCTACTTTGGACGATCCTCAGGAAATTTCGAGGGCTCGCTGCGTGCGAGCGCCTCGCGGGTCAGCGCAGCGTCGCCGCGACTGCCGCGAGGTCGGACTCGACCATCTCTTCGACCATCTCTTTGAAGTCGACCTTGCGTCGCCAGCCGAGGATCCGCTCGGCCTTGGAGGCGTCGCCGACGAGCGCGTCGACCTCGGCGGGCCGATAGAACCGCTCGTCGACCTTCACGTGGTCGTGCCAGTCGAGCCCGACTGCGCCAAAGGCGATCTCGCAGAGCTCCCGGATCGACCTCGTCTCGCCGGTCGCCACGACGAAATCCTCCGGACCGTCGTGCTGGAGCATGAGCCACATCGCCTGGACGTAGTCGCGCGCGTAGCCCCAGTCGCGGGTCGACTCGAGGTTGCCGAGCCGCAGCTCGTGGGTGAGCCCGAGCTTGATCCTCGCCACCCCGTCGGTCACCTTTCGGGTGACGAACTCGATTCCGCGCCGCGGCGACTCGTGGTTGAAGAGGATGCCCGACGTCGCGAACAGGTCGTAGCTCTCGCGGTAGTTGACGGTGATCCAGTGCCCGTAGACCTTGGACACGCCGTAGGGGCTTCGCGGGTAAAATGGGGTCGTCTCGCGCTGCGGGGTCTCGAGCACCTTGCCGAACATCTCCGACGAGCTCGCCTGGTAGAAGCGGATCTCGGGGTCCACGATGCGGATCGCGTCGAGCAGCCGGGTGACGCCGAGGGCGGTGGTCTCACCGGTCAGCACCGGGAGCGCCCACGACGAGTGCACGAAGCTCTGCGCGGCGAGGTTGTACACCTCGGTGGGCTTGAAGTCGCGCAGGGCGTAGAGGAGCGAGGTCTCGTCCTGGAGGTCGCCCGGCACGAGCGTGATGCGATCCACCAGGTGCGCGATGCGCTCCAGGTTGGTCGTCGAGGAGCGACGGACGACGCCGAGGACCTCGTAGTCCATGTCGAGGAGCAGCTCAGCCAGGTAGGAGCCGTCCTGACCGGTGATTCCGGTGATCAAGGCTCGTTTCGGCATGCCGTCCTTCCTCGCGGTTGCGTGAAGTGTACAAGGAGTGCCCGGTGCAGCCGAAGTGACCGCCTAGCGTTGCTCGATGTCGAAATTCGCCGTGGTGTCGTACCGGCTGGGTCTGGCCGACGGCGTCTCGGTGGAAGCAGCCAAGTGGATGTGGGCACTGCGCGAGCTCGGCCACTCCGTGGTCTCGGTGGCGGGCGACGGCGTCGCCGACATCCTCCTCGACGGCCTGCGAATGGATGCCGAGGACGGCCTTGACGTTGACGAACTCGCGAGCGCGGTGGGCGATGCCGACGTGGTGGTCGTCGAGAACGTCTGCTCGCTGCCGATCAATCCCGCCGCCGCCGACGCGGTCGCGGCGCTGCTTGCGGGCCGCCCTGCGATCCTGCATCACCACGACCTCGCCCTGCAGCGGCCGCCACTCGCGCACCACGGCCCGCCGCCCGACGATCCGCTCTGGCGACACGTGACGATCAACGAGCTCTCGGCGCGACTGCTCGCCGAGCACGGCATCGGTGCCACAGTCATCACCAACCACTTCGACCTGGACCCGCCGGCCGGCGATCGAGAGGCGATGCGCGCTGCCATCGGCGTTCGTCCCACCGCGACGCTCGTGGTGCACCCGGTGCGAGCGATCCCCCGCAAGAACATCGCCAGCGCTCTGCGGCTCGCCGAGCGCCTGGGCGCGGTCTACTGGCTTGTGGGCGGCGCCGAGGACGGCTTCGATGACGAGCTCGCGACACTCCTCAACTCCGCACGGACCGGCGTGCGCCAGGGCATGCCGCCCGGTTTCAGCATCGCCGATGTCTACGCGGCTTCGGACGTGGTCGTGCTCTCGTCGACCTGGGAGGGCTTCGGCAACGCGGCGATCGAGTCGGTGGCGTTCCGGCGGCCCCTCGCGCGGCGCCGGTACCTCGTGATGGAGGAGATCGAGCGCCACGGGCTGCGCTTCTTCGACCTCGACGCGATTGAGTCGCTCGAGAAGTTCGTGGAGCGCCCCGACAACGAGCTGCTCGACGAGAACGTCGCGATCGCTCGCAGGGTCTACGACTTGTCGCTGCTCCCCGTGCGCCTGCGTGCGCTGCTCGACAGCCCTCGCGAGACCGTGCAGGGATAGGCTCGCGACGAAGTGGTCACCGGTGCCGAGACGACGAAGCGACTGCGCTCCAACGAGCGACGCGAGCAGTTGCTCGGCGTCGCCTCTCGACTCTTCGCCTCGTCGGGCTACGACGCGACCACGATGGACCAGGTCGCCGTCGCCGCCGGGGTGACCAAGCCGCTGCTCTACCAGCACTTCGAGTCCAAGCACGCGCTCTACGAAGAGATCGTGACCTCGGCCGCGACCGAGTTGCTCGACCGCCTTGCGGTCGCCGCCTCCCCCGGGGCCTCCCCCCGCGAAAAGGTCGAGCGCGGCTTCCGCGCGTACTTCACGTCGCTCCTGAGCGACGACGTCGCGTTCCGCCTCCTGCTCGTCGAGTCCACCGACGAGGACATCGCGCACCACCTTGACGCCATCGAGCGTGCGCTGATCGAGTTCCTCGACCCACTCATCGACGCGGGCCTCGGACCTGACCACCGAAAGCTGCTCGCCGCGGCCGTCATCGGGTCGGCCAAGTCGGCGGCGACGTTCTGGCTCCAAGAGTTCGGCGACGCTCCGGACCGGGACCGAACCGCGACTGCGGACCGCCTCGCCACGCGCTGTGCGCAGTTCGTCTGGGGCGGGCTGCGAAGCGTCGGACCCGGCTGATCAGCCCAGCGCCCCGCGGAGGTCATCGCACAGGTCGTCGACGGACTCGATGCCGACCGAGAGACGGACGAGGTCGTCGGGGACCTCGAGCGCGGAGCCCTCGACAGACTGGTGTGTCATCGCAGCTGGGTGCTCGATCAGCGACTCCACCCCGCCCAGCGACTCGCCGAGGGTGAAGAGCCTGGCCGCGTTGCACAGCTCGATCGCCGCGCGACGCCCGCCCTCCACACGGAAGCTCACCATCCCGCCGAAGCGCCGCATCTGCTTCATTGCGACGTCGTGGCCCGGGTGCGTCGGGAGTCCCGGGTAGCGGATCTCGAGAACGCGGGGGTGCGAACCGAGCACCTCGCAGATCGCCTCGGCGTTGTCGCAATGCCGCTCCATGCGCACCGCGAGTGTGCGCACGCCTCGCAGGACGAGCCATGCGTCGAACGGCCCCGCGATCGCGCCCATCGAGTTCTGGTGCATCGAGAGGCGCTGTGCGATCTCCTCGTCGCTCGTGAGCGCAGCGCCCCCAACCACGTCGCTGTGGCCGCCCAGGTACTTGGTCGTGGAGTGGACCACGACGTCGGCGCCGTGCTCCATGGGCTGCTGGAGGTACGGCGTCGCGAAGGTGTTGTCGACGCAGAGCAGCGCGCCCGCGTCGTGGCACAGCTGTGCGATCGCGGTGAGGTCGGCGATCCGGAGCATCGGGTTGGTGGGCGTCTCGATCCACACGAGCCTCGTGGTCCCCGGGCGGATTGCCGCGGCGACCGCGGCGAGGTCGGCAACCGAGACAGGCGTGTGGGTGAGCCCCCAGGGGGCGAGGACCTTGTCCACCAGCCGGAACGTGCCGCCGTAGGCATCGTCGGGAATGACGACGTGGTCCCCCGGCCGGCACAGCGCGCGCAGCACCGTGTCGGTCGCGGCCATCCCTGAGGCGAACGCAAAGCCGTGCGACGCACCCTCGAGCGAGGCGAGGCAGGCCTCGAGCGCGGTGCGCGTCGGGTTGACGGTCCGCGCGTAGTCGTGCCCGCCTCGCATCTCGCCGACGGCGTCCTGGCGGTAGGTCGAGACCTGGTAAATCGGCGGGACCACCGCCCCCGTGGTGGGGTCGGCGTCCTGGCCCGCGTGGATCGCCCGGGTCTCGAATCCCTCGTGCACGCTCACACGCTCGACGCTACCGAGTCACCGGACGAGGTGGCCCAGCAGGTCCTGGCGCGTGAGGACCCCGGTCGGGCGGCCGTCGGCGAGGACCACGATCGCGTCGGCGTCCTTCAGCGCGGCGAGCGCGGCGCCGATGGGCTCGCCCGATCCCACGATCGGCAGCGCCGCGGACATGTGGCGGTCGACGGCGTCGGCGAGCGTCGCGTCCCCGCTGAAGAGCGCGTCGAGGAGGGCCCGCTCGGTGACCGACCCCACGACCTCCGCGGCCATCACGGGCGGCTCGGCCTTCACGACCGGCAACTGGGAGACCTCGTACTCGCGCAGGATGTCGATCGCGTCGCGGATCGTCTCGGTGGGGTGCGTGTGCAGGAACGCGGGCAGCCGGCCCGACTTCTCCTCGAGCACCTCGCCGACCGTGAGTCCCGTCGGCGCGGACCCGAAGCCGTACCGCGCGAGCCACTCGTCGTTGAAGACCTTGGACAGGTAGCCCCGACCCGAGTCGGGCAGGAGCACGACGACCAGGTCGCCTGGTGCCGCTCGTCGGGCGACCTCGATCGCGGCGACGGCAGCCATGCCGCACGAGCCGCCGACCAAGAGTCCCTCCTCGCGCGCGAGTCGGTGCGTCATCCGGAACGAGTCCGCGTCGCTCACCGCGATGATCTCGTCGCAGACGGACTTGTCGAACGTCGCCGGCCAGATGTCCTCGCCCACGCCTTCCACCAGGTACGGGCGACCCGTGCCGCCCGAGTACACCGAGCCAACAGGGTCCGCGCCGATGACCCTGATCGCGCCGTTCGAGACCTCCTTCAGGTACCGCCCCGCACCCGAGATCGTCCCGCCGGTGCCGACGCCCGCGACGAAGTGGGTGACGGTCCCGTCAGTCTGGTCCCAGACCTCCGGACCCGTGGTCGCGTAGTGCGCGGCGGGATTCGCGGGATTCGCGTACTGGTCGGGCTTGTAGCCTCCGTCGATGTCCTTTGCGAGTTGGTCCGAGACCTTGTAGTAGCTGCGGGGGTCGTCGGGGTCGACGGCAGTCGGGCAGACCACGACGTCGGCGCCGTAGGCGCGGAGCACCAAGATCTTGTCCTGGCTCACCTTGTCGGGGACGACGAACACGCAGCGATAGCCGCGCTGCTGCGCGACGAGTACGAGCCCGACGCCCGTGTTCCCGCTCGTCGGCTCGACGATGGTCCCGCCGGGGCGCAGCTCGCCGGACGCCTCGGCGGCATCCAGCATCGCCGTCGCGATGCGGTCCTTCACCGACCCGCCGGGGTTGAAGTACTCGACCTTGGCAAGCACCTGAGCGGCGGCGCCGTCGATCACGTGGTGCAGGCGCACGAGCGGTGTATCCCCGACGAGATCGATGATCGAGTCGGCGATCTGCACAGTCGGATCGTAGGGCCCGCAGTGTTGTCGGGTCGCTCATCCGTTGAGACGGCGCGCCAGCTCCACGCAACGATCGATGAGCACCCTGGTCGCCCGTTCGTAGGCACCGTCGTCGCCGCCCGCAGGGTCTTCAATGTCGCCATCAGCCGAGCCATCGCGTGCCTCGAGCCCGAGCGACAAGACCCGTTCAAGCAGGCTCCGCCCGTCGCCGGGGAGCTCGTGAGCCAGTACCGCCAGCGTCGCGACACGATCGGCGGCCTCGGGGTGCATCCGGCGAACAAACCGGACCTGGGAAACCTCCATCGCAATGATGAGATCCGACCACTCGACGTCGGCACTGTTCAGCAGGTGTGCGCGGTGCGCGCCGAGGGCAGCCGGCAAGCCGGTGACCTTCTCCATCGCGGCGACGGTCCTCGCCGACACAGGCTGCCCCTCGGCCGCGTGTGTGCCAGCGGTACGAAGCTCAAGCGCGATGCCACGCTCGTCGGTGGCGTCGCGAAGCAGATGCGCTGCGACCACGGATCTCGCAACGTTGGCGTGGCAGAGAACGACGACGTGCGCAGGCTCGTCGAGGGGCACCGAGCGAGGCTAGGTCGAGTCGATCAGTCTCGCCTTGCTGTCGGCGTTGCTTTGCGTGTCGCTCGGCACCGTGGGGCTGAAGCTCGACGTCACGCTGTCAGACTGCACGCGGTGAGTATCCCCAAGCCCGACCTACACATGATCAACGTGGTCGTTGGTGACATGGCAGCGAGCCTCGACTTCTATCGACGGCTGGGGATCGTTGTGTCCGAAGGAGAGGACACGGCTGAGGCCCATGTGGAGCTGAGAATGCCCGGTGGCATGAGCCTTGAACTGGACACTGCGGATTCAGCTCGGCTTTGGCATGCCGCCTCGCGAACGGACCCGACAAGCGTCGGCGTCGTTATCGGGTTTTCGCTCCCGACCCGCGAGGGGGTTGACGAGCGCTACGCAGAGCTGACGTCATCTGGTTACGTGGGGCGGCAACCACCATTCGATGCCTTCTGGGGTGCGCGATACGCGATTGTGACGGATCCAGATGGCAACGACGTTGGATTAATGAGTCCAATGGACGAAACACGCCGCACGTGGCCTCCAGAGGAATCTCCGGCTCCCTGAGTGCGAGGGACTCTCGCTCAAATGGTGAGTGGCGGACGAGGAGTTACCACATCGCTCGCTCATGACTTCGGCCCAACATCACCGGACCAACAAGAAGAAGAGCACGATCAGCACGATGATGATGACTCCTGCTCCGATGTGAACATGCATATGAGTCTCCTTCCTGGCATCGTCTGATGTGATGAAGGAGCGCGCAGCTCCTGCGTGACAGGCCCCCGGTGTGCGCACCAGGTCGCGCGCCAAGCACGAAGGACTGTCTCGTGGCTGCACGGAGCGTCGCCAAGTCGATCCCGCCGAATTCGAAGTCCCAGCGGGAGTCCTCCCGTCGCCAACCCGAACCAAGTGTGCGAAGCACACTTGGAGTCGCCAAACCAAATCGGAAACGGCGGAAGGAGACTCCCGTGGAACAACAGCAACAATACGTCGGCATCGACCTGCACCGGCGGCGCAGCGTGATCGTCAGGCGCAACGCCTTAGGCGAGACGCTCGACATCGTCAGGATCGACAACGATCCTGTGGCCCTCGCAGCCGAGGTGAGCAAGGCAGGCCCGAACCCCGAGGTGATTCTCGAGGCCACCTACGGCTGGTACTGGGCGGCCGACGTGCTCACCGAGTGCGGTGCCACGGTCCATCTGTCGCACCCGCTCGGCAACAACTGGGGCAATCGGCGCGTGAAGAACGACGAGCGCGACGCGACGGACCTGGTCGATCTCTTGCGACTCGGGCGGTTGGCGGAGGCCTGGATCGCCCCGCCGCCGCTGCGAGAGCTCCGCGAGTACATCCGCTACCGCGCCAAGCTCGTCCAGCTCCGTTCGAACCTGAAAGCCCAGGTGCACTCGGTGCTGGCCAAAGAGGGCGTGACCGTCCCTATGACCGACCTGTTCGGAGTCAGAGGGCACCACCTGCTCAACGACGTGCACTTGGGCGACGCCTACCGGGTCCGCGTCGAGTCCCTGCGCGACCTGATCGAGCTCTTCGACCGCGAGATCGCGATGCTCGAGGACAAGATCGACCCCTACGTGGCCGACGACCTCGGCTACCACGCGGTCCAGGCGATCCCCGGCGTCGGCCCGGTGCTCGCCTCGGTCTTCGTCGCCGAGATCGGCGACGTGTCCAGGTTCACGTCGGCTCGTCACCTCTGCAGCTGGGCGGGGCTGACACCCACGCACCACGAGTCCGACGACAAGGTCCGCCGCGGCCACATCACCAAGCAGGGCTCGCGCCTCGTTCGCTGGGCCGCCGTCGAGGCCGTCGCCCGCCAGCGAGGCGACACGATCATCCGTGCGCACCACCAGCGGGTGGGCGAGCGCCGCGGAAAGCAGGTCGGGCGCGTCGCTGCGGCGCGCAAGCTTCTCATCCTCGTCTACTACGGCCTGCGCGACGGCGAGATCCGCTGCCTGGCCGAGACGGGATGAGAGCCGGGACGGACGCAGCCCGGTGCGAGCTCGCCAAGGTTCATGGCCCCCGCACAGCGGCGTGGCCGCGCTTCTGATTGAGCCCACCGGGTTGCGGCCGAACCACTCCATGTCGCCTCGTCGCGACGAAGAGATGAACGGCACCCGGTCACCCGGGCTGCCCGCCAGCACTGTCTGGCCCTGGAGATGGCCCGCAACGCGTCCCCGACTCGGCACCAAGGGGACGATCACGCATCGCTGAGATGCGACACGTCAACGGCAAGGACATCCCCGAACCGACATGGGGCTTGATTGGTCACGAGCCGACGCCACACGTTTGAACCGCGAATTGCAGGAGTCGATCCCTCAGGAGTCCCCAGGACGCCCGCAAACACACCGACTGGTGCTGTGGGCTTCTCCCGATTTGACGGACAACCGACATCAGGTGCAGAGCACCTGGGAGGGAGTCCATCATGGAGACCATGGCAAAGCGAAAGACACGACCACGCCGGTCGTTCACCCCGGAGTTCAAAGCTGAGATCGTCGAGCGCTGCAGGGCTGGTGACCGATCGATCGGTCAGGTGGCAAAGGACTTCGATCT
>PMON01000074.1 GCA_003162395.1 Acidimicrobiaceae bacterium
GCCGACGTCGGCATAACCACGATCTGCGGCACTTCACCGCGACCCAACTCATCGGCGCCGGCGTGGACGTTCGAACCGTGGCTGGTCGCTGGGACATTCCGACCCGTCTCTGACGCTCAGGACGTACGCCCATGTGCTTGAGGATCGCGACAGGGCCGCCGCCGCGGTGATGGGTCGTGTTCTCAAAGGACAAGACCCACATGACGTCGGAAGACGTTGACGTCAGTGGTCGGTCCAACATCTTCCATCAGTTCTGTTCGAGATAGATTGCACTCAGTCCTGTCGAGGCAAGTCGCCTCCCCTGCGGGATCGGTGACAAATGCCGGGGGAAGGCCGCTGTGCGTCATGCGGAACGCTCGATCTTCTCTTCTGGCAGCTGCAGCCGCGATGCTGATGCTCAGCGCCTGCTCAGCATCGACTCAATCAACAAAGCCATCGAAGTGGCGCATAGAAACGCACTTGGAGTCGAAGGTCCCGGGCAGCTATGCATGCACTCCGTCAGGTCGTTGTCTGAGCGTGGTGCGGACAAAGAGCCGCGGCTACGAGATGGTGTCGTTTGGCCCAAACCTTGTGACCGAGACCTGGAGGGTTCTGTCTTCACTCTCACCTGAGCAGCCGATCGCCTGTGCATCCCTGAGCATCTGCGAGGGATTTGAGGGCGCTGACAACAGCGGAGGGGATGGGCCTGTTTTCTCGATGCTTCGTACGGTCGACGCGGGAAGGCACTGGGTGAGGCAAGTCATTCCACGTGGATTCGAACCACTCGGCGTCGCATGCCCATCGACGCTCGAGTGCATCGCAACGGGGCTCGATGTTCACCCGTTCTCAACGACAATGTTCTTGACGACTGACGGCGGACGGGAATGGACGCGGTCCGAACTGCCCGATGGTTTCTCGGAAGCACAAAGAGCCAACTTCGAGGTGCAGTGTCCATCGAGGTCCGTGTGTTACGCGACCCCTTTCACCGGACCGAATCAAGTCCTCGTGACTCGAAATTTCGCGAAGACATGGGCGGCCATTCCGATCAGGATTCCGAAGGGAACCTACCTCGGAGAAATGTCTTGCAGTACGACGACAGCATGCACAGTGTTGACGAGCTCGCACATGGGTGGGCCTGGCGCTGTCGAGAATGCGCTGTGGATTACGGGAGGTGGATCTGGCGAGCGTATGGGCACCGCACTACCCAACGGCGACTTTTCCTACGCAGGACTCTCTTGCATCTCGGCGTCGGTGTGCGAAGTGGTGGGCTACCCGACCTACGGCGGTGGGACTCACGCTGCACAGACCGACAACGGCGGATTGACGTGGACGACTCAAGCATTTCCGCTGAACGTTGAACAACTCGGAGTGTGGTGCAAGTCTGCAGTCGAGTGTTCGGGCGTGGGCTCTCTGAACGGGCACTTCGTGATCACGAGGTATGGCGCCTGACTCACGTCGCGGCGGCCCCATGCGCTTGACGGTCCTATAGACGTCCCGTCGTCGAGGCGACGAGCAGCTCCGGCTTGTGCGCTGAACCGCTTCAGGCGTCGATGCAGGGCCTTGGGCGTCAGCCCTCAGCAGCCTCCGCGAATTGGCAGTAGCGACTTGATGGGGACCGGGTTGCTTGCTAGTATGTGGTACATGGTATCTGGCAGTGCCCCGAAAGTGCTGAGCCAGATGCGGCGCGGCGCAATCGAGTTCTGCGTCCTTGCACTTCTTCAGGAGTCCGACATGTACGGCTTCGAGCTCACGCGCAAGCTCACCGACGCAGGAGGCCTAGTCACGAGCGAGGGCACCGTCTACCCGCTCCTGACACGGATCCGCCAAGAGGGTCTCGTCGAGACGTTCTGGGAGGAGTCGCCACAAGGACCTCCTCGGCGGTACTACCGACTTACCGGCGAAGGGGTGCGTGCGCTCGAGGCATTCCGAGTGCAGTGGAAGAGCTTCAGGGACGCGGTCGACCAGCTCATGGAAGGTGGCGGTGTGCAATGACGATGACCGAACTCGATGGAATCATCGACACCTACCTGTCGCGATTGGACACCGCGCTCGCACCGCTGTCGACGTCCAGGCGCGCGCAGATCGTCACGGAGATCGCTGAGCACATCAATGAGGGTCGAGCGAATCTTCCGACGCAGTCTGAGACTGAGATTCGCGGACTCCTCGAGAGGATCGGGTCGCCAAATGACATCGCGGAGTCAGCCATTGCCGACGAGGTCGCTCCTCTGGGTCGTCGAGGCACACGACGACCACTCGTCGCCACGGTCGCAATCGTGCTCGCGATCGTGCTCGTCGCCGGCGACCTCGTCGCATACTGGGCTGAGAGCGGCTCGAGCACGCCGTCGATGCCGAATGTGATCGGCCTTCAGGTGAAAGCCGCGCAACGATCCCTCATCGCCGCAGGGATTGCACACTGGTCGCTTACCTCAGAAAGTTCGCTCGAACCGGCCGGCATCGTGTTCCTGACGAACGCCAAGGTGGGAGCCACGGTGAAGCCGGGTCAATCTGTCAACCTCGTGATCTCGAGCGGTCCTTCTGCCGTACCGGAGCTCGTAGGGCTGACGCAAGATGAAGCGGCGCATCGTCTCCGAGTCCTTGGACTGCGCTTGGCAATCGTCCGTGAAGTCGGGCCCCATACAGCTGCAACCGTCATCGGCGAGCAACCCGGTGTCGGAACGAGGCTCGAGAAGCAGTCCTGGGTCCAGATTGCCGTGTCGAGCGCGACTCGGCCCACGCCGGGCACCCCGCCGCAGGTTCTCTTGATGCCAGCGAAGTTCGCAATCGCGGAGCTGCGCTCGTTCGGCTTCAGCGTGGGGGTGCGTTATACCACAACACCCCTTCACGGGCTTGGTCGCAGGTGAGGCCATACCCGGACCGAGACGGGTCGTGCTCATTGTTGGGGCGGCGGCCAGGTGATTTCGATTGTCGGCGCGCCCGAGCGTCCCTCTTGATCCATGCCGATGAATCCAGAACCCGTGGTCCTGTGCATGCTCGTGCCCCCTCGCACCTTTGATCGCTACTCCGCCGGAAGGTACGTAAAGAGCATCATCTGCGTGGCGTAGGCCACGAGCGTGCCCGTCTCGTCCCAGAGCGTGCTTTCCGCAGACGCCCACCCGTCGTCCGCCCAACGAGCGCGGTCGTGGGCCAGGATCCACTCGGTCCGCAACGGTTCGAGGAGATGCACGGTCAGGTCCGCGCTCGGAGCAAACCAGCGAGGTCCTTGATGACCAATCCGTTCATCGATACAGCCGGGCATCCGGTCGGCCAGGGTGATCACGCCGAGCGGGTCGAGCGACCCATCTGCCAGTCGAGGCGGATCGTCGAATCGGAGCCATGTCCCCACGTCGGAACGACCGGACTCGTGCTCCTCCCACGGCGGACGGCCGAGCGCGGCTCGACCCTCCACTTGGTTCCAGAACGGGAACGGTTCGAACGGTTCGACGCCGGCGGGCAGCGGGTCGCGGTACGAGCGGCACGCCAAGGGTGAGGGGACCTGGGGCGGCGTCACATCCACGAATGTCGGTCCTCGGCGCGATGACCCGAACACGGCAAGGACGGTTGCTCCCGCGGGCACCGCCTCGTTGTGGATCGTGGACACGACCTGCGTGGCCGTGCGACCTCGCCGCAGCACGGTGACGTCAATCTCGAGGGCGCCGGCGGACACCTGGCCGGCGAACACGGTGGTGCAGGTCCGCAGCAGGTGTCCAGACCCCTCAATTTCGGCCTCGGCGGCCCGTAGGGCCAGCGATGCCACCACCCCGCCCTGCGGGGCGACGAGGTCCCAGCTGTGGTCCAACTCGCTGCGGTACCGCCCGCCTCCGGCCGAGTGCACGGTGACGTCCTCGGCGAAGCTGCCCACGCGGTGGATCTTGCTCGGGCAAGACCCGGCTCGCAACCGGAAGACCGGCCCACCTCCTTCTCCATTTTCGGGCCGGGACTACTTCGGGTAGGTCGACGTCAGAGCCGGCGTTCGATTGGAACTGCCGCGGTTGCCTTCGGCTGAGCGCCATGGGTGCAGCGTCCTTTGTTCGTGCGTCCATGAGCACGCGCGAGTAGGTTCCGCGATCGTGCGCGACGCCGTAACGGGGTACTGCTGGCCGCAATCGGTGCCCGCGGGCGGGCAGGTCGGTCTGCACCTGTCGTCGTCTGACGGTCGGCCGGTGCGCGTTGAGGTGGCACGGGTCGGCGCGCGCCGAGAGGTCGTGTTCAGTTCTGACATGGTCGCGGCCGGCGAGCACGAGACGCCGTCCGACGCGTCCTCGAAGGGGTGCGGATGGCCCGCCGCGCTGACCCTGGACGTCGACCCGGCATGGCAGTCGGGCTACTACGAGGTCGTCATGGAGATCGTCGTCGGCGAGAAAGTTCGGCGCGACTACGCCTTCTTCGTCGTGCGTCCCACGGCTGGTGCGCGCATTGTGGTCGCGCTGGCGACGAACACGTGGCACGCCTACAACGACTTTGGGGGACCGAACCTGTACACCGGCGGCACCCAGGTCGCCCTGCAGCGCCCGATGGCGCCCGGCTACCTGTACAAGCCGCCCGGCAAGGGCCGCCGCGTGACGGGGACGGGCGCGCCAGATCCGCAGAATGCCGCGCACGTCGGGTACATCCAGCTCAACCACCTCTCGGGCTACGCCGGGTCGGCAGGCTGGCCGGACTGGGAGCTGCCGTTCATCGAGTGGGCTGAACGCGACGGGTTCGAGATCGGCGTGTGCACGAACGCCGACCTCGAGACGCACCCCGAGGTGTTGGACGGAGCGAGCTTGTATCTGTCGGTCGGCCACGACGAGTACTGGAGTCGCGGCATGCGCGACACGGTCGAGGCCTTTGTCGCGCGCGGCGGCAATGCGGCGTTCTTCTCGGGGAACACGTCGCTGTGGCAGGTGCGCCTCGAGGGCGACGACCACGACGTGATGGTTGGGTACAAGGGTTTCTTCAAGAGCGACCCGCTGATGGGAACCGACCGCGAGCCGGAGGTGACGACGTTCTGGTCCGACGTCGTCGTCGGTCGTCCCGAGAATGAAATGACCGGCGTCACCTTCACCCGCGGGGGCTATCACCGCATCGGCCGCAACGTGACCGCCGGGCTCGGCGGCTACACCGTGCACCGCGCCGGCCACTGGATCTTCGGCGGCACCGGGCTCGGCTACGGCGACGTGCTCGGTGCCGACGCGACCGTCGTCGGCTATGAGTGCGACGGGTGCGCCTTCACCTACCGCGACGGGCTGCCCTACCCGACCGGAGAGGACGGCACGCCGTCGACCTTCGAGATCCTCGGCACCTGCCCAACGCGGCACTTCACGCACGAGACCTCGCCTCGTCCGCCCAAGCCCGGCGAGCCGAGCGAGCTCGAGTACATCGCGTCACGCGTCTTCGGGACGCGTGCGCCAGAGGCGTTGGAGCACATCCGTCACGGCCACGCCGTGCTGGGTGTGTACACGAACAACGCCGGCGCGACGGTGCTGACCTCAGGGTCTACCGACTGGGCGCACGGGCTCGCCGCAAGGGACCCCCAGATCGAGCAGATCACGCGCAACGTGCTCACTCGGTTGGGGTAGCGCGGAGAGAACCGCCCAGATCAGGGGATGCGCAGGTCCTTGTGCTCTGCGGCGAACGCGCGCTCCTGGTCGGTCAGGTCAGTGTCTCTTACCAGCCTGACAATGGCCCAGCGATGCCCGACGGGGCAGCGCTGGTACCTTGCCACCCCGAGCCGGATCGACTTGAACGACGCACCTGGCACCCAGATGGTGGTGAACAGGTGGCCCTTGCTGCACCGCACGATGGAGTTGCCGCCGACGCCGGAGTAGCCCACCCGCCTCGCGATGCCCGTGCAGATGGCCAGTGCGACAAGGATGACGCCGACCACGATGCCAGCGACCATGCCCGATCGTACGTGCCGGTGCCCGGACCCACGAGGTCCGCGACGCCCTTCGATCGAGGAGCTCGCGGCGCCCGTTCACCGGCGGCACCAAGGGCGAGCGCGCGTCACAGCCACCAACGCCGCCGCCGCGCCGCCGTCGCTGTAACTTTGGCGCCCGTGACGACTGAGGAGCCCGCTGCCCCCGACATCGCCGCGGCGGCTCCTGTCGTACCAAGCGTCGAGATGGACGCCGTGTCCGTGCAGTTCGGCGGTCTGCACGCGCTCTCGAACGTGTCCTTCGATGTGTCGAGCGGCGAGATCGTCGGACTGATCGGGCCAAACGGCGCCGGGAAGACCACCACCATCAAGATGCTGAACACGCTCGCGTCGATCACAGAGGGCAAGGCCACGGTGGACGGCAAAGACGTGAGCAAGTCTCCCGCTGCGGTGCGGGACGTCATCGGGGTCGTTCCCCAGGAGCTCACCGCCGACGACGAGCTCAACGGCATGGAGAACATCCTGCTCTCTGCCCGCCTCCACCACGTCCGCGGCGACGAGGCGAAGAAGAGGGCGAACGAGCTCCTGATGCTGGTCGACCTAGAAGGCGCGGCGGGCAGGCGGGTCAAGACCTACTCTGGGGGGATGCGGAGGCGCCTCCAGCTCGCGATAGGCCTCATCCACACGCCCAAGCTCCTCTTTCTGGACGAGCCCACTCTCGGCCTGGACATCCAGACCAGGACGAAGATGTGGGAGTACATGAGCAAGCTCAACAAGGAGCAGGGCCTCACCATCTTCATGACCACCCACTACCTCGAGGAGGCAGACGGCCTCTGCAACCGTGTCGCGATCATCGACCACGGCGTGATTAAGGTGTCCGGGTCGCCCTCCGAGCTCAAGCAGAGGGTGGGAGGGGACGTCCTGACCATCGAGCTGACGGCAGGGCCCGACATCACCGACTTCCTGAGGTCGATACCCGACGTACACGACGTCGTCAAGACCGACCAGTCATACCGCATCAAGCTCCCGAAGACCGAGAAGGCCCTCCCCGCGATAGTCGAGGGGGTCACGAAGAAGGGGCTCGAGATCAAGGAGATCGCCTTCACCAAGCCGACTCTCGACGAGGTCTTCCTCGAGGTCACCGGCAAATCGATGCGGGACGAGGCCGCCGGGGAGAGCGAGTCCTACATCCAGAACATCATCACGGAGAGGATGAAGTGAGTCACCATGTTTGACGAGACTCTAGCACTCACCAACAGGGCGCTCAAGAAGTGGGTGAGGAACCCGTTCACGATCATCCCCGGCCTTGCGACGGCGGCGTTCTATCTCGCGCTGTTCGGGAACTCGTTCAACCCCACGAACCTGGTCCCCGCGTCGGCGGCCGGGGCCGCCAAGTCAGCGATACTCAGCACGACCTTCGGGGGTGCCGCTACCTACATCACCTACCTCACGGCAGGGGTGATCTGTCTCATCATCGTCTTCAACATGTCCTTCGGCGGGATCGACATCGTCCTAGACAGGCAGCTCGGTTACTTCAACACCCTGTTGACGTCGCCGATCCCCCGGGCATCGATCTACTTCTCAGGGGTCTTCCAGAACCTCGCAAAGGCGATGCTCCTCGCGGTCCTCACCTTCGTCATCGCCCTCATCATCCCTGACGGCCTCAAGCTCACTTCGAGCTTCGGCATCCTTGAGCTGCTCGGGGCATTCGCCGCGTTCACGCTCCTGGGCCTGGGTCTCTCATGCATCTTCACCTCCCTCGCGCTCCTCGCGAGGAGCATCGACTCCCTCATCGCAGTGGTGAACTTCATCAACCTCCCGCTGATATTCATGAGCAGCTCCCTGTTCCCCTCGAGCTCTTTCCCGAGCTGGCTGCAGACCATCTCGAACGTCAACCCCATCTCAAAGGCGGACGAGGCGGCGAGGATCCTCATCGTCACCGGCAACCCGGCCGCGAACGGCATGATGGGCACCTTCGTGGGCGACATGCTATATCTCGTGGGATTCGTGGTGGTCATGGCCATCCTGGGCTATTGGGCCGCGGCCAGGGCGATGAAGCCCGAGTAGGGTGGCGGGAAACCATGCCCGACGTGCACGTCGAGAAGGGGAGCACAGCACGGCTCGATAACGTCGACGGCGAGCTCAGGGTGGGCGGTGGCGCCAAGATAGCCGCCGCCAAGGGGAAGGCGGTGACGGTTGCCAAGGGCGCCTACTTCGAAGGCAACGCCGTCATAGACTGCGACTTTCAGTGCGACTCGCTCAAGGTCGAGAGGGGCAGGCTGACCGTCTCGGGGAACCTTACCGTGCACAAAGGCCTGGACGTCGCCCACACCGTGGAGGCGAGCGGCACGATAAGCGCCCACGATATCGACGTCGGAGGCAAGATGTCCGCCAGGTCAATCTCCTGTGTGGGCTCGATCAGGGTCGGCGGGATTGTGGACGTCAAGGAGACGATGGAGGCCGAGTCGGTCGAAGTGGGCGGGAAGGTCGCCGTCTCGGGCGCAGTGAAGCTGACCGACCTCGGAGTCGGCGGGAAGGCGGACGTGGGCGGGGGCAGCATCAAAGGGCACACGAATGTCGGCGGGATATTCTCGAGCACCGCCCCGCTGAAGTTCGGGGAGCTCCAAGTCTACGGCAAGTGCACGCTCCCAGCCGGCTGCGAGGGCAAGAAGCTCTCCACTTTCGGCAAGCTGTCCGTCGAGGGGAACCTTGCCTGCGAGCAGGTGGACGCGGGAGGAATGACGGCCGTCCGCGGGGACTTGACCGCGTCGGAGGTCTTGGTGAACGGGAAGCTCGACGTCTCGGGCTCTCTCGCTGTGAAGGGACTGCTGGAGGCCAACGGTTCCTGCGAGTTGGGAGGTGACCTCAAGGGGACAAACCTCCGCGTCGGAGGAAGGTTCAGGGC
>PMON01000052.1 GCA_003162395.1 Acidimicrobiaceae bacterium
AGCAGGCGACCCTCGGAGAGGGGTGAAGCCACTGACCTGACGTCCGAGAGATCCGATGGCCGCCACTGGGGAATTCTCATGGCCGTCACTGGGGAGCTTTCGTGACCGTCACTGGGGAATTCTCAATGGCCATTGACAACTGTGGACTTGGAGTTCCAGACGTCCCAGGTCTCTTGGCTCCTCTATCTGTGCCACTTTTGCAGCCAGCTCTGATTCACCCGGGCTCGGACTGGACATCCGGCAGGTCCCGTCGCACCCAGTGCTCGCCGCGACGACGTGGCATCGAGATGTCCTCCTCACCAAGAGCTTCCTTCTCGTCGAGCGGCATGCAAACAGCTGGTCGGAAGAACTGCTGAGCGATGACGGTCGGGATCAGGGCCGAGAGAATCACTACAGTCACGAGCTCGGTGTACTGGGTCTCTGAGATGAAGTGGTGCGTCAAGCCGTATAGGGCGGCGATCGAGCCGAACGTCAGGCCGGTCGCCATGAGAAGGGTCGTGTAGGTACCCTCTCTCCTCGGGAGTCCAAAGGCTCGAGCAGCGGGCCACACGCCAAGGAACTTGGCACCCACCTTCACAAGGAACAACGCCGCGATGACGCCGGCGCCGCTCACCAGGACCGGGGCCGAGATCAGAGTCCCTGCCCGAAGGAAGAAGAACGGCGTGAGAAACGCGAATGCGATCGTCCGGATGCGATCGAGAACGACTCGATCCTCCATGAACACACCGGCGACCACGAGCCCCGCCACGTATGCGGGCAACACCGCTTCGCTTCCAGCGGCGGTCGCAAGGCCCCCGAGTGCGAGCAGGACTACGAAGATGGCCTTCACCTCCGGCTCACTGACGCGGTGCCCAACGTTTGCAAGGACCCATCGCAGAGCCCGTGGCAGGAGGAACATCGCGACGACTGTGATCACCACGAAGGCGAGCAGCTCCCACCCGTAATTCGCAAATAGGCCCCCAAGCGCCAACACGGTCCCGAGATCGGTCACGAAGCATGCTGCGAGGATCAGCTTGCCGATGTCCTCGCGGTTGAGGCCCGTCTCGACCATGACGGCGTAGACGACCGCGACGGATGTCGTGCTCAACGCGATGCCTGCGATCTCCGAGGCATGAAGGTTCCAGCTGAGGATGTATCGGGAGTAGAAGAACGCACCGATCAGGGGGAGGAGGAAGGACACCGCCCCGATCGTGACGCTGGACTTCCAGTGTCGACGTAGCGACACGGGGTCGATCTCGGCCCCAGCGAGGAACGTGAGAAGGACCGAGCCAAAGCCAGCGAGGAGGACCGTGACATCGTTCTGCGGGATGTGCTCCTTGATGCCTGGGATGTTCCCGAAGACCGCCCCAACGACGATCTCCAGCAGGGCGACAGAGACCCCGATTCGTATGCTGATGAATGACGCGAGCAGCGCTAGGGAGATCCAGATCGCCAGCACGTAGTAGATGTTCATCCGCACCTCCAGGTTCGGCAGGTACGGAGTCCCCGCCCTACCAGCTCATTGATCTTGCTGGTAGAAGCCATCAGCTGGTGGTCAGTCAGCGGTTTTAGGGGCGGGCCTCATCGCTCCAGATCTGATCGTAGCAAGTACGAGATCTTCCACAAAGCACTTCTGGGTCGATCCGAAGCGAACCAGTCGGTGAAAGCCCCGCTCAACTGTGAGTGGGCACAATCGTCACCGGACACTGTGCATGTCGGACGCAATACATCGAGATCGACGAGTGCATGTGCGAATGCCGACTTCTGTGAGACGAATCGATCACGAGAAGCCTGGCTCCCCTGCTCAGTTCGACTAATGCCTTGCCGGGGAAACCCTCACCCAATCTTGGTTCAGCCTGGACACCGTTGCCCAGTGCACTAGCCACGGCTCGCGCAACTACATCTCGAGCAATGTGTCGTGGTATTTCATTGGGATCCAGCACTTCTGGGTCAAGGCTGCCTTCGAGACAATGCACCAAGAGAAGATCGCTACGCAGCAGTGTGGCAACGTCGATCGACCACGCAAGGTGCAGCTGTGGTTCGAGCCCATTGACTCCAACGACAATCGACTGCTCGAGAATTGTCCCCCTTGAGCGACTTCCGACGGCTCCACGAGCGTGGCCATGATTGATGCCCGAGGCACATGTGGGATCCTCCGACCTGGCCTCAGACGCACTCCATCGTTTGTTGTGCTGTGACCGAAACGCGCGACAAAGTTGGGTTCCCGTAGCCGATCGCACCGCCTTGCGATCGATAGGTTCGCTCCGCATGGGATTGGACCTGGTCCCGCCACAGACGACAGGGCGCCTGTTCTGCACGTTGTCAGGCGACCGCTCGTCAGAAGACTCGGAGGTGACGTAGATGCACAGCACTGAGGCGTGCACCGCGATTCACCTCGAACGGACACTCAAGTACGTGAGCTCGCCGACAGGAGGTCCGTCGTGGGGACGGTGACCGAGCGCCAGGTTGGACACATTTGGCGGCGTTTGGGTTTTGGCGCGACGGGCGTGGACATCGACCACGGGACCGCAGTCGGGACGACGGCCTTGATTGACGAGTTGCTGCGCCGACGCCCAACGACCCCGGCACAGTGGAAGCTGCCCAACTTGAGCAGCTGGTCAGATCAGGCCCCGTACTTGGGCCGTCAACTTCAACTGATGGCCACCTCTCCCAATCCGCTTCAGGAGCGCCTTGCGTGGATCCTCCAGGGCATCGTCGTCGTCGGCGTCACCGACTCCGTCGCCTTCGACGACCTCCGACGCCACGTGACTCGACTTCGCGTCAACCCGTTCGGTTCCTACACCCGGCTCCTTCGAGATACGGCGGTCCTCCCTGGGATGATGAAGTACCTCAACGGGGACCAGAACACCGCAGACCATCCGAACCAGAACTACGCACGGGAACTGATGGAGCTGTTCTCGCTCGGGCTCAAGAGCCTCGTGACGGGCAGGCCCAACTACAGCCAGAACGACGTCATCCAAGTCGCCAGGGCGCTCACGGGCTACACCTATGACTGGGCGACGGGCAAGATCAGGTTCGATCCATCGAACTTCGACCACGGCCAGAAGTACTTCTTCGGCGCGAATCAAGGGCACGCTGGGTTGGCCCAGGTCATCTCGGCGGTGGCTCGACACCCCGCCTACCGCTACTTCATCCCGGCACGGCTCTTCCAGGAGCTGGTGGGGCACGCGCCCGACGTGGCCACGCTCAAGAGGCTCGGTGCGCTGTGGGGGACCACCGGCGACGTGCGATCAGTGGTCACCGCCATCGCGCACTCCCCCGCGTTTCTTGCGCCCGCGGCCATCGGGACTCGGGTGAAGTCCCCGGTCGAGTTGCTCGCCAGCGGTGCGCGGGTCATGGAGTTCCCTCTTGGGCGCTCCGACTACGGCTGGCAGTTGAGTTCCTTCATGAACCAACACCCATACTTCCCGCCGAACGTGTCGGGGTGGCCGGAGGGAACGACGTGGCTGAACGCCGGGGTCGACATGACCTGGGGCGGCATCGTGCAGGACTTTGCCGCGGCATCCGCCGGGTCGTCCCGCGGTGTCGCCGCCAGACTTTGGCTACGTGAGTCGCCCTTGTCGGCCCCGACGGCCGCGGCACGTCTCTGCGGCATCACGGACCTCACGGCTCCGACCGCCCGGGCGCTCCATGGGTACACCACGAGCGGGGCGTGGGACCGCTACCGAGCGGCGGGCACCTTGGCGCTCGTGTTGGTCTCCCCCGAGTTCTTGGTCAACTAGGAGGCGTTGGACGTGACAGTCAGCAGACGGAGCTTCCTCGCCCACAGCGGACTCGTCACCCTGACTGCGGCTGGTGCGAGCCTCGGGCTCGACCTGTTCTCCCCGCTCGGAGAGGCCGCGGGGGCGGCCACGCTTCGGTTGTTCAGACCGCTGCCATTGGGCACGCCGATCCTCGTCCTCATTGACCTGCAGGGTGGCAACGACGCGACCAACATGCTCATCGATCCGACGGACCCTTGGTACTACGACGTCCAGCGCGGCCACGGGTCGATCGCCATCCAAGAGTCGGCGATCCTCCCTCTCAGCGGCGTCTCACATGGTCTACACCCTTCCATGCCCTGGCTCGCATCGAGATGGTCGACCGATCAGGACGTGGCGTTCGTCCTCGGGCCCGGCGAGAACGTGGAGCATGAGTTCTCCCACTTCGCCGCGATGCACTACCGACAGGTGGCGGACTTCACCGGGTCGGCGGGGACTGGCTGGCTTGGTCGGTTTAACGATCTTGCGGCCGCCGGCAGCCCTTTCGCCTCGGTCTCCATCGTCGGGGTGCATCCGACGCTCGTCGGGAAGAAGACGCCAGTGTTGAGCGTGCCGTCAGTGGCGTACTTCGATTTCAACGTGGACTGGCGATGGGAGGAGGACTGGCTGCACGCCTGGCGAACGATGGGCGGGGGCGGCGCGGCGCGGGGCACGATGACGCGGTCTTCTGAGTTGGCCATCGCCGACACATTCGTTGCCCAGGCCAAGGTGTTCGCCGCGTCCGACGCTGCCGTCGCCGCAGGCTTTGACAACACCGACGTCGGCCAGCAGCTCGCCCAGGTCGCCATGCTCGTCGACGCGGGCATACCGAGCCAAACCTACGTCGTCACGCTGAGTGGCTTCGACACGCACGGCGAAGAGGACGGCACACAGCCCGCTCTGTTCGGCCAACTCGACGCGGCCCTCGGACAGTTCTTCAGCGTCGTTGGCGCCGGTCCCCGCGCGAATGACGTCTTCGTCTACGCGACGAGCGAGTTCGGTCGCCAGCAAACGGCGAACGGCTCGGCGGGCTGCGACCACGGCCAGGCCGGGGTCGACATCATCGTCGGCGGCGGTGTGCGCGGTGGGCTCTACGGCGAGGCGCCGAGGAGCGCACCGAAGGCGCGACTCGACGACGCGCTGGTGCCGACCGTGGACTTTCGCAGCGTCTACGCGACGATCCTGAACCATCTCGGCCGCAGTTCCGCGACGAGCACCGCCGTTCTTGCCAAGCACTTCGAGGACCTCGGCGTTTTCGCCGCCTAGGAGGCGAGCCGCAGGTGGACCCGCATCCGCCTTTGGCTGGGTTGCAAGTGAGCGTGGCAGCGCACCTCACTTGGATCTTCAATCTGCAGCCACCCTTGCAGCCGGATGGCCACATGCGAGCGGATCGCCTCGGACAGTGGTGGACACGAGATGCCATCTGAACATGCGATCTGGGCAACGACGGACCTCTGTACAGGATCTAATTCGGCTACGTAGGTCTCGGGTTCGAGTCCCGAGGGGCGCACAAGACAGCCTGATCAGCGGCGACGCCAGGGACTCGCTGGACCAGGCGCTTGAGGTAGCCGGAAACTGGGCGGTCGCACACTGGTGATCCACCTCGTCACCGCCGGAGTCGACCACCGAACACACCACTGAATACGAGTTGGCGCCTGCCTGGGCAGTGCCGTCAGGTGTGCCAACTGACCCCTCGGGCATTCTGGCAAATTGGTGTTAGAACATCCCGAGGGCGATCGTTGACCTTCCGGATTCGCGGCGGAAATGGTGGTGGAGATGAAGTTCAAAAGTTCGGCAGTTGTCGTGGCACTGGTCACGGTGCTGTCCAGTTGCACATTCCTCGGGATCTCGGCAATCTCGCCTTCGGTTGCCGGCGCGTCGACCCAGACGGTCACTGACACAACGCCGGGACAGACCGTCTACACGATCCCCGCGGACACAATTAGCCTTTCGGTGACCGCGATCGGCTCAGGAGGTGCGACGGATAGCTCGGGCGGCGTCTCACCCGGAACGCCGGGGCAGGGGGCAGCCGTGTCCGCGACCATCTCGCCCGCTGGCTTCAGCGAGCTCTTTCTTGAGGTTGGGACACCGGGCAACGCGTCCCCCGCCTACGGCGGAGGCGGGAACTCCACGTACAGCGCCACCGGCGGCGGCGCATCCGACATCCAGGTCTGTTCCGTTGGCAACAGCGGCTGCACCTACACCGCCAATCCGTCGACCGATCCGAGGTTGATCGTTGCGGGCGGGGGTGGCGGCGCCGGAGAGGACAGTTTCACGGACCCCCCTTACAACGGTGGCACTGGAGGCTCCGCCGGTGACTGCTCCGGCGAGACCATCTCGGGCTCCGGCGGTGCCGGCACTGACTCGCAGGGCTCGGGGACGAGCGGGAACCCGGGCGCCGATGCGTGTTACGGGAACGGCGTGGGCACCGCGGGCGCGGGCAGCGCAGCGTGCGGCGGAAGCGGCGGGAGCGGCGCTGCGGGCTCCGGGGGCAGTGGCCAGAGCGAACAAGTCATCGGCGCCGACTCCGACGGCGGTGGTGGAGGTGGCGGCTGGGTCGGCGGCTCCGGGGGCGGTGAGGGCGAGTGCCCGGTCTACGGCGACTCAGGCACCGGCGGAGGCGGCGGCGCGGGCACGAGCTTTGTCGAGTCAACTGCGACGTCGGTCGCAATCCTCGAGTCGTCGGCGGCACCGGAGATCTCGATCACCGCGCTGATCGGCGTGGCACCTCAGTTTACGAGCGCACCGAGCGCGGCCTTCACGATCGGCGCGCAGGGCTCCTTCACCGTGACGGCCCCAGGCTCACCGACGCCGAGTTTCAGTGAGAACGCGACCCTGCCGAATGGCGTCCACTTCGTCGACAACGGTAACGGCACGGCGACGTTCCTTGGAGCCCCCGCCGCTGGCACGAAAGGTGCCTACAACATCGAGATCACTGCCTCCAACGGCACCTACACCGGCGGCGTCGAGCAAAACACGTCGCAGCCCTTCACGTTGACGGTTGATCAGGAGCAGGCACCGCTCATGATCACCTCCACTTCGGGCCCGTTCGGAACGCCGCTCCAACTTGCCACAACGGGCGGGAGCGTCGGGGGCACGCCGCAGTACACGGTGGACAGCTCGGGAACCGCGGGCTGCACGCTCACCGGGACGAAGCTCAACTCCACCAGCGCGGGCACCTGCACCGTCACGGCTTCACTGCCGGGGGCTTCGTTCTACCTCCCTGTCTCGTCCGCGCCGACCGTCATCACGGTCACCGAACTGGCGCAAGCTCCGCTCTTCATCACGTCCAAGCATGGGACCTTTGGGAGGGCTCTTGCGCTGAAGTCCCTTGGTGGTACGGACAACGGAGCGGTCACGTACGCGGTCGATGACCATGGACCCGCCGGATGCTCAATCAGTGGGAGTTCGCTCAAGGCTTCCTCGGTAGGAACGTGCACCGTGACGGCAACGATGGCGGGATCCGTCGATTACAACCCGGTGTCCTCCCGGGCGACCACCATCACCATCGGCCGCGCTCTGACAAGGACGAGACTGAACTTGAGCAAGTCGACGATCATCTTCGGACAAGAGCAGATGGAACGCCTCTCGATCATTGTCGCAGCAACCGGTGCCGTGCCTAGCGGCATCGTCAGCGTCCAGGGAACAAGGTGTCACATCACGCTCTTGCATGGCGTCGGTTCCTGCAGCCTCACGAAGAAGGCGCTCTCCGTCGGGAGTCATGATCTCGTTGCAGCCTTCATGGGGAGTGCCAGGTTCTCGCCCTCGAGCTCTAAGAAGTACGAGCTCGTCGTAAAAGCAGCGACCTGACGTCATCCTTGCGGCCAGTGCGTCGGACCGGTCGTGCTTCCTACAGCCTTCAAGAAGCATCTTCCTGAGGCTCCACGCACAACCGGAGATCGGGGGCGCCTGGAGAGCACCCGGCCCGCTTCTCACGACCATGAGGGCCACGCTCTGTACGATGGACTGCACGACGCATCTTGTGCGTCCGTGTCATGCGTTCTACGTGGAGGCGATGTGCCCAGTACCAGAAGGATGATCCAATTTGCCGCGTCACTTGGAGTCGTTGGCGGCCTGACGATCGTCGGTGTCGCCCCTGGTGGCTCCGCCGTCGTCGGCCACTCGATCGCGAGCGGCACCCCGGCACACATTCTCGCCATCGCGAAGTCGGCGACGACAAAGGCGGGATCATTCACGGCCAACTGCAGCGCAGCGTCTGCGAGCCTCGGCCTGACCGGAACGGTCGCCACCAACGTCGGAAGCGTCGCTGGCTCCCAGTACACCAAGAGCACGGTGAAGGGACTCGGAGTGGGGACAGTTCAGACCAGGTTCGTCGGTGGCATCGCCTACTTCAACGCCAACGCAATCTTTCTCGAGTACCAGTTCGGCGTGGCACACTCAAAGTACGCCAACCAATGGATCTCCGTGAGTAAGGGCCAGCAGGACTTTGCGATCATTGCGGCCGGCATGACGATGTCTTCGGCGTGGCTAGAGATCGCGCCGGTTGCCCCTCTTTCTAAGTCCAAGGTCGAGACCTTCGCCGGGAAGTCGGCCGTCGCGGTGATCGGCAAGGTGAGCCCCGATCAGCACGCGGGGACCGGTACCCAGCACACCTTCGTCGCGGTCACCGCGCCTAATCGGCCGTTGGGCATCGCCATCAGCACGAAAGACGCCGGGCACGCCTTCCACGGGACCTGCACGTTCACGAACTGGAAGCGCAGGTTCGTCGTCACGAAGCCAGCGAGTTCGACTCCGATCACCAAGACGAACCTGTAGCGCTCGCCGTACGACAAGAGTGGTGGGACCGTCAGTCCCTTCGGCATCTGCATCGAACTCATCGCGTGGGAGTTCGTCCCCGTGCCTCTAGTCGGGCGATCCTGCAACTCGCGATCACCTCGGGACCGTGACGTTCACCCCTCCAAACGCTGCACCGAGAGTGGTGGCGCCCCGACGTCACTGGCGCCATCTGTCCGCTCGCCATGCGCGGCCCGTCCGATCGAGATCGTTGCCCATGCGCGAGCGTCCCGAGGCGTCCCGTGCAAGGAATCGAGCCTGCGTGCCTCTTGACACATGTCGATTCCGGCATATATTGGTGCCGTGGCCCGCTCGTCGACGACGTCGGACGTCTTCAACGCCATAGGCGATGCGCACCGTCGCGAAGTCCTGGACGCGCTGATCTCCGGCGAGAAGGCGGTCGGTGCGATCGTGGACGACCTCTCGATGTCTCAGCCCCAGGTCTCAAAACACTTGCGGGTGCTTAGGGAGGTGGGACTCGTCAGGTGCCGAAAGGAGGGTCGTCGCCGGCTGTACCGCCTGGAGCCAGCGCACCTCGAGCCGTTACACGAGTGGTTGGCCAACTACGAGCGCGCGTTGAACGACCGGCTGGATCGGGTGGATGGCTACCTCAAAGAGCTACAACGACATCAGGGAGAGCTCCAGTGACACGGAATCGGCACGGTTCGGCAATCATCGAATTTCCGAGTGATCTCGAGATTGTCACCACTCGAGAGTTCGACGCTCCAATCGAACTCGTCTTCGACGTGTTGACGAAGCCGGAGCATGTTCGCAACTGGTTCGCTCCATTTGAGGACACGATGACGGTGTGCTCGATCGACCTGCGCGTCGGGGGGACGTACCACATGGTCTTCGTGACCGATGACGGAACCGAGTGCTCGTTTCGCGGAACCTACTTGGAGATCGAGCGGCCGACCCGGATCGTCGACACGTGGCTGTTCGAAGGTTGGCCGGATGCGGAGGCAGTCGAGACCGTAGACCTGCACGAGACTGACGGAGTGACGAAGGTGAAGATGAACCTCGCGTTCCGCGACCAAGCTGGCCGTGACCACATGACCAAGACCGACGGCCAGGAAGACAGCTGGGACAAGATGGAGGATTACTTGCGGTCACTCGTAGATCCAGGGCGAACGGATCCCGAATAAAGCTTCTCCTCACCTCCGCTGGGATCAAGAACGCGAGCATCCACGACGCACTGGTCGACCTCTTGGGCAAGCCGATCGCCGGGTCCAACGCGCTCATCCCACCGCGACGTACGCCATGGGCGGTCCTGGCTCGGCATGGCGGTTTATCACCGGACGAGCCGCCACGCCCATAGGCGAATTGGGCTGGAAGTCCTTGGGAGTGCTGGAGCTCACCGCGTTGCCCAGCATCGATGAGGACCAATGGGTCCCCTTGGTCCAGGCGACTGACGCCCTGCTCGTGCAAGGCGGCGATGCCTAGTATCTGTGCCCTGGATGCGCCAGTCCGGACTGGCGGACCTCTTGCCGTCGCTGCACGCGGTCTACGCGGGATTCAGCGGCGGGAGCATGGTGATGACCCCCCACATCGGGGAAGACGTGGTCCTGTGGAAGCCGCCCAGCGGTGGCGACGCAGCGCTGGGCGTGGTTGATTTTGGGATCTTTCCGCACCTGGATCACGAGAACATGCCGGAGAACTCCATGGCCGACGCAGAGAAGTGGGCTGCCGGCCTGCCGGGCCCGGCGTACGCGATTGACGATCAGACCGCCATACGAGTGATCGACGGCACCGTCGACGTCGTCTCCGAAGGGCACTGGAAGCTGTTCACCCCCTGAGCACCGAGAGGCCCACCAGACATTCTCGCGATCTCCTGGCGCTATCGCGACTCTCAAGTCGGTGCGCTTCACATGACGGACGCGATGTCGCCACATGCATTTGCCCGGCCGGGGTGCCCTTGTCGCCCTCAGCGGCCGGTCGTCCCGTCGAGAGCGTGGCGGATCAGATCAGCGTGCCCGTCGTGCCGAGCCCACTGCGTCACCACTTGTCGAGCCGATCCTGCATCGGGCAACTACGTCAGGGTCGCTGGCCGACACGTTCCGTGACGAAGCACACGAGGTGGGTCGCCACCAGCACGCGATCGAACAATCGAGATGGCCGTCGGCCCGAGGGTCCGAATGCCGAGGGGACCGGGTGCGGCAAGGCGGCTCGACTGCACCGTGAGTACTCTTCGGCCGATGAGCCTCTCCGACCAGGCGCAGGCACCTCACACTCAAGTCGGCGATGGGCGATGGCACCGCCGACCGGCCAATCGAGCTTTTGTCCACGTTCTCAACCTCGTGTTCGTGGCGATGGGAATCTTCTTTCTTGTGGGTGGCTACAACGAATGGGCTGCCGTGCAGCCCATTGCCGGTGGGACGACGACCGTGGGCACCATCGTGTCGGTTGCGACCGGCGAGACGTGCGGCCGATATGGGTGTTCGCCCAACTGGACGCCAACGATCAGATTCGAGACACCGAGTGGGGCGTCGTACACGTTCTCCGGACCCACCTCCGGCAGCCAGGTCAGCACCGGAGAGAGCGCGACTGTTTCTTACCTTCCGGCCAACCCCTCCGTCGCGCACGACATCTCAGCCTCTGGCGTTCAAGGTGTGGTTGAGATCGGCTTCGGCGTGTTCGCGACAGTTCTTGGTCTAGGTTCCTTCATCCTCGGGTTCGGCGCACTGCATCGCCGCATCGGACTGAGCTCGGCCCGTCAAGGAGATGGCTGGGTGGGGCAGAAGTCCATCCACTCCAACCAAGGTGCGCTGATGGCCATCGCCGTAGTTCTTGCGCTCATCGCGGTGGGCTTCTTCGTGATCTGACGATGCGACAGCCGTGCGGGTGTCGATCCACATCGCGCGGGTCAGCGCGTGGGCCACGCGCCGCACTCGGCTTGCTTCGTGAGCTGGACAGGTCTTCACTATCCAGGCGCCCCAGCACGAGTGGCGCGTCACCGACGCCTATGCGACCTCGAGTCTCGTGTAGCCCAATGTCGAAGCGCCGGTCGGCTCACTCTTCACGATGATCGTCAATGTGTGAACACCGCCGGTGGCAAACGAATGCCAGCCGTGCACCTGGAACGTGCCCCTCCCGCCACTGATAGTGGCGACCGATCTCGTGCCGTCTCCCCAAGAGATCGTGCCCACCATGTCTGCGGCATTGTCGGATGACTCAGTGTCGGCAATCGTCGCCAACGTGGCCCCGACACCAACTGTCCTCGAGGATCTCATCGTCGACCCGTGGACGTCGAGCACGGGAAGCTGCTTCGGAGCACAATTCTTCCAGTTTTTCATCGCGCTGATCACCGGGCTCCTGAGCAGCGCCGTGATTGCTGGACCGGTCACGTTGAACGCGACGGGAGTGCTCGCGTATGCCGTGTCGGACGCCGAGACGAAGTCACTCCCCACGTACTCCGTCTGCTTCAAAGAGGCACGGGCGCACCAGGGAACGTACGCCACAAAGGCAAAGCTCGCCCACGCGCGCTCACACTTCGCACCGGACTGGCAGATGTGCCATTCGTAACTGCCTCCCTTGACGCTCACCTGGGCGCGATCGATAAATGAGTTGACTTGGGCCGAGCTCAGACTTGTCGGCGCGACGGCACGCACGAGTTTCACGACGCCGGGCCAGATCCCGGTGAAGTCGTAACCCATGCTGTTGGACATCTCGCGTCCGGCTGCAAGCGCGTAAAAGGCGCTCGAGTAAGGGGCCGGCAGAGCGGCGATCCTTGACCACAGGATGCCGAGGTCCGAGAGTGACATCGTATTGCCGTCGACAGTCGTGGGAAGTGCGCTGCCCGGGTAACTGTCGCACCCGATGACGTTGAACCCCGGAGTGAGGAGGGATGTCTGGAAGTGCGTGTTCGTCATTCCAAGTGACGTGACAAAGGCGTTGAGAGCGCTGACACCGAAGTACTGCATCAGCTCGCGGGTTCGGTTGTTGTCGGACACCTGGAGCATCTGTTGGAGTGCAGTGCCCACCTGCTCGGTGCCCACAATCGTTGCCGGAGGGCAGTCGTCGGGCCCTCCTGCAGTGCTGATCTTCGGAATCGGCGTCGTCATCGCCAGTGCGCCGCCCATCACCTTCGTGAGCGCGTACAGCGCGATGACCGGCTTGATGCTGCTGGCTGGTTCGAATGGGTAGGAGGGATTCCTGCTCGCCAGGACCGATCCGCCGACCTGCTTTAGGAAGACACCCTCGGTGCCACCTGCGGGAGCGAGCACCTTGAGTGCACAAAGCGTGATCGACGACTTGCAACTGCCGAGTTTCGGCGTCGAGGATCGCGTGGTCGCAGCAGTTGGCGCGACTGGCGACGCCGAGGCATTGCCAGGTCCAAGCAGCGAGATGGGCGCCACGACGGCCAGCACCGCAACCGCGATGCCCATGTGGCGCAACTTCGAAGTGTGAACTCGCATTAGCAGCTCCCCTCCCGCTCGGCCATCGTGGCTGGCCACGAGCTGTCCCACCCGCGATCGCCAACTCCGTCGACAGGATGCTACGACAACTGCGTCCGGTGACTCCCCCCCCCCCGTTGATGCCGCGTCCTTCGCAATTGACGTGCGCCCGGCTCCGGTCCGACCAGGCCAGGAATCGCCTGTCCGCGCCTGTCCGCGTCCGTCCCGATGTCAGGACGTTCGCACGCCACGCTGTCTGGGTCCACCGCGTCGTCCTCGTCGACAAGGTGCTTCGACGTGGCAGCACGTTGACAACGGCACCAGCGCACGTCGACGGCGCAGTCCCCAAGGTCGACCGGGATGTCCATGTCCAACCCGGCCAGGGCCCGTCCAGGGACATGACCAAAGGATCTCGGGCGAATCCGGAGCGACTCTCGGTATTAGGGGGTAAGCAGCTTCCAGTGTCCCTCGGAGACGACGTCGACGGCACCATCGGTCACCTTGATGGCAGACTGATCGTCAATCGCGTACGCCGGCACCGGCATGCCGGAGGCCCACTTTTCTGCGTCGGCCATGGTGTTCTCCGGCAGGTCCTCGTGATCGAGGTGCGGGAACATCGCAAACTCAACCAGTCCCAGCGTTTCATCGCCTCCGGTCGGCGGCCTCCAGCGGACGAAGTCCTCCCCGATGTTGGGGGCCATCACCATGCTCCCGGCGCTCAGTCCCACGTAGACCGCCTCACGCAGCGACGGCAAGAGGTCCGCCAGTCCGGACTGGCGCATCCAATGGCACAGATACAGGGGATCGCCGCCTCCCACCAGCAGGACGTCGGTCTCCTGGACCATGGGGACCCACTGCTCCTCATCGATGCTGGGCAGTGCGGTGAGCTCCAGCACTCCCATGGACTTCCAGCCCAGTTCGCACATGGGGGTCCGAGGCTCCTTTCCGCTGATGAAGCGCCATGCATGGCCAGCGCCGTCGGGATTGGCGTACATCGCAGTAGGGACGCAGAGGGCGCTGGACTCAGCAATCGGTTTGCCCAGGAGGTCGACCAGCGCGTCGTGGATGCTCGTGTTCTTGATGCCAGCGGAAGTGAGCAGAAGCCTCATCGTGCCTGCCTTGGTTGTCTCGTCGACCTGCGTGACGAGCCTATTTCGTAACGCGACGCTGACCCAGTGTCCGGGTGCCCACGGGCTCCCCTGCTGGGCATCTGCGGCACGCACACCATCCGGCGGCCAGATCCCCGCATCGCGAGTCGCCTGGTCTTTGAAGGCAAGGAGGGTCGTCATCGTCGTGACGCCATCCTCCTCGTGCAGTTCCACCATCTCGACCGCGGCGTCATCAAGTCCGCACATGGCGCTCAGTTCGCGACGATCGCACGGGCATGAGCCGAACCACGATGACAATGGCTCTCCTCGTGGGCATTCAATAGCATGCGCCTCATGAGCTCTCGAGGAACGGCCGTGGTGACCGGCGCATCGAGCGGGATCGGCGCCGCCACGGCGCGAACCCTCGCAGACGCCGGCTTCGCGGTCGTGCTCGGTGCCCGGCGTGGCGAACGGCTGGACGCGCTCGCCGCCGAGATCGGTCCACCTGCGATCGCACGTCGGCTCGACGTCACCGATCTCGCCTCCGTCAGCGCCTTCACGGAGGCAGTTCCCGAGTGCCGGGTGCTCATCAACTGCGCGGGAGGTGCGCTCGGTCTCGAGCACGTGGCACAGGCCGACGAGGCCCACTGGCAGTCGATGTACGACAGCAACGTCCTGGGCACCTTGCGCATGACGCGGGCCCTGCTGCCAAAGCTCATTGCCTCGGGTGACGGGTTGGTGCTGACCATCGGATCGGTCGCTTCGTTCGAGCCGTACGCGGGCGGCGGGGGCTACAACGCGGCCAAGAGCGCCGCGAAGGCCCTGATGGACGTATTGCGGATCGAGCTCGTCGGCCAGCCCGTCCGTGTCAGTGAGATTGATCCCGGGCTCGTGGAGACCGACTTCTCGCTCGTGCGCTTTGGCGGGGACGTGGATCGAGCGAAGGACGTCTACCGCGGGATCACGCCGCTCACTGCCGAAGACGTCGCCGAGGTCGTCGCCTTTGTGGCCACCCGACCGAGTCACGTCGACATCGACACGGTCGTCATCCGTCCGCGCGATCAGGCACGCGTCTGGCTCGTTCACCGGGAGGAGGCCCGTAGGGCGCGGGCGCCACGATAGGTCGCTGCTGCAGGTTGCGCCGGCGTCGGTGGTGGCGCATTCTGATCGGCACGCTCCATGACAGACGAAGCACGCGTCACCAGCCAGCGTTGCGAGCCGCGACAGTGCGTCCGCGTGCTCGCGACCCCCTCCGAAGGTGGCGGGCTGGTGCATGCGCGCGAGCCGGGCGCCTGCATGGCCCGCGCGCGCTGTGGCCCTAGTGCCTCGCACCAGTCCTTGACGCGCCGAGTGCTCGGCTACCACCATGGTGCATCGACTGCCCCGACGTCTCGGCATGAGTAGAAGTTGACGAGCGTGGGGTCGGGGCCCTCGAACGCCCAGGATGTGCACAGGTCGTTCACGCAGCACGTCAATTGGCTCCGCGGGAGGGATCCCGACGGCCTCGCGATGAAGCGGTCGGTTCGCGCCGCGGTCGTGCTGCCGTGCGCCTTCGGGCTGGCACATCTGGCATTCTCGGATCCCCAAGTCAGCCTCTTCGCTGCGTTTGGCTCGTTCGCGCTGCTGCTGCTCGTGGAGTTCCAAGGCAAGCCGCGCACACGGCTCGTGTCGTACGTCGCGCTCCTCATGGTTGGAGCGTGCCTCGTCCCACTCGGTACTGCGCTCTCGGAGCACAAGGTCGCCTCCGTCGTCGCCATGGCAGTGGTCAGTCTTGTCGTGCTGTACGCGGGGATCGCGTCCGAGTCGGCGGCAACAGCCTCAACGGCCACGCTCTTAATGTTCGTGTTGCCCGTCGCGGTTGCCGCGCCGTCGTCGGAGGTGGGAGCCCGCCTCCTTGGCCTGGGGATCGCCGGGGCACTGTGCATCCCCGCGTGCTTGTTCATGTGGCCCCCGCCGTGGCGCGATGATCTGCGGCGGCGCCTGTCGGCCACGACGACTGCGATCGGTCGGCTGGTCGAGGCGCACGCCGACGGCATGCGCGACCCCGGGGCCCACGCTGCCTTGGACTCAGAGCTCACGTCGATGCGCCGGGAGTTCTCGGCCACGCCGTATCCGCAGACGGGTGCCGTACGCGGGACGGTCGCACTCGCCACGCTGGATGCTCGCGTCGAATGGGCTGCCGCCAACGCCTCCATCGTGCGCGAAGAGGCCGGCACGCTCGAAGTGCCGTCCGTCAGGTCGGTGCTCTCGGCGGCCGCGGACACGTTGCATCGCACCGCTGCGCTGATCTGCGATGGAGACGGCGATCCGGTGGACGATCCCAGGTCGATTCGGAGAGTGCACACGGCGACCGAGCACCTCGTCGACCTCATCGGTACCGAGCTGGAAGCCGAGGTCTCGGCCCTCTTCGAGCGGGGAGGACCCGGCGCAGCACCTGCAGCGGGTGCAGAGTCGCCAGCAGATCACCACCGTCGGATCGAGGGGATCGCCGCCTCGCTCGACCCGATCTTTCGTGCCCGCGCACTTGGCGTCGCCACGGCGATGGTCGCCGACGCTGCCCTCGAAGCAGCCGGCGCAGCGCCCGTCGGAAGTCACATCGAAGACGACGTCGCCACTCTTGGATCGCGACGGCTTATCCGGAGCCTTCTCTCACACCTGTCGTTCCGCTCCGTGTGGTTCCGCAACGCGGTGCGCGGTGCCGCAGGCCTCGCGCTCGCTGTCGCGATCGTCGAGGTGACCAACGTCGAGCACGGCTTCTGGGTCGTCCTGGGGACCCTGTCGGTGTTGCGCTCGAGCGCGCTCGGGACCGGATCGACCGCGCTGCGGGCAGTGGCAGGGACGGCAGTGGGGTTCGTGGTCGGCTCCGTCATCATGATCGCGGTGGCGGGTCATCTCCTGGCGCTGTGGTTGCTGTTGCCGGTCGCCGTGCTCGTCGCGGGGACGGCCCCTTCGATGGTCTCCTTTGCCGCTGGGCAGGCCGGCTTCACCGTGGTCGTGGTCATCTTGTTCAACATCATCGCCCCCGCCGGCTGGCGGGTCGGACTTACGAGGTTCGAGGACGTCACGATCGGCTGTGCGGTCAGCGTGGTCGTGGGACTGTTGTTCTGGCCTCGTGGGGCGACCGCGGCGCTCGGGCGATCCTTGTCCGATGCGTTCGACGCCGACTCGCGGTATCTCGCCTCTGCGGTGAACCATCTCACGATGCCCACCCCCGAGGTCGACACCGCTCCGGCGAGTCGGGACGCACGCATGGCACATCTTCGGCTCGACGACGCCTTCCGCCAGTTCCTCGCGGAGCGGGGTGCCAAGGTCGTGTCGGTCGACACCATCGCGGGCCTCTTTGCCGGTGCCAATCGCATTCGGATGGCGGCCGTCACGCTGGCGGGCATTCCGCACGTCGCGCTCGACCAGGGGAGCCAGGAGCTGGAGTCGGTGGCTGTCGCCGGGGCCGTCCTGCGTGATTCGGTTGCGTTGAGCCACGGTTGGTACGTGGAGTTCGCCCAGCTGCTCGCGGACCGTCGGGACGTGCTGGACGCACCACCCAGATTCGAGGCAACGTTGCGCGACGTCCTGCAGATCGCATTCGACGACGCCCGTGACAGGCATCGCGTCGACCAGCTCCGTGTGATCCTCGGAATGCTCTGGGCCGATGAGCTGCTTGAGACGCAGCGACAGATCCAGACCGAACTCGCCGACGCGGCCAACTCGTTCGTCCATATGCGGCGTGGGCGGCTCACGGTGCGACGTCGACAGTGACGTCGTGTAGGTGACGAGCCGGATGCCGGAGAGAAAGCGGCGGAGCCCCACGTGCGTCGGCACGGCGGCCCGGGGCCGTCGCCACTCGCGGTCAGGCGGATCCTCGCCCCCAAGCGTCGTGCTCGATGTCGTCGGCCGCGCTTCACGATCGTCTGAACGCTGCGTCAGTCGCGGACTAGGAAGCTCGGAGGGCAGGGAGGAGCTCGGTCGCGGCCCACGTGATGAACTGCTCTTGGGTGTCCCCGCCCACTTGGATCAGCGCGATGTGCGTGAAACCAGCCAACTCGAACTGGTGGATGCCCGCGAGGTGCGCCTGCAGGTCGGGACCGCACGGCATCCTCGCAGCTATGTCCTCATTTCGAACGGTCCTCGATGCCTGCTCGAACGACGCTGGAACGGGAAGCTCGGCGTTGACCCTCCATCCACCCGTGAACCAGCGGAACTGGTCCATCGCCCGCTGCATCGCGATCTTCTGGTCAGGGTCATAGGACAACGCGATCTGGCCCACGCGGGGTTTGTTGAATCCTCCCGCCTCATCGAACAGCTGGCCGAGTTCGGCACTCGGCTCAACCGCGATCATCACGTCGGCGTGCCGTCCAGCGAGACGGCAGCTACTGGGTCCGGAGACCGCGATGCCGATGGGTGCGGCCGTGTCCGGGAGGTCCCAGACCTTGGCCGACTCGACGTCAAAGTGCCTGCCTCTGTACGTGACCGTCTCGCCCGTCCACAGGGCCCGAATGATCTCGACGGCTTCTTCGAGCATCGCGTGTCGCACGGAGGCGACTGGCCATCCGCCTCCGACAATGTGCTCATTCAGGTTCTCGCCGGCACCGAGTCCGAGCGTGAAGCGGCCATCAGACAGCAGCTGCATGGTTGCCGCCTTCTGAGCAACAACGGCCGGGTGGTAGCGGCGGAGTGGACACGTGACGTAGGTCATGAGCGGAATGCGGTCTGTCGCTTGCGCAGCGGCCCCCAGCACACTCCATGCGTACGGAGCGTGACCCTGGGAGTCCAGCCAGGGAAAGTAGTGGTCACTGATGACCGCGAAGTCGAAGCCTGCCTCCTCAGCAAGAGCGACGTCTCGTACCAACTGCTTCGGACCCGCCTGCTCGCACATCATCGTGTATCCGATCAGGGTCACGGCCCTTGCACCTCCCGTTCGAGTGTGCGCGTCACCACGGTGACGTCTTGGTGACCGAGGCCGAGATCGACTGCCTGCTGCCACTCGTCAGCCAGGCACGACAGTGCCCCGAACCGGTCCCCTGCGGCCTCCTCGGCGAGACGCACATCCTTGAGAGCGAGCGAGAGCGCGAACTGAGGCGAGAACTCGCCCTGGGCGATCCGATGCAGCTTGGCCTCCTGCCACGACGACATGAGCGGATTTCCCTCGAGCGCGTCCAGCACCCCGTTTGTCTCGAGCCCCAACCTGCGCGCGAGTGCGACAGAGGCGACGACCGCCTCTGCTGCAAAGGCGAGCCACGTGTTGGCGACAAGCTTGAGTCGAGTACCGGTCCCGACGTCGCCGACCCAGATCGTGCGTTGGCCCAGGGCGTCGAAGAGGGGGGCAACTCGCGGCCTTGCCTCTTGCGGCCCTGACGCGAAGATGGTCAGCTGGCCGTGCGCCGCAGGGTCCTTGCTTCCCGACACCGGCGCGTCCAGCAACGTCACGTCGGGACGCGTTTGCGCCACGATGGCTGCGACCCGCTCAATCCCCGCCACGCCAATGGTGCTCATCTGGACGAGGATCGCCCCGTGAGCGAGCGCGGCAAGGACGCCCTCGTCGCGGGCAACTGAGACGACTGCGTCGGCGTCCGTCACCATGGTGACGACGATCGCCGCCGCCCGCGCGGCCTCCGCCGCGGTGGTGGCAATATCCGCTCCCAACTGGGCCAGGTCCCGGGCTGCGTCCTGGTTGCGGTTCCAGACCGTCGTTCGGATTCCGGCGCGCAGGGCAGACGTTGCCATCCCATGGCCCATGGCGCCGATGCCGAGAATCGCGATTGGCTCGTGCTGTTGTCCCATTGGAATCTCCGCCCGGTGGTCCGTGAGCTACTGAACGTCACCAGTATCGCGCTGGCCGGGTCGCGGCGCTTGGGCTCTGTGGCCGCAGACCGGCGACCCTCCGAGTCCCGCTCGCCTTGGCACCTTGCCCGAAGTGGTCGATCGGACTTGGGACAGCACGTGATGGCGCGTCCGCAGCCCGCTCGCCTTCGTCCGCGCATGCCAGAATCGGCATCGTTGGCGACCAGGACCTCCTGGCTTGCATCGAGCGCAATGCTGGATTGATTGAAACGAATCACTGATGGAGGGGGCCGAATGCCGCTGGCGGTGCAGTTCGACGAGTACGGCGACATCGACGTCCTCAAGGTCGTGGAGGTCGACCGACCGGAGCCGGGACGAGAACAGGTCCTGATCAAGGTCGTCGCCGCGGGGATCAATCCGGGTGAGTCCTCCATCCGCAAAGGGCTCCTGCACGACAGGTGGCCGGCCACGTTCCCGTCGGGCGAAGGGAGCGATCTGGCCGGCGTCGTGGAGGAGGTAGGTCCAGGGGTCACGAAGTTCGCCGTGGGTGACGAGGTCTTCGGCTTCGTCAACACCCGCAGCAGCCACGCGGAGCTGGTGGTCGCCGATGCGGCCAATCTCGTGACGCGTCCGAACAATCTGCCGTGGGTCGTCGCGGGCTCGCTGTTCGTGACGGGGACGACCGCCTATGCCACGGTGCGCGCCGTGCACTTGGTTCCGGGCGAGATCGTCGTCGTGTCCGGCGCGGCAGGCGGTGTGGGATCGCTCGCGGTGCAGTTGGCATCGAACGCCGGTGCCAAAGTCATCGGCCTCGCCAGTGCGGGCCACCATGAGTGGCTGCGCGATCACGGGGTCATCCCGGTGCTCCATGGCGACGGAGCAGCCGATCGCGTCAGACTCGCGAGCGATGGAGGAGTCCACGCGTTCATCGACGCGTTCGGAAGTGGCTACGTCGAGATGGCGATCGGGTTGGGCGTGGCGCCCGAGCGCATCGACACCATCGCCGATTGGACGGCTGCCGAGAAGTACGGGACCAAGTCCGACGGGAGCGCTGCGGCTGCCAGCGCTGACGTGCTGGCCGAGCTGGCTGCCATGATCACGGACGGACGTCTCGACTTCCCCATCGCCGCGACCTTTCCACTGACCGACGTGCGAAGCGCCTTCAGAGTCCTCGAGCAGCGACACACCTTGGGCAAGATCGTCCTCGAGGCTCGGAGCTAGACGGGTGCTCGCCATCGAGCGAGAGGCCAAGGAGCGACTCGGTGTCGGCGCTCCCAACGCCGACGATTGAGGCAGCGAACTCGGACCACCTTGAAGGGACGCAGGTATGAACGAGTTTCTTTTCGCAATCGGCGTCCTGGTGGTCGCGCTCACCGCAGCGAGCGTCCTGTTCACGATGGTGCTGCCTCGAAGCCCGCGGGGCTTCGAGCGGGTGTCCGTGCTCGTCAACCGGATCGCTCGTCTCTCGTTCATGACGCTGGCGCGCCTTGCCCGGACCTATGAGGCAAAGGACGTCATCCTCGCCCCGACTGGCCCGGTCGCGCTGGTGGCTCAGCTCTTGTTGTGGGCGGGGGGCTTCATCATCGGGTTCGCGCTCATGCTGTGCCCGACGACCGTCAACTTCGGCGACGCGCTGCTCCAAGCGACCGCATCGCTCTTCACGGTCGGCGCGGTTCACGCCGGCGGAGACCAGAACGCTGCCGTCGACGTCGCCGCCGGGGCGATATGGGTGGTGGTGGTGGCAATGCAGATCGCCTACCTGCCAGCCCTCTATGGGGCGTTCAACCGTCGTGAAGGGTTGGTGGCCCTGCTCGAGAGCCGCGCCGGCGTCCCCGCATGGGGGCCCGAGGTCCTGATTCGCCACCAGCTCGTCGGCATCTCCGACACGCTGCCCGACTTCTACGCCGCGTGGGAAGCGTGGGCCGCCGACCTGGCCGAGAGCCACACCACCTATCCCGTCTTGTTGCTGTTCCGTTCGCCAGAGCCCTGGTTCTCGTGGCTGGTGGGGATGCTGGCCGTTCTCGACGGGGCCGCCATGCACCTTGCGCTCGCGCCGGGCAGCGCGTCGTCGCAGGCGAGGCTCTGCCTCCGCATGGGCTTTACGGCGTTGAATCGCATCGCCAGGACGCTGGGCTGGCAGATTGATGCCAACCCGAGTCCCGCGGGTCCGATCGAGTTGACGTACGCGGAGTTCGCTGAGTCCGTCGACGCCCTCCGGGAGGCAGGGTTCCCAATGGAGCGCACAGCCGAAGAAGCGTGGCCGGACTTCGTGGGTTGGCGGGTCAACTACGAGACCATCGCCTATCGCCTTGCCGATCGAATACTCGCTCCGCCGGCACCTTGGTCGGGGCCTCGCCAGCACCTGCATTCGGGACCAGTGGCGCCTCGCCGACCACCACAGCGCGCCCCTGGAGGATTCTCGTATGACGAGCATCGGCCCTCCGTCGTCGTCGAGCCGCGGCACCAGGGCGTCGAGCAGTAACCCCGCAGCAGCAAGGTTGGCATCGGTGCGGCTAAGCACGGCGCCGCCGTCCCCTTCGCGTCCCCAGCCCGCCCAAGAGACCAGGACCTGCACGTGGAGCGTGGCGCGAGCCAGCGACATCCGTCCCGCTGCGGGTCATCGGTGGTCAACGACCATGCCCTGAAACTTCGTCACGTCCGCGAACCTGCCCACGGCGGCGCACTCGAGCCCTGGCGAGCACGCGATGGCGGTCGGCACGATCACGCTCTCAAGCCCGTCGGCTTGGGCGAGCCGGTGGGCGACGATCGTGGTCTGAATCCACCTGGCTCCCGACAGACGTGTACCGACCATCTCGAGGTAGTCCCCGATCAGCTCGCTCCCCACTGCCATGCAGTCTCGCGGCGCGACGCAGCTGACCGAGATCATGCTCGCACCGGACCGGGCCGATTCGGGGCCCTCGACGATCGTTGATCCGGCGCTCCAGACGCGGCCGCTCTCGGTGACACCGAGGAAGTGGTATCGGCCCAGCCGGTCCACGAAGTACCCAACGGCGGTGCAGCTGACCGGCGAGGTGCATGAGACGGAGTTCAACTCCGCGTTGCGACCCGCGTTCACCCCCCTCGCGACCTCGATCGCCGGGCGCCAGACGCCCGAGACCTCCGAGGCAACGAGGGCCTGGCTGTGGAGCGCGCTGGTACTCGAGTACTGGTCGGCCCACCCCACGGCGGTGCAGTCGCCGGCAGCCCCGCACGAGACGCTCGCCAGCAAGGACTCGTCCTTGCTGGGCGTGAGCGACGCTCCGATCACGACAGGACCACCCCACACGTCATCGCTGCTGATCGTCGCGATCGGCCGAATGCCACCGAGCGTGGTGCTCTCCCAGCCAACCGCCGTGCACTGTCCGTTGGCGGGGCATGACACCGAGTCCAATGCGGACAAGCCGAGCGGAAGTTCGATGCCGGCGTTCCAGATTCCGGCGGTCTCGGTGACCACGAGTGCGACTCCACCGTCGCTGTATCCCGCAGGCGACACGACCCCTACGGCGGCGCAGTTGCCCGCCGAGCTGCATGACACCGAGCCCAGCCCGGCGGAGCTCCCGGTGCTGAGCGTCCTCGCGACCTCGACGCCGCCGTTCCATCGTCCGTGCGCCTGCGTCACGACGAGTGCCCTGGTGTCCTTCGCCCCGTTCTCGAATTGCCCGACGGCGACGCAGTTGCCCGGGGACGTGCACGCCACCGAGGTCAGTTTCGCATCATCTCCCCTGTTGAGACTCACGGCGACGCGTGCGCCGGCGTCCCAGACACCCGCGGTCTCCGTAGCCACGAGCGCCTGACCTGTCGGGGCCTGGGCGTACGAGAAGGGCTTCGACTCGGTCTGCCCGACGGCGGTGCAGTCGCCCGGCGAGGCGCACGCGACACTCGTGAGCCCGGCCTGGCCGTCCCGTAGGGCGTTCACGCGCTGGCCGAGCGCGACGCCCGGGACCCAGCCGAAGGTAGGGCTCGGGGTCGACGACGCCGTCAGATCGCTCGCCACGTGACGTGACGAGGACGCGTGGGGGGACGTCGCTGCATCGGCCGTGACGCCGCCGAACGCCAGGGCAGCCACGAGTGGCACGGCCCCGAGGCCTGCTCGGATGCGGGAACTCGTGGACATCGGCTGCTCCTTGCGCTTGGTGGTTCCACTACCCACGAGCACCGGGCCAGCTAGCGCAGGACCGCCGGCGCTCTCGGCTTCTGGCCGTAGGCGACTGCCATGCCGGCGCCATTCCACTTGTAGATGAACGTGTCCACGCCAAGGTTCCCGTAGTCAGAGCACGGGCCGCTGCTCGACGACGAGACCGGGTAGTTGACGCCAAACTCGCCCGACCCCGCCACCCATACGGGCCTCGAACCCGCCCAGACGCCCGCCTTTGGCTGGAGCGCGTTCGTGGAGGTGAGAAACGTCGTCCCGTCGAAGAAGTAGGTGACGCCGAAGTCCTCGCACGCGGTGCCCCCCAGATCAACCAAGTCGACCGCGATGAGTGGGTGACCCTGGCCGCCGGTCGTCTGCTGGAACACGAGCGCACAGGACGGGTAGCCCGGGCAGTACGTGTTGTGAGCGAGCACGTAGCTTGCGTCAGCCGTCTGGTCAGCCCCGCTCGCGGTGCCCGGAGAGATCGTCGGCGGGCGAGGCACCAGCTTCATGCCTCGGGCGACATCGATGACGTGATTGAGCGTCATCTTCGACCAGCTCAGGATTATGTACGTGCCTTTCGCCGTCCACGTCATCTCGACTGGGACGGTTTTAGCGCAGGTCCCGCAGGCGTAGATCGACGCGATGGCAGCGCCGACGCGCACGCGCTTCACGACCTTGATGTCGCCCAAGTTGCCGCACTCGCGGTAGTTGAGCACCTCGCTCACCGACAGCTGATGCGAGGCGTGGGCGTAGCTCGTGAAGAGGAACTGGCACCGAGGGGGCGTGATGAGCGGAGAAACGGAGACGTACGGGGTCGTGGGGCTGACGCCGAACAGCGAGGTCGGCTCGAAGATCGGCATCGTCGCCAGCTTCGCGGCTTCCCGCCACGCGACCTGGGGCGGTGCGCCGGCTGCGGACGCGGGTGCCGGCAGCACTGCGGCGCAGACGGCCACGACCGAGCACGCGACGACGACACGGCTGACCAACCTGCGCACGCGGGTGAGCGACCCTAAGCCAATTGGGTGTCGTTGCACCGCTCGTTCGCCTCCCCGTCGATGCTCGTTGGTGCCAAACCCTACCGAGCCATGGTGTCGCCCGCCGACCCCTACGTGGGCCGTAGACCTGCACCTGGTTTGTCAGTCCCCGCAAATCGGATCGAGCTCCGGTGCACATGGTCAGAACGTGGGTTCGTGCACGCACGCAAATGCCACTTCGAGCGCAGAAAGAGGCGGGCGGATGCCCGCAGACGCCCACGCAGTGAACGATCCCCCTCCTGCGCAGTCGCCAGTGGCAATCGCGCGCGGATCGGGTCTCCGACGATCGCCCTGCGCGCGTCCCACCGCCAGCTGATACTTGCCATCGCGCAACTGGAGCGCTCGGTCGTCAATGCTTACGAGGATTCCTCTGCCCGCTGGCACCTCAGAATCTGACGAGAGATGCCTGCACGAGTGCTTGGAGACGATGCAGATGATGAAATCAGTTCGAGCTCCTCATTGCTTGAGAGCCCGCCGCGCCGTTGTCGTTCTGATGGTGGGCACGGCCACAACCATTGGATTGACCATCTATGCGACGCCAGCCATAGCGGCCGGCACCATCACTCAGTCCGCACCCACGGCAGGTTCTGTGACGGTGGCAGCATCGCCTGCCTTCATGGTGCAGCTCGCGGTCACCAGCAACAACGGAGTGGTGACCTACACCAAGACCGGCGGTAGCACACACCTCGCTGTGTCGACAGGTGGTCGGGTCGCGACGACCGGACTCCTGCTGCCTGGCGTGTACACCGCCACCGGTACGACGAGCGACCCCTATGGCGACAGCGGGACGTTCACCTACACCCTCACCGTCGGCGCAATCTCCCAGGTTGCACCCACCGCTGGCTCGGCAACCGTGAACGGCTCGTCGAGCTTCAACGATCAACTGGCGGTCACCGGCAACGACGGAGCGGTGACCTACGCCAAGACCGGCGGCAGCGCGTTCGTGACCGTGTCGGCAGCCGGTGCGATCGCGACGACCGGGACACTCGCGGCGGGGGTGAACACGGTGTCGGGCACCACGAGCGACCCCAACGGCGACAGCGGAACGTTCACCTACGCCCTGACCGTCGGCACCATCACCCAGGCCACGCCGACCAGCGGCTCGTCGACGGTGGCCGGGTCCTCCACCTTCACCGATCATCTCGCCGTCACCGGCAACGCCGGATCGGTGACCTACGCCAAGACCGGTGGCAGCGCGTCGTTGACCGTGTCGGCAACAGGCAAGGTCGCGACGACTGGCCTCCTGTTGCCCGGCTTGTACACCGCGACCGGCACGACGAGCGACCCCAACGGCGACAGCGGGACGTTCACCTACGCCCTCGCCGTCGGCACGATCACCCAGGCAGCGCCGGCCACCGGCTCGTCGACGGTGGCCGGGTCCTCCACCTTCACCGATCATCTCGCCGTCACCGGCAACAACGGAGCGGTGACCTACGCCAAGACCGGCGGCAGCGCGTTCGTGACCGTGTCGGCAGCCGGTGCGATCGCGACGACCGGGACACTCGCCGCGGGGGTGTACACGGTGTCCGGTACGGCGAGCGACCCCAACGGCGACAGCGGGACGTTCACGTACACCCTCACGGTCACAATTTCCCAGATCGCGCCCACGGCGGGCTCGGCAACCGTCACCGGCTCGTCGGCCTTCGCCGACCAGCTCGCCGTCACCGGCAATGCCGGAGCGGTGACCTTCGCCAAGACCGGCGGCAGCGCCTTCGTGACCGTGTCGGCAAGTGGTGCGATCGCGACGACGGGGACCCTCGCGGCGGGCCCGTACACCGTGACCGGCACGACGAGCGATACCAGTGGCGGAGGTGGGACGTTCACCTACACCCTCACCGTCACGGCCGCCACGATCACGCAGTCCGAGCCCACTGCGGGCTCGTCGACCGTGACCGGATCGTCGGGTTTTACCGATCAGTTGGCCGCCACCGGCAGCAACGGGGCGGTGACCTACACCAAGTCCGGCGGTGGCCCAAAGCTGAGCGTGTCGGCAAGTGGTGCGATCGCGACGAACGGCACCCTTTCGGTGGGTGTCTACACCGTGACCGGCACGACGAGCGACCCCTTCGGGGACGGCGGGACGTTCACCTACACCCTCACGGTGACGCCAGGCACGATCACACAGTCCGCGCCCACGGCGGGTTCCGTCACAGTGGCGGCATCATCCGGCTTCACCGACCAGCTCGCCGTCACCGGCAACACCGGAGCGGTGACCTACGCCAAGACCGGGGGCAGCACACGCCTCACTGTGTCCGCAGGTGGTGAGGTCGCGACGACCGGCCTCCTGCTGCCCGGCGTGTACACCGCCTCCGGCACGACGAGCGATCCCTACGGCGACAGCGGGACGCTCACCTACGCCCTCACCGTGGGCACGATCACCCAGGCCGCACCCACTGCGGGCTCGTCGACGGTGGCGGGGTCCTCCACCTTCACCGCGCATCTCGCCGTCACCGGCAACAACGGAGCGATGAGCTACGCCAAGACCGGCGGCAGCGCGTCCCTCGCCGTGTCGGCAACCGGCACGGTCGCGACCACCGGGACACTCCCGGCCGGGCCGTACACGGTCACCGGCACGACGAGCGACCCCAACGGCGACAGCGGGACGTTCACCTTCGCCCTCACGGTGACGGCAGGCAAGATCGCACAGGCCGCGCCGACTGAGGGCGGAGCATCCGTGCCCCGCTCGTCGGCATTCAACGCCCAGCTGGCCGTCACGGGCAGCACCGGAGCGGTGACCTACGCCAGGACCGGCGGCAGCTCGAAACTGACGCTGTCAGCACGCGGCAAGGTCTCGACGACCGGCATCCTTGCGGTGGGTGCCGACACAGTGACGGGCACGACGAGCGATTCCTACGGTGACAGCGGAGCGTTCACCTTCACCCTCCGCGTCACTGCGGTCCCGATCACCCAGACGGGGTCGATCGCGGGTTCGTCGACCGTGGCAGGAGCGCGCACCTATCGGCACCAGCTGACCGTCACCGGCAACCTAGGGGCGGTGACCTACACCAAGACAGCCACCAGCACGCACCTGAGGGTCTCGTCGCACGGCGTGATCACGACGACCGGCACCCTGGCAGCGGGCTCGTACAACGTCCGGGGGACGACGAAGGATCGGTACGGCGACCACGGGACGTTCAGGTTCACCGTCACCGTTCATTAGGAAGGTCGGAGTCCGAACCCCGTAGGCACTCCTCATGCCGACACCCCTGCGGCCGCTCACGACACCCCGACGTCGCGCTCGACCTCGCGTGGTCGAGCGGCACGGCACTCGGTCCACGACCTCTCTACGACGACGTGCCCTGAGCCAGGAGCTTCTGGCCATCGACGCTCTCGGATCGGCGAGTTCTCAGACGGTCCAAGCGATCGTCACCATAGGGCCAGGAACGAGACCCGGCTCGTGGCGCACTCGTCGCCGACGAGCCGGCACTCGTGAAGACTCCCTCGTCAAATATTCGTCCACTTTGTCGCAAGCATTGCGTGAGCGTAGGGACAGCGTTGGGCTCGCAGAGTGCGCACGTCAGTACGGTGCTTTGCAAAGCGGGGTGAGTCCATGGACAGCAAGGGAACGCTGGAGCACGCGGAACGGATGCTGCCTCAGGTGCCGACCACGGTGCCACGACCACTCTCGGATCGGATCATCGCTTCGATCACCCTGATGGATCTGTCCGCGCCGATGGCCGTCCTGGTCATTGCGCTGTTGACCTTCTTCTCGTGGGTCGCGGCGTACTTCCTCGGCGGCGGTACGAACGTCGCCCCGCACTGGTTTTACGTTCCGGTCTTCCTGGCTGGTGTCAGATTCGGGCCGTTCGGGGCACTTCTGACCGCGGTGATATCGACGTTCGTGGCCGGTCCGCTCCTCCCCGCAGACGTCGCCACCCACACACCTCAGGCGATGAGCGACTGGGTGAGTCGGGGCATTTTCTTCGTGGTGATCGGCCAGTTCGTGACCCAGCTCTTTCGTGGCGCGCGGCGGATGTCAGTGCGCGAGATCCATCTGCAGGCAGAAGTGGCGCTGGGCACGACTGAGCTGCAGGCTCGTGAAGCCCGCTTCTCAGCGCTCGTCGAGAACTCCTCGGACCTCGTCACCATCGTCGACCGAGACGGGCTCATCTTGTTTCAGAGTCCCTCGGTGGCGCGAGTCATGGGCTGGGACGCGGACGGGACCGAGGGAACCAACTTTGTCGACGCCCTCCACGACTTCGATCAGGAGCGGTGGCGCACCATTGTCGGTCTCCTCATGGAGGAGTCGGACCACGAGATGGTTGCGGAGTGGCCGGTCCGTCATGCCGATGGCTCATGGCGCTTCCTGCAGTCCGTCATCACCAATCTCGTCAGCGAGCCCAGCGTCGGCGGGTTGGTGCTCAACAGTCGAGACGTCTCCGACCAGAAGGCACTCGAAGATCAGCTCCGCCACCAAGCGTTCCACGATCAGCTGACTGGTTTGGCCAACCGTGCCCTCTTCGCAGAGAACCTCGATCAGGCACTCCGACGTCAGAGCCGGACCGGCACGGAACTCGCCGTGCTCTTCATCGACCTGGACGAGTTCAAGACCGTCAACGACGTCCATGGCCACATGCTTGGCGACGAGCTGCTCAAGCAGGCAGCTGAGAGGCTACGAGCAACCCTGCGTGATGCCGACGTGATTGCACGAATTGGTGGCGACGAGTTCGCGGCGCTCTTCGAGGGAATCGCGCTCGGCCACGATGCGAGTGCAGCGGCCGAACGCGTCATCGAGTCCTTCGCCCAGCCCTTCATCATCGAGTCATCGGAGGTCATCGTGACGGCCAGCATGGGGTTGGCGCTCAATGAGACTGGCACTGAGAGCGCCGAGGATCTCATTCGAAACGCCGACCTGGCGATGTACGCCGCAAAGACGGCGAACAAGGGCCGCTACGAGGTCTTCTCCACCGACATGCACTCGACCATCCTCGACCGCATGAAAATGGAGCGCGATCTGCGACAGGCACTCGTCCAGAGTGAGTTCGAGGCGTACTACCAGCCCATCGTCACCCTTCCTTCTGAAACCATCGTCGGCGCTGAGGCGCTGATCCGGTGGAACCATCCCGTGCGTGGCCTGGTCATGCCAGACGAGTTCATCGGCGTCGCCGAGTCTTCGGGGATCATCGTCCAGATCGGTGCCTGGATACTCCATCACGCCTGCAAGGAGTTCGAGGTCTTGACGCGGGGAGTAGCCGGCGGCCAGAGCCTTGGCCTCAGTGTCAATCTGTCGACTCGCCAGCTCAGCGATCCACTGCTCCTCGGCACCGTCCGCGACGCTCTCACCAGGTCCGGCTTGGATGCGAGTCGTCTCACGCTTGAGCTCACCGAGAGCGCCATCATGGAGGATGTGGCGAACACATTCCGCGTGCTGTCCGAACTGAGAAGCTCCGGTGTGAAGATCGCCATCGACGACTTTGGGACCGGGTACTCCTCACTGAGCCTGCTCTGCGAGATTCCTGTCGACACGATCAAGATCGACCGATCCTTCGTCACCGACGTCGCCACGCGCCCTGAGCCTGGCCGACTGATTCGCGCAATCCAGTCGCTGGCTGGTGACTTTGGCCTCTGCACGGTGGCCGAAGGGGTGGAAGACCTCGATCAGCTAGAGGCGATTACGGGGTTGGGATGCGAGGCAGTCCAGGGCTTCTACTTCGCGAGGCCGCAGCCTGCATCCAAACTGGCCGAGCTCCTCGAACGTGATGCATCGTTCTCCGTGTCCGTCACCTGAACATCCGAGACTGGTCGATGCAACAAGCGATCAGAACGACCGCTGCACCCACGGACGACCCCAGTTCGGATGGTATGCCCCGATTGCCAGAGCGTCAACGGCTCCCGTCGATGCCACGACAGTCGCCGAGGTCCGTCCTCTCAGCACCCCAGCTCATCTCAGGCTCGACCCGCCACGGCAACGAGGCGTCGCCTCCTGGGAGTGCCCATGTCTCGCGGGTCGGCATCGGCCGTGACGCCGATCGCGGAGCTGGCGTGCGCCCACCGACAGGGCATGGCCGCCTCTCCGAGTCACGACGCTCGGAGGCTGAGCGGCGTCGTGGTCCACCAGCGAGGCGAGCCGTCCCGAGGGGCTCGTCCAGGGGCGCGAGGTACACAGGCTCTGGTCAAGCTTGACGCGGTCGACGACGATCGCGTGGTCGTGTGCCCACGTCGCGGAAGCTGACGGCGGCTGTCCGTAGACGGCACCACCCCACGCTTGCTCAAGCTCGTACCCAGCCGCAGGCGCGCCAACGGCGTCTTCGAACTCGCGCTGCGCCATGGCTGACCGTGATCGGGTGTTGACGCTACGAGACCAGCCCGGCAATGCCGATGTTGAGGTCGTCGGCGGTCCGCGAACGGTAGACCGCCTGGACCTCGGTGAACTCCGAGAGTCCCCACGGACCGTTCTCGACGCCGATGCCACTCCACTTGGCACCGCCGAACGGCTGGGCGGGGCCGAGCGCGAGGTGCGTATTGATCCACGCCGTGCCGCACTCGAGCTTGGCGGCAACCGCCGCGGCCCTGTCCGGATCTGCGCTCCAGACCGATCCCGACAGGCCGAAGTGCGTGGCGTTCGCCCGCTCGATCGCGTCGTCGAGCGAGGTGTAGGCGAGCACGGGCAGGGCCGGCCCGAACTGCTCCTCGGCGACGATGCGGGTGGCGTCGGTTAGCCCCGTCAGGATCGTCGGCTCGAAGAAGTAGCCCGGGCGGTCCATGGCGCTGCCACCGGTGACCGCGGTCGCCCCGCCAGAGATGGCGTCGGCGACGAGCTCTTTCACGCGCTCGTACTGAGGAGCGTTGTTGATGGGGCCGAGCTTGGAATCCGGCTCGGTCCCGTCCCCCACCTTGGTGGCCCTCGCGTGCGCGGCGAGGGCGTCGACCACCTCGTCATGGATCGACGCGGGGACGTAGACGCGCTTGATCGCGCTGCAGACCTGACCGTTGTTGTTGAACGCCCCGGCGAAGATCGCCCTGGCGACGAGCGCGGGGTCTGCGTCGTCCAGCACGATCGCTGGATCGTTGCCCCCGAGCTCGAGCGTCACCCGCTTGAGGTCGGGCGCGGCCGCGAGGGCGACCTTCTTGCCCGTCTCGATCGAGCCCGTGAAGCTGACCTTGCGCGGCGCGGGGTGCGAGGTCATCCACGCACCGAGGTCGTCGCCGCCGCTCACGGCGCTCAGCACGCCGGCTGGCACGGTGTCCTGGAGAAGCTCGACCGCCTTCAGGGTGGTGAGAGGGGTGAACGGCGACGGCTTGATCACGAGGGTGTTCCCGGCGAGCAGCGCGGGGGCGATCTTCCAGAACGCGAGGATGAGCGGGAAGTTCCAGGGCGTGATCGCCGCCACGACGCCAAGCGGGCGTCGCACGACCTGGACAAAGGCGTCCTGGTCGTCCTGGATGGTCTGCGCAGGCGTCTCGAGATTCGCGAAGTACTGGCACCACATGCCCGCGGCGAACACCTCGAACTGCGCATCAGCGAGCGGCTTGCCCTGCTCGGAGGTGAGCAGCGGTGCGAGTTCCCCGATGGAGCCCATCAGCACGTCCGCCATGACGAGGAGCGCCTTGCGCCGCTGATCTTCGTCGTCCCGCCACGCGTCGAAGGCCCTCTGGGCCGAGTCGAACGCGGCGTCGAGCTGGGACCTCGAGCACTCCGGTGCCTGTGCGAACACCTCGCCGGTCGCCGGATTGATGACCCCGAACGTTGCCTCTGCGTCGGCCGTCGAACCGCCGATTGACATCACGAAATCGGACATCACACCTCCTCGCTTCGCGCCTCGCGGCAGCCAGACCCTACTGCCGGCACCGGTGGCTGACCAAGGGGCGAACGGCCTCGTCGTCGTGGCGTCGCTGACAGCACGAGCGGTCGGTCCCCGACACCGACATGGTGGCTGCTCGCGAGACGTAGGCCTGGACGGCTCGTGCGACCCGACGTTGGCCATCACGGCGGTCACCGTTCCCTCGCCAATGCCTTGTCCGCGCATGCCGCAGGGCCGCGCCCAATGAAGGGCGCGGCCCTTGCACCGCATGGCGCGCGCGTGGCGCGTGCTCACATGATCGCGAGGTACTCCTTGATCCGCAGCGTTCCCGAGGGCTCGTCGTGGTTGTTGAACGTGCCGCCGCCGGCAAGCGTCGACAGGGAGCCGGGCGCGGGACCACCACCCGACGAGACGAGGAACGTCCCTTGGAGCCAGCCGCTCGGCGCGATCGTGCCGTAGGCACGCAGCGTGATCATCCCGGACTGGCCGCCGAAGCTGCACGCGCACGTGAGGTACGCGGTGAACGTCGACCAGCCATCGGGGAACGTCGTGGCCAGGACCGCCTCGCCAGTGGCCCCCGGCGGCTTCGTCGGGTCGTAGGTGCCGGTCCCCGTGAGGCCCCCACCGGAAATGGTGAAGTCACTGATCGACGCGCTGATCGTGTCGCCGGAGCTGGTCGTGACCGATGGCAGGGTTGCCTCGGTCGTCGACGTCGTGGTCCCGTGGGACTTCGAGAGCTTCCTCAGGGGCACGCTGATGTGCTCAGCGACGCCAGCGGTCACGCCCGGGCCGGGCGCCGGGTTCGGAGCCGTCACCTTGAAGCCGCACTCACCAACGGCGTGCCCGCCGACGAGGTTCGTACCAGATCCCCCGTCACCGAACTGCACGGCGGGCGTGTTGTGCACACAGGCCATGTTGCCCTGCACGAAGTTGCTGTTGACCTCCATCGCGTCAGGGTCCCCGAAGCTGTTGTGGAAGAAGCGTGCGCTTCCCTGGATCTGGTTGCGCAGCGTGCCGAGCCAGCACGTGTCCAGTCCCACGACGGTGAGGTTCCCACCGATCGTGGTGTCCTCGACGTCGGTGTACACCGGCGTGAAGTTGAGGATCGGGTCCTCCGACCACGGCTCGAGGTTCGTGACCAGCGGTGCGCCGGCGACCTGGGAGTTGCAGGTGTCCGCGGCCGTGCCGCCACCCCCGCCGATCACCGACACGCTGCCGCCGACGGACGCTGAGTGCAGCACGACGCCCTGCGCGCCGTATGCCGTCACGTTGCCGCGGATCGAGTCGTACGTGATGGCGGGCGGGGCCGTGCACGTGATGTTGGGCGAGCAGCCGAACAGCAGCACGCCGCCCTTCCCGACGACGACGTTGCCACCGACGCTGACCGTCGCGGGCACGATCGGACTCGACGTCGGGTCGCCCGCAGTGATCGTGTCGAACAGTGCCCCGGGGGCCACGCTCAGGTCGCCTCGAATCGAGACGTTGCCCGCTGACGCGTAACACAGGCCTTTGATGACGACCGACCGGTAGTTGCCGGCCGGAACGGCGCCGCCCGAGCACACGTAGGTGTGACCGTGACCGTGGTGGTGGTGGTGGTGCCCAGGCGAGGTCGTGGCAGCGGCGATGCCCGGTGCAGCCAGCAGTCCGGAGAGCGCCAGCCCCACGACCGGTACGAGTTTCAGAAACTTCATGATTGCCCCCCGGCAACGACGTCGGGCCACGCATCGCAGCAAGCTGCGCGTGGCAGGTGGTGTGTGGAATCCCTAATGGACCGTAAAGATGAATGGACAGTTTGTCAACCGGCCATCAGTGGTTACTCGCGATGACGCAGTGAAGCCGCGTCCGTCGCTACTTGACACACCATTCGCTGAGTTCGACGAGGTTCGCGATCCACGACCGCAGCCTCGTCGGTCTCGTCTCGCATCCCGGAGAGCTGGTGTCGTCATCCACGTACCGTCAAGAGGTGCGCGCAGCGGAGAACCCAACGTGAAGAAGATTGTTGTCACCGGCGCCACCGGCCTAATCGGCCGGCACCTGGTCGCAGCGCTGCGCGCCCGCGGCGACGAGGTGGTCGCGTTGAGTCGACACGCGGCTGGACTCGGCGGCGCGACCGCGACGCGCTGGGATCCATCGACAAGCCCGCTCCCCGATGCGGCGATCGAGGGTGCCGAGGCGCTGGTCAATCTTGCCGGCGAGCCCATCGGCAAGGGCAGGTGGACCGCCGATCGCCGGCGACGCATCGATGCGAGCCGCGTGATCGTCACTCGGCGGTGCGTCGACGCCCTCGCTCGTCACGAGACGCCCGTCCTCGTGAACGCGAGCGCGATCGGCTACTACGGCAGCACCGAGGTTCCCGTCGCCGAGACCGCGCCAGAGGGCGCCGACTTCCTCGCCGGGGTCTGCGGTCGATGGGAGTCCGCCTCGCAGCGGGGCGATGACCTCGCACGGGTCGTGCAGGTCCGCACCGGCATCGTCCTCGCACGTGACGGGGGTGCCTTCCCGCGGCTGCTCCGGGCAACGCGGCTCGGCGCCGCGGGCCCACTCGGCTCGGGCCGACAGTGGATGTCGTGGATCCACCTCGACGACGAGGTCGCCGTGCTGCTCGAGTGCATCGACAGCGACACGATGCGCGGTCCGGTGAACGCGGTTGCGCCAACGCCGATCCGCCAGCGCGAGTTCGCGCGCACACTTGCGCGGCTCGTGCACCGTCCAAGCATCGTGCCCGCTCCCGCCGCGCTGCTGCGCCTCGTGCTCGGAGAGATGTCGGACCTCCTCCTCGTGGGCCAGCGAGTGGTGCCCGCGGTCCTCACTGCGCGTGGGTTCGTGTGGGACTTCGTGACACCCGAACAGGCGTGCAGGGACCTAATCGCTCGGGCCCCGTAGGGCAACGGGGACCGACCCTTGGCCCATCTCAGAAACCCGAGGCTGGTGTCGATGGTGCCGTAGACCCCGTAGCCGCCCTCGTCGGAAGTGCCCTTGTCGCCCATCCCGCTCGCGCTCTCACCGACGACGCCCGTGCCGAGGGCCGACACGCCGTGGACGCCCGTGTTGGTGTCCGGCAGTGCCCGCTGACCTGGCCAAGGAGCCGAGTGGTCTCGCGAGCCACCGCGGGCTACCAGCACGCCGGCGTGCGATGTCCCCACGGCGCGGCGGCCTCCAGCTGCGCGGCGAGCGCGAGCAGCGTCACCTCGTCACCGGGCCTCCCCACGAGCTGGATGCCAATCGGCAGCTCCTCGCTCGTCCAGTGCAGCGGCACCGACATCGCGGGCTGACCGGTCAGGTTGTAGAAGGCGGTGAATGGCGTGAAGCGCTTCTGATTCTCGAAGTCCTGCGCAGGATCGGCGTCGTCGCGGAGGCCCCCCACGTTGGCCGGCGGCTGCGCGAGCGTTGGGGTGAGGACGACGTCAAATGTCGACGTCCGATCGAGCTCTTCTCGGGCCTTGGCCCGAAGCGCCCCGAGCGTCCCAAATGCCTCGGTCGCCGACAACCTCGCACCGCGCTCTCGGAGCCAGCGCGTGAGCGGCCGCAGACCGGGTGTCACGGCGTCGGGAATCGGGAGGCACGCGAACTCGACCGCCCAGAGGTCCTCGAACTTGCGCACGAGCTCGGGGCCGCCGAAGGTGTTCTCGTAGTCCTCGACGCTGTGACCGAGCCGCTCGAGCAATGTCGACGCCAGCTCGTAGGCAGCGACGCACGCCGGATGCACCTCGGCGTCGGCGAGCGGCGGGGTGATGTAGCGCCCGACGCGAAGGGCCTTCGGATCCAGATCGCAGGCCGCGAGGAACGTACCTGTTCGAGGCGGCGCCTGCCACGTCCAGTCCATCGTCGTCGGCCCAGCCATGACGTCGAGCAACGCGGCGGCGTCGCGCACCGATCGTGCGAGCGTCCCGTGGACCGCGAGCCCGCTGATGTCCGGATTCCCCGGTGCGACCGAGACGCGGCCGCGGCTCGTCTTGATCCCGACCAGCCCATTGACGCTCGCGGGGATCCGCACCGACCCCCCGCCGTCGCTCCCTGGTGCTGCGGGAAGGAGCCCTGCGGCAACTGCGGTGCCAGCGCCGCCACTCGAGCCGCCGGCAGACCGCGACAGGTCCCACGGAGTTCGGGCCGGTGGATGCCCCTCGGGCTCGGTGTAGCAAGGCGCGCCGAACTCCGGCGTCGCTGTCTTGCCGAGGCTGATCGTTCCCGCCGCTCGCAGTTTGGCGACGAACGCCTCGTCGAATCCTCCCGCCATCGGCGGGAACGCCCCGGTTCCGAAGCCGGTCGGCATGTCGGCGGTCATGTACAGGTCCTTGATGCCCGTCGGCACGCCGTGCAGCGCCCCGAGCTGCGCACCGTCGGCGACTGCCCGATCCGCGGCGCGCGCACCTTCGCGGGCCAGGTCAGCGTCGAGGTACACGAAGGCGCCGACGTCGTCGTTGAGACGGTCGATCCGCTCGAGGTAGTGGTCGACGAGCTCGACCGCTGAGACGGTTCTGTCGCGCACCGCCGCTGCCTGTTCGAGCATGCTCAGATCGTGCAGGTCGCCCATTCGCGCCACGCTAACTGCAGCGCGAGCGGCAGACTCGACCTCGTCCCGGGACCGTGGGGCACGAGATCGTCTGCAGCAGCGCCCTCGTGAGCGAGCCCTCGGAGCGTGTCGACGCAGATCCGATGCCACGTCACGCCGCTGTCCAGGCCCTTGTGGGTCTGTAGGCCCGAGGTCGTGAGTCCGCCGGAGCCCTGGGCCGTTCCACGTAACCGCGCAGCAGGCGATCGCGCTCGGACAGTTGACGGCGGTGACAACCGACGCGTTGGCGGGCACCGCTCGGGCGTCCACGTGACCCCGCCGTTGCCGGGCCAGCGACGATGCCATCGCCGCTGGGGTGGTCATCCCCGGAGGCACTCCGTGGCGCTGGGTCATCTCGCCAATCCATCCTTGATGCCGGGCGTCGGTGCCGTGTCGAGGATGTGCCACGCATAGGACACGCGCGGCCGTCCAAAGGACGCGCCAGGGTCGCGATGCTCGTGATGAGGGCGAAGCACGCACCTGCAAGGTGGAGCCGAAAACTCTCGAGCCCCCCCGCATCGCCCTCCCTCGCTCGTCGCCGGGGAGCGGTGTCGAGCGTGGCTCGCGGAGCGATCAGTATCCACTGGTTGCGTCGGGCAATGACGGCTGAGCGGTGCGCCCCGTCGCCCGCGGCTGCGTCACTACGATGTGCGTGAGGACAAGGAGGTGAGATGAGAACAGCGTTCGTTTCCAGGACGAAGTGCACGACGACTTCAAGGGGAATGACGCTTGTCTCGAACTCTCAATCTCGGTGTCCTGGCGCACGTCGACGCCGGTAAGACCACGCTCTCAGAGCACCTCCTCTTCGCAGCGGGCTGCATCGCCGAGCTCGGCAGCGTCGACGAGGGCACGACGCAGACCGACTCGATGTCCCTCGAGCGCCAGCGCGGGATCACGATCCGCTCAGCCGTGGCGACCTTCGCCATCGGCGAGCTCACGATCAACCTCGTCGACACCCCGGGCCACCCTGACTTCATCGCCGAAGTGGATCGCGTGCTCGGCATCCTCGACGGCTGCATCCTCGTGGTCTCCGCGGTCGAGGGGGTCCAGCCACAGACGCGAGTGCTGATGCGTGCGCTCCGGCGACTGCAGGTCCCGACGCTGATCTTCGTCAACAAGATCGACCGCTCGGGCGCTGCTTCCGAGCAGGTGCTCCGCGAGATCGAGACCCGGCTGACGAACTCGATCGTCGCGATGGGATCGACCGTCGGCCTGGGCACGAGGGACGCTCGATTCGAGTCGTGGGCCGAGCATGACGACGCGGCGTGGCGTCGGCTCGCCGAGGTGCTGGCCGAGCACGACGATCGCATCTTCTTGGCGCTGGTCACGCCAGCAGCACGCCTCTCGGTGCCCGATCTCGCCGAGCAGCTCACGGCCCAGACCCGACGCTCGCTCGTCTACCCCGTCTTTTTCGGATCGGCGATCACCGGCGCAGGGCTCGACGCGTTGATGGACGGCATCGCCGGACTGCTCGGCGAGGCGGACAGCGACCACGGGCTGGCGCTCGACGCGAGGGCCTTCAAGGTCGAGCGAGGTATGCGCGGTGAGCAGCTCGTCTACGTCCGGGTCCGCGCCGGCACCATGCGTCTCAGGGAGCGCGTCCACTTCGGGCAGGCACGATCCGGCACGGTGACGTCGATCCGAGCGTGCGCAGTCGGCGGCGACGCTCCCTCGACGTCACTCGTCGCCGGCGAGATCGGCAAGGTGTGGGGGCTGCGCGGCATCCGCGTCGGCGACGAGATCGGCGCGTCGGCAGCCCCACGCATCGTCCAGCACTTCGCGCCGCCGACCCTCGAGACCGTGGTGCTCGCGTCACGGCGAGTCGACCGCACGCGGCTCCACGCCGCCCTCGAGCGGCTCGCAGAAGAGGACCCCCTCATCAACCTTCGATTCGACGAGTCCCGAGACGAGATTGCGGTCTCCCTCTATGGCGAGGTCCAAAAGGAAGTGCTGCAGGCACGCCTCGCCATGGACTTCGACCTCGACGTGTCGTTCCGCGAGACGACCACGATCTACGTCGAGCGCCTGCTCGGGACCGGCTCGGCCGCCGAGTTCCTGGGCGTCGCGCCGAATCCGTTCCTCGCCACCGTCGGGCTGCGCGTCGAGCCTGGTGCGTCCGACACGGGCGTCGCCTACGACCGTGAGCCAGGCGTGCTGGGCCTCATGCCCATCGCGTTCTTCCGCGCGGTCGAGGACACCGTGCGCGAGGCGATGCGACACGGCCTCTTCGGGTGGGAGGTGATCGACTGCAGGATCACCATGACCCATGCGGGCTATCTCGGCAAGCACGGCCTCGGCCACCAGCGATTCAACAAGAGCATGTCGAGCACCGGCGAGGACTACCGCAAGCTCACCCCGCTCGTGGTCACCGCCGCCATGCGCGAGTCCGGCACCGAGGTGTGCGAGCCGATCCACCGATTCAGCATCGAGGCGCCCACGTCGACGCTCGACGTGGTCACCCCGACGTTGAAGCGACTCCGCGCCCGCACGACCGCTCAGGCGGCAGCCGGCGGCATGACGACACTCCTCGGTGACATTCCCGCGGGCCGCATCCACGAGCTGCAGCGACGCCTCCCCTCACTCACCCAGGGCGACGGCGTGGCTGAGTTCGAGTTCGACGGCTACGAGCGGGTGCGAGGCGCCGTGCCAACCCGACCGAGGTCGGGTCCGGACCCGCGCGATCGTCGCGAGTACCTCTTGGGTCTCTCACGACGCGGAGCACGCGTCGCTGAGTCTCGCGACCCCGACAGTTGAACCGGCCCCGCCGTGCTCGTCGTGCCGCTAGGCCGTGGGCAGCGCATTGGCCTGCAGCTGGCGGAGCACCTGGCGGAACGTGGCGGTGAGCGTGTCCTCGCAGTAGCCGAGACCACCCTCGATACAAAAGGCGCGGACGATGCGCTGCGCCCGAGCAAGGTTCGGTCGAGGCATCGAGGGGAAGAGGTGGTGCTCGATCTGGTAGTTGAGGCCGCCCAGCATGAAGTTCGTCAGCGGGCCGCCGGCGATGTTCCGAGACGTCGACACCTGGCGCCGGGCGAAGCTCATCTCCTCGCCGGCGTCGATGACGGGCATCGCTTTGTGGTTGGGGGCGAAGCTGACGCCGAGGTACACCGAGAAGATCGCCTGTTGCACCGCGATGAAGGCGAGCGCCTTGAGCGGTGAGAGCACCCACAGCACGATCGTGAGGTAGAGCCCGACGTGCAGCGCGATCAGTGACGCCTCCACGGCTGCCGCACGGTCCCGGTTCTTCAAGAGCCGCTGGATCCCGTAGAAGTGGAGGCCGGTGCTGCGCAGCAGCATCAGGGGGAAGAAGAGCCATGCCTGCCAGCGTGCGAACGCCGCGGCGACGCCGTGCATCGGCATATCCTCGGCACCAGGTCGCGCGGGAACGAGTGCGGCGTCCAGGTCGGGGTCGAGCCCGACGGTGTTGGGGTTCGCGTGGTGCGCGCTGTGCTTCGGGACCCACCAGCCGAAGCTGAGCCCGATCAGCGCGTTGCCGACACCGAGGCCGAGGAGCCAGTTGGCGCGCCGGGATCGGAACACCTGCTGGTGGCCGACGTCGTGGCCCACGAAGCCGAGCTGGGTGAACATGAAGCCGAGAAACGCCGCGATCCCGAGCGCGCTCCACGAGTTGCCGACGAGGAACAGCCCGAACCAGCCGAGTGCGAACGCGAGGACCGTAAAGCCGATCTTCACGCCGTAGTAGGCGGGCCGGTATTCGAGCAGGCCGGCTCGGCGAATCTGCGTGGCAAGGATTCGGAAGTCGCCGTGCGTGCTCTCGATGGTCGTTGCCGTCACGGCATCTCGTCTCGGTCTGTCCGAGTGCGGTGGGCGCCGGGGGCCGGGGCGCGAGTCACAACGCTCGTGCGAATTGCCCAACCTAGTCCTGATGCCACGCCTCGCGAGGTTGCTCGCGAGTCGGGACTCGCGTGAGCTCGAGTTGGCGACAAACCGCTGTTTTCAGTGCACGTGGCGCACCCGGGCCGGGGCGGGCGTGACGCCGGGGTCCCGCACGCCCCAGGGATAGCGTCCACTCGATGGCGCAGACGACCGCAGCCGTCGTCGCGACGATGCTCGTCGTGCTCCTCGTCGCCGTCCAGCCGCTCCGGGGTCGCCAACGATACCGGCGGCTCCTCGTCGAGCTCGAGAAGAACCCCGATGCGAGACGGCGCTTCTACCTGCGCGGGATCGCGACTTCCTGGATCGCCGTCGGAGTCGTCGCGGTCATCGGCGCGCTCGCCGGGCGGGGTCCCGCGTCGATCAGGCTCACGCTCCAACACCTGCAACCAGACGCGACGCAGCTCATCGTCCTGTACGTCGGCGTCGCTGCGTTCGCGCTGGGCGCCTCGCTCATCGTGCTCTGGCGAGGCAACGAGCGCCAGATCGACCGCTTCCGGCGCCAGCTCGGGGGGTTCGTGGCGATCATTCCCCGGACGCGCGTCGAGCGACTGACCTTTGCCCTGGTGGCGGTCACGGCCGGCATCTGCGAGGAGGTCCTGTATCGGGGGTTCGGCATCGCCTACGTCAGGTGGCTGCACCCGAGCGCCGGGTCGGCTCTCCTCGTCGTGGTCATCGGGATCTGCTTTGGCATCGCCCACCTCTACCAGGGGCCGCGAGGCGTCGTGCTCACCGGGCTCATCGGCGGCTTCTTCACCTGGATCACGCTCCTCACCGGCACGCTGGCGCCCGCGATCCTGATCCACGTGCTGGTCGACCTGCGCGTCGTCGCGCTGCCGTCGACCCTCTCCGAACCCGTCGCGGCGCCTCGCTGAGCCCAGCCAGCCAGCTCGAACCGCGCGGATGCACCGCGGGGACACGACGACACCGCGCTGCCACGGCGTCTCGAGCGGTCGGCAAGCGCCGCCGGGGCACCGTGCCCCAGGAGCGACGGCATGGCTGTTCACGGCCGATCACGACGGGCGCCGGCTCCCCCTGGGTCACGGGCAACCCTCCGGTAGCGTGGTGAGTACACCCAATCCACGTGCACGACACCCGCAGCTGGCCGAGGAGGCGCGATGCCGTTCGTTGACCCTTCGATCCCGAAGATGAACTTCGACTCCCCCGACGAGGAGCGCCTTCACCGAAAGCAGCGGCTCGCGGCGGCATTCCGACTGTTCTCGAGGTTCGGTTTTGACGAGGGCATCGCCGGGCACATCACGGCCCGGGACCCAGAGCGGCTCGACCACTTCTGGGTGAATCCCTTTGGCACCCATTTCGGGCACATCCGCGTCTCGGATCTGATCTTGGTCAATCACCTCGGCGAGGTCGTTGAAGGCGACAAGCCCGTGAACACCGCGGCGTTCGTCATCCACTCGCAGATTCACGCGGCACGCCCCGACGTCGTCGCCGCGGCGCACGCCCACTCGGTCTACGGGAAGTCCTGGTCGTCGCTTGGGCTCCTGCTCGATCCGATCACCCAGGACGTCTGCGCCTTCTACGAGGACCACGCGGTCTTCGACGACTACACGGGCGTGGTCCTCGACCTCGAGGAGGGCAAGCGCATCGCCCACGCCCTCGGCGAGAACAAGGCCGCGATCCTGCGGAACCACGGGCTGCTGACCGTCGGACACTCCGTCGAGGAGGCAGCGTGGTGGTTCATCACGATGGAGCGCTCGTGCCAGGCGCAGCTCCTCGCGTCCTCGGCAGGCACACCGGTCCAGATCAGCCCGGACATGGCACGCCTGACGAGGACGCAGGTCGGGTCGCACCTTGCGGGCTGGTTCAGCTTCCAGCCCCTCTTCGACCGGATCTCGCGAGAGCAGCCCGACCTCTTCGACTGACGCGGCTCGGCCGACCCGCGAGCGCCGCCGCCGAGTGCGGCCGTCATGGCCGATCGCGGCGAGCGCCGACCTAACCTTGCGCGATGTCGAACGCTGACGGTGACGCCCCAGGGGCCACGGACATCTCTGAGCAGGTCCTCGGGCTCACTCGACGGACGCTGACCGCGCTCGCCGAGCGGGTCGAGGACTTCGAGCACGGCTTCGCCGCCCGAACCAGGTCGCTCCCCCAGGTCTGGACGCTCAATCAGGTCCGGATCGTCGGGCCGACCACCGCTGGCGAGGTCGTCGCGCTCGCTGATCGGTTCCAGGACGGCCTGCAGTTCCGTCATGTCGTCATCGACGGCGAGCGTGGGGCTGCGCTCGTCGACGAGCTGGTCGCCGCGGGCTGGCAGTCCGAGCGCGAGGTGGTCATGGCCATGACCCGCCCGGTCGCCCGGGGGATCGACACGAGCCAGGTCGTCGAGCTGAGCGAGGCCCAGATGCTGGCCCTGATGCGCGAGTGGCTGCTCGAGGAGCGCGATGGGATGGCCACCGACGCCCTCGACCAGGTGACCGAGTACAACCGGCTCGAAGGCGCCCTCTTCGACGAGACCAGGCTCGGTGTCGTCGTCGCCGAGACCCCGCTCGCGGTGACCAAGCTCCGATCGATCGACGGCATCGCGTGGGTCGAAGACGTCTACACGTCACCCTCGGCGCGTGGCCAGGGGCTCGCTCGAGCCCTCCTCGCAGAGGCGGTCCGGAGGGCGTGGGACCTGCGACCAGGGTTCGTCTACATCATCGCGGACGACAACGACTGGCCGAAGAACTTCTATGGCCGTGCTGGGTTCGCTCCCGTCGGGCTCGCCTACACGTTCCACCGAGACGTCGCCTGAACGACCTGCGTCACGGCGCTCCTGGCTCGCCGACGGGATGAGCCGGTGGCCTACCCGATCTCGTCGAGCGCAGCCTGGTCGAGGATGACCTCGGCCGCGGCGAGGTTCTCCTCGAGGTGCGACGGCGAGGACGTGCCGGGGATCAACAGCACGTTGGGGGCGAGGTGCACCAGCCACGCGAGTGCGACCTGGGCGGGCGTCACGCCGAGTCGTCGGGCGGCCCCGGTGACCGACGCGGCGCCGAGGACGGGATTCTCGGCGTTGAACGCCGAGCCCAGCGGGAAGAACGGGACGTAGGCGACGCCGTCGTCCCGGGTCGCGTCGAGCACGTCCTGCCCGGAGCGGTCCGCCAGGTTGAACGCGTTCTGCACGCAGGCGATCTCGGTGCGCGAGCGCGCGAGCCGGTACTCGTCGAGCGTGACGCTGCTGAGCCCGATGCCGCCGATCAACCCCTCCTCGCGCAGCTCGATCATGGCGTCGAGCTGCTCGTCGAGCGGCACGACCGACCCGGGGTGACGGCGAAGGTTGACGACGTGCACCGACTCGAGGCCGAGCGACTTGAGGTTCGCGTGCACCCCGGCTCGCAGCTCCTCGGGTCGCTGCGCGGGCAGCCACGAGCCCGTCGCGTCCCGCGTCGCCCCGACCTTCGAGACGAGCACCAGGTCCTCGGGATACGGGTGCAGCGCGTCATGGATCAGGTCGTTCGCGACGTCGGGGCCGTAGAACTGGGCGGTGTCGATGTGGTTCACGCCCGCCGCGACGGCGCGGCGCAGCACGGCGACCGCAGTGTCACGATCCCTCGGCGGGCCGAACACGCCTGGCCCTGGGAGTTGCATCGCGCCGAAGCCCATCCGCCACACGGTGTTGCCGGCGAGGTCGTGCGTCGTGTTGTCCATGCTGTCCACCTGACTGTTCGGCGTCGACGCGGACGCGAGTGCGAGCTCGCGGTCGTCGCATGCTTCGGCTCGTGGACAGTACCGGCGTGGCGCAAGGCTCGACGACAGTCCGCTGCGGGTCGACCTTGCGCGAGGGGCGGGACATGGCAATGCTGGGCGTCCGACTCCAGGGGGTGTCCGATGCCAAGCGCCGCCTACCCGAGGCTCGTGCAGGTGGTCCTCGACGCCGTTGACGTTCGGGGGCTCGCCGAGTTCTATCGAGAGCTGCTCGGGTTCGCGTACCGTGCCGGCGACGAGCCGTCCGGCGACGCAGGGTCCGAGCTTGACTGGCTGGTCCTCGAGTCCGACGCCGGCGCACTCGCGTTCCAAGAGGTGGACGAGCTGGCTGGCGCGACCTGGCCGACGGGCGAGCGGCCCCAGCAGCTGCACCTGGACCTCGCGGTCGCCTCGAAGGCGGACCTGGACGATCAGCACGAACGAGTCATGCAACTTGGCGGACGCCTGCTCGATGACCGCTCCGAGGATCCCGACGAGGCGCTCCGCGTCTACGCGGACCCAGCGGGCCATCCGTTCTGCATCTTCGTTGCTGCCAGCTAGCGACGTATCGCGGCGCGCCACGCGGGCGACGTCGACGTCACAACTGGCGCGGACATCACGGTCACGCTGCGCAACAATTGCTCATTCCCTAGGGATCCAAGATCTCGCACGTTACGGTTCGCCGGTGCGTGCAGGGCGCCGTCCTCAGACGATTCCTCGTCGAGCCCCAGCTTCAGGCGCGGGCCGGATGATTGACGCGCTGGATGAGCACACGTCGAGCAACTAGCGGTTCGCTCGCCTCCTCGAAGAGCTGCCCGAGACCGTCGTCGTGCTCGACTCGGTGGGCACGCTGGTCTGGGCGAACGCCGCCGCCGAGTCGCTGTTCGGACGCTCCCTCTATGAGGCGATCGGCGTCTCTGCGACCGACTTCGTCCACCCCGACGACCTCGAGCTCGCGCTGCTCTCGCTCGAGTCCGTGCAGGGCAGAGAGGTCGGCAACAGCCTCGAGCTTCGCATCCGCGTGGGCGACGAGTTGGCGCCTGGTCGAGGTCATCGGGCACCCGATTGGTTCGAGGACGGCGGACTCGGCCCAGGGGATCGTGCACCTGTCGCGGACCCTCGGGCTCAGAGCGATCGCCGAGGGCGTGGAGAGCGACGCCCAGGTCGACTGCCTGCTGCAGATGGGCCGCACGATGGCGTCCCGCTCGACGCCACCGCGACCGCCGCCCTGCTCGTCTCGAGGCGGCTCGCGCCGGCGCGCTGAGCTCAGAGATTGAACGGTGCGTTGATCGCCGCCTTGCAGGCCGCGGTGATCGGCCGCCCGGTTGGTGCGAGGAGCCTCGAGAGCACGCCGCCCGCGGGCGCGAGCCCGCGCGGTGCGCGCTTCCCGATGCACCCGACCAGCGACCCGAACGAGCGGGCAAGCGACTGGACGTAGGCAGCGGACAGATGCCAGCGGTCGGCATGGACCAGCGTGTTGTGCAGGACGTCCGGGCACGAGTTCCCGCACAGGAGCATCGAGACGTTGACCACGAAGGCGTGCGACCCCCGGACCGCCGAGGTGATCTTCATGTCGGCGGGCTTGGCGAACGCCTCGTGGAGCGGGGTATCGCACGCCTGCACGTCGCTCGCGTGCGCCGAAAGGCACTGACTCGGATCCACCTTCGCGGCGGGGAGCCCGACGATCACGCCGACAGGGAAGCGGTGCACGGCGAGCTGGCGCAGCGTGTGCCCGACGGCGGCCGCCCACTGCCTCGACGAGATGGAGGAGCCATCAGGTGCGGTGCGGTAGAAGTCCTCGGCGGCGAGCACGACCTGGGGAGCCGGTCGCAGCCCGTTGATCGCCGTGACCACGTTGCCCCTGAAGGAGAGACAACCGGTGTCGACCGAGCCGAGGAAGTCCCGCACCGACTTGTCCGCGAACGGGCAGCCGATGCGCACGAAGACGAGCAGCTTGAAGTGATCGGCGTCGGCCAATTGGCTGAGGGCCGGGACCCACTGCAGCGCGAAGGAGTCGCCGTAGAGCACGACGGTCTGGGTCGCGGTCGTGTCCCCGAACGCGCACGCCGTCGCCGTCGACGATCCACCCGGGCCGGTGTCGCAGCTGTCGCCCCAGAACATCGACTTCGGCTCGGCGGGGAGCTCGCCCTGCAGCGAGGAGCTCAGGGACGTCGTGCTCGAGGAGTGCAGGATCCATGCCAGCACCGGGGGCACGCCCGGCAGCCTGCTGACCGTCGTGTAGGGCGACGCCGAGGCCAAGCCGGCCGACACGACGAGCGAGAGACCGACCCCGGCGACGACCGCTCGCGCCTTTCGTCCGCATCGCATTCGGTGGAGAGTACGCCGTACCCGCTGGTCGCTGCGAGCACCCCTCCGAGGTCGTGTCCTCGAGGGTCCACGGGCCGTGCAATTCATGGCGTTCTGCGGACGTCGCGAGGCGAGGCGAGTGGGGTGCGTGGGCCGGTCGGCTTTCGGCTTCACAGCCTGGGCGATTGCGCTCAGAACATTCTTTCGATTCCCTCGGCACCCCAGCGCGCAGGCCGACGTGCGCGAGGGACCGACCCTCGGTATCGTCACCCGTTCGCGCCCGTCGCTCTTCTGCGAGGGTGTTGGCCTCGAGAGACCAGTTCGCCACCGCCCGCCAGTGGGATCGTGGAGCCGACTTTGCTGCCCGACGTCCCCCGCCACTTCTAGGAGGACCGCTGCCATGTCCCGTCGCATCGCGCTCGTCGGCACCCTGCTCGTCGCACTCACCGTCACGCTCCCCCACGCTGCCAGCGCCTCGGCCACCAAGAGCACCGTGTCGAGGACGACGACGGTGTCCTGCTCCCCGCACACGCCATCGTCGAGCGAGCCCTCGCGCCTCGCCCCGCTTGCGGCGAACGCAGTCCCCGGCTACTCCCTGGCGTACTGCAGTGACTTCACCGGCTCGCGTCTCCCGTGGGGATGGGAGAAGTTCAGCGGCGTTCCAGGGGGCGACCCGAGTGGCTACTTCGAGCCGTCGCACGTGGTGGTGCACGGAGGTGTCGTGCAGATCAAGACCTATCGGGACCCGAGCCGCGGCAAGTCCTGGGCAACGGGCGGCATCTGCCAGTGCGGTGCGCCTCGCACGCACGGGGCCTTCTTCGTGCGCTCGAAGTCGGTCGGCGCCGGCCCCGACGACGTCGAGCTGCTCTGGCCGGTCGCGCACGTGTGGCCCCCCGAGGTCGACTTCAATGAGTCCTCGGCCCACCCCCTGAGCTCGACGTGGACCGTGCACTTCACGACGAAGAACAAGACCAAAGAGCACACCGCACTGGTCAACCTCAAGCAGTGGCACACCTGGGGCGTCTTTTGGACGCCCACGACACTCATGTTCACTGTCGACGGCTTCATCTGGGGAAAGGTCAGGTCGTCGCGCGCGATCCCCACGGGCCCGATGACCCTCGACATCCAGTCGCAGACCTTCTGCGGCATCATGCCGGAGTGCCCGACCGCCCCCGCGTCCTTCGAGGTCGACTGGGTGCAGGAGTTCACGAAGAAGTAGCCGCCAGCCCCTACTGCTGGTAGTGCTCGACGGTCTCGACGTCGCGGGACGACGCGGCCGACGCGTCGCGGTGGAACTCGCGCTGTGCGCGGCGCTGGCGCAGGAGGTCCCAGCACTGGTCGAGCGACGCTTCGAGGTGGGCGAGCCGCTCGGGGTCCCGCGCCTCGCCGGACTGGCGGAGCGCCTGTTCTTCGTCCACCAGATTCCGGATCCGGTGCAGGATGTCCTCGTCAGTCATGGATGCCCTCTCTTCGGTGATCTCACGGATGTGACGGTGCCGGCGGGGCCCCGTCCACGTCGAATCCAGTCTCGTCCACGTAGCACCACCACCAGTCCTCGCCCGGCTCGTAGGAGCGGATGAGCGGGTGTCCCTCGTCGCCGAAGTGGCCCGTCGCGTGCCTGCCCGGGGAGTTGTCGCAGCAGCCGACGTGGCCGCACCCGAGGCAGAGCCGCAGGTGCACCCAGCTCCCGCCCGAAGCGAGGCACTCCCTGCAGCCTGCCGAGGGCCGCGGCGTCGGGGCGGGGTCCACGCCGTCAAGGTGCGTACAGGTCGCGGTCACGACCGCGACCCCGGCTGCCACTCGATGGTCGTGGCGCTCGCCACCGAAGGATTGCTGCGCAGCCAGCGGCGCGCGAAGGGGCACCGCGGCACGACCGTGCGTCCCTCGCCATTGGCACGAGCGACCGCCGCGGCGACCAGCGCGCCCCCGATGCCCCGCCGGCTGATCTCGTCGGGCACCACGACGTGCTCGATGACGAGCCGCTCGCCGGAAATCTCGAAGGTGAGCACCGCGGTCGCGCCCTCCTCGACGAACACGTACCGGCCGGCCGCCTCGTCGAGCACCGGCTGTCCTTGGAGTATCTGGTCGACCATGCGTACCTCCGCGCGAACCCGTCTCGCTGCACCGTATCGGCCCGTCGCGAGCGACGGCTCGAGCGGCCCCGCGCTCGGGTGACGCCGGTATCGTGCCGTTCGTGCAGATACCGATCGCGTGCACGCTCGACGCTCCCGGTCGAGCCGAGCGGGGTGCCGAGTGGCGCTCGTTCCAGCGAGAGGTCGTCGTCGAGCGCGAGCGGGTCTCGAACGAGCGACTCCGCCTCCGACTCGACCCCGACCTCGAGGGCGCCGTGCCGCGTGCCGTCGACCTCGCGCGTCGCGAGAAGGCGTGCTGCGGCTTCTTCGAGTTCTCCCTCGTGATCCTCGCCGACGCGACCTGGCTCGAGGTGGTCGTCCCGACCGAGGCATCGGACATCCTCGACGAGTTCGCGGTCCCCACGGCCTGAGCGCCCACGGGGCCCCGGCCAGCGCCGCTACGTCGAGGTGTCCTCCAGCATCGGCGCATCGTCGGCCGCGGTGCTCTCCAACGCGCGGACGACGGCACCGTGTGCGACGAGCAGGTCGCGCACGACGAGGACGAGCAAGCTCGTCGCCACCACGAGCGTGCCGACGAGCTCAGGCATCGGCCATCTCGGGGCGCGCGCGCGCCATCGGTCCGGAGAGGAACGACGCGGCGAGCAGGGCCGCGACGAACGCCACGGCGATCGACCCTGCGCCGAGTGACGGCGACAGCCGGACGAGTCGCGCCGCCGACGGTCCGTTGCCCGCAGCGGCAGTGACGAGTCCGGCCGCGAGCACCAGGTCGGTGACCACGTGGCGCCAGCCGATCACCGAGCCGCTGCGCCCGAAGCACCCGCACGGTTCCGCACGCCCCGCGCTGATCGCGACGATCGAGAAGGCGGCGAAGCCCAGGTAGGCAAGCGCGAGGGCCAGCCTCGCGAGCCACCCGTCAGTGGCGAGCACGAGCGCACCGAGTGCGACCTCGGCGAGCGCCGCGGCGCGGACCAGCGTGTCGCTCGCGGGGAGTCGAACCGCCCGCATCGCCTCGACCGCAGTCCGTGGGCTCGCGAGCTTCGCGACGCCTGCTCCGGCCGCGAGCAGCGCGGCGGTCAAGGTGAGGCCAACCGCAATGCTCATCGTGCCTCGACTGGTCGCGCGGTCATCCAGAGACCCCCTGGCCAGGCACGTAGGTCAGCGTGCCGAACTGGAACGTCGCCTGCTCGTCGCCGTTGCCCTCGACGATGACCGAGGAGGTGGGCAGGCCGAGCGAGCCCGCCGGTCCGCCTCGCTGCGCGTACGTCGTGAGGATCGGCCCGTACAGGACGCAGCCGCGACCCACCGCGCTGTCGAAGAGCGCGCCGGTGGCGAACTGCTGGGAGCGAAGCGCCACGCCGCCGATGACGGGGTCGACCTCGTCGGCGACGGGGACGCCGAGCAGGCGCGGGCCCTCCTCATCGTCCCGCCACGCCCCATAGAAGGTCCCGAGCAGCGAGTGGGTCCCAAAGACCTTTGACGTCACGATGCCGCCCCCGGTCCTCACCTTCGCGCCGGTGAGCGGGCTGAACCTCTCGTAGCTCGCCTGGCCGTCGGACGTCGCGACGGGAGCGGCCGTCGGGAATCCGAGCGCGCCGTGCTCCGCACCGAGCACGACCCACTTCTCGTAGATCGGGCCGTAGACAGGCTGCGCGCCGAACTTGACGGTCGAGTAGATCGCCCCGCGAGACACCACGCTCGACGAGTCGATCACCGAGAAGTCGTTGTACGTGGCGCCCGAGGCGCCGGCGTGCAACTCGTCGGACGCGGGGTAGCCGAGCGGGCCGGCCTCAGAACCCAGCTCGAGGTAGCGCTCGAGGATCGCCCCGCGAAGCCAGTGCGCGCCGACGACCGGATTGGCGTAGATCGCCCCGCGGTAGACAAGGCGACCGTGCGCGAGCTTCGAGAAGAAGCCGTACGAGCTCGTCTTGTCCGAGGTCGAACGGGTGTCGCGGGAGGGGTAGCCGAGCACGCCGCCTTGCGCGCCGAGCGCTCGCCACTTGGAGAGCACGGGCTGGGTGACGACGTGGGTGCCCAGGGCCGGGCTCCCGACGGCCACTGCCAGCTCGTCGACGCCGGACCCTCGCCGGTGCCCGAATGCCTGGGCCCAGCCGTCGCCCTCATGCAGCGTGACGCGGTCCTGGAGCGGATAGCCGATGCTCGTGGGCGTCGATCCGGTCCGCCCCCGAACCGATGCCCACACCGGATCCTCGACGAACCTGACCCCGCCCCAGGCGAGGTCGAAGATCGCACCGTACCGGAAGGTCGCCCACGTGCCGTTGCCGAAGGGCAGGCGCTCGACACGTCCGACCTGCGGGCCGAGCGGGCTTCCCGGTCCGCCCAGGTCGGACCACTGCATGATGATCTTCGAGGGCCACGGGTCAGGGAGGCACGGCGCGCTCTGGTCCACGGTGAACTGGTCGGTGAACGAGGTCGTCGTGCACGACTCGTCCCACACCCACGGCGGCGTGCACGTCACGACCCGGCAGACGACGGGGCTCCCGTAGTGCTCGGGGATCTCGAGGTTGCAGTTGCCGTAGCGGAACTGCACGCACGCGACGTGGCGGCGGTCGCACGAGGCGGTGTCCGGGCAGTGGCAGTGCCACGGCCACCCGGCGTTGCCGTTGCAGTCGACGTAGTAGCGCGCCGCGTCCCTGCAGAACGCGGAGCGATCCGCCTTCCAGAACCCGCCGACGAACGTGCCTTCGGGGCAGACGTTCGCCCCGCGCTGAATCGTGCAGCAAAAGGCCGTGAACCCGCCGCTGCAGTCCGCCTCCGGGCCGCACACGGCCTCGTACGCGGTGCGGGGCTCGAGCGCGAAGCGCGCGGGATCCATCGCGAGGGCCGAGCCGAGCAGCGACGTGCGGACGAGGAACGACCGGCGTGACCACGTCGCACCACCGAGCGCGCAGGAGATCCCCCGCAGCACCGCGTCGGACGCCGTCGACAGCGTCGGCGTGACCTTCATGACGTCACCGAGACCGCGTGGACACGCGTGCTCCACAGCAGTGCGTTCACGTCGTCCAACCCGCGCTGGTACGCCGCTCGTCCGCCGAGGACCACGTAGAGGCAGAACGCCCGGTCCGCGGCGTGGAAGAACCGCTGGCACCCAGCCTGGCCTCGCAGCGACCGCTGGAGCGTCGACGCGGAGAAGTCGCTCGCCTCCAGGCGCACCGGGACGCCGTGCGAGCCGAACAGGGGCGTCGTGGCGCCCTCGGGCGCGTACTCGAGCAGCGCCACGAAGACGTGGGGCGGCGCCAACTCGCCGACGACGCCCCCGCCGAACGGTGCCCGGATCGCGGGGAGCGCGAAGTTCCCCGCGTGCAGGTACGGCTGTGCGTGCCCGCCGTCGTCGAGCCGTGCCGCGGGACCCGTGAACCGTGCCTCCCAGCCGACGGGCACGAGCAGCGAGATGCCGTGCGACTCGAGGCGCCGCATGCCGGTCATCGGGGCTCTGACCTCGTCGTGCACCTCATGGTCACTCGATCCCCGGGGCATGGTTCGGGTAGAGCGACGGATCCCCCGGCCGGATGCCCGCGTCGAGCAGCAGGCGGTCGACGTCGGTTTCGCGCCGCAGGTCGCTCGCCGGCTTCCTCGCGTCGTGCCGCATGACCTCGGCGAGCGCGTCGTCGCCCGTGGCGACCGCCGCGAGGTCGAGGACACGAGGCCAGGTCAGCGCCGTGCCTTCGCCGAGCACCGTGCCCGTCGCCGCACCGACGAGGACGAAGTACGGCGAGCCGGGGACATTGAAGTCCGACCAGGCCTCGCTGGACATCACGACGTCGCACGCGTCAGGGGCGGCCTCAAGGATCGCGGACGGGCTCTCTTTGTCCGGGCCCTTCGGCACCACGACCAGGCGGAGCTGCGGCGGCAGGACCTCGCCCGAGCTGTCCTCAAGCTCGCTCCAGAAGCGCTGACACGACGTGCAGGTGCTCGAGAGGAATGCCAGCAGCGTGTCGCGCTCAACGCCGACGAGCGGGATGACCACGCCGTCGCCCCCCGGGGTCACGCCCGTGACCTGGTGCACCACGGGACCATCGGGCGCCGGGGGCCTCGACGCGGCCAGGCGCTGCGAAGCCACGCGTCGACGCGGCGGCGAGTCCGAGAGCTCCTCGACCTTGGCGACGAGACCCGCGTAGCTGTGGACGAGGGCGAGGACGAAGACCCCGAGCACGAGCAGGGCCAGCGCCTCGGCGATGACGAGCCAGATCACCGCGCCGCCAGCGACATCGACGCCTCGGTGCGGGCTTGACGGAGCACGCCCAGGGCCAGGGCGCCGCTCGCGATCGCGCAGCCTGCAACGACGGCCGGTTGCCCCGTTGCCGCCGAGAGGTAGAGCAGGATCGCCACCTGCGCACCCGTCGGTGCCGCGACGCTCCACGGGGCGATGCGCGCCACGCGCGCATGCAGGACGCGCAAGGACGCAGGGGTCGACACGGAGGCGCCGGCGAGCAGGCACGCACCGCGCACGATCCCGAAGACCGTGCCGACCGCGAACGCGGCCACGGGCGTCAGCGTGACGACCGAGGCGACGATCAGCGCGTAGATCGCATCGGTCATGACGTACGTCGCGATGCCCGTGCCAATCTGCCAGCCGTAGCCGCTCGAGTACACCCACGGCCGGAATCGGTCGAGCCAGCGCTCGTTCACCTGCCGGGGCCGGTCGGGCAGCCGGAGCCCGCCGAGCCGAGCGTCCCCCGCGAGGCAGAGGACGACGGCCACCGCGGTGACGACGTATCCCGGACCCTGATGCGAACCCACGAGCGCCACGGCCGCGGCGCCAGCAGACAGGCACGCGCCGAGGCAGGCACCGCCGGCAGTCGCCCCGACGAGGTACCAGCTCATCGACCACGCGTACGAGTGGCCCCGTGCGCGCTCGCCGAGAGGGGTAATCGTCGACAGCATGGACAAGCCACACGGCGACCACAGTCCGCGGAAGGCGCACGCGATCGCCAGCACGAGCACGAGCATCGTCATCGAGTCGCACCTCTCGGGCTTCCGGAAGCACTCGTCGCGGTCCCGCTCGGCACCCCGCGTTGTCTCGCGCGAGTGGACACGGCCCCGAGAGTACGACCATGAGCGCGCACCGGCGTGCGTCCTCGAGAATCTTGACCGGGTCCTCGCAAGGAAATGACCCCGGTGGGCGCCCTCTGGTGGCGAGTTCTCGACCACCTCGCTCGGCTCACTCGGGTGCGGACCGCGCTCAGTACGCCAGATCCTCGGGGCGTACGTCCCTGAAGTCGGGGTCCGGCTGGCTCTCGAACCGCACGGCCTCGACGGACGTTCGACCTTCGAGCAGTGCTCGAGCCACGCGGTGCATCCCGTCCATCACCTGGCCCGCGGCACCGAGGATGATCGGGTACGAGGGGTCCGCCTCGTTGATCAGCCTGAAGTGTTCGACCATGATGCGCACCGTCGTCGGACCTCCATCCGCGCCGAACCAGAAGGCGGTGTCGAGCTCCTCGATCGACGAGAGCGGCACGTCGCGCACGGGGAGGTCCGCCGACAGCGCGACGAGGCGATCAACGTCCCAGGCGTCGAAGCCCCGCTCGGAGGGCACGAAGTGGTACTGCTTTCGCACGAGGAGAGTCTCGCGCCTCGTGCCAGTCGAACGAAAGCATGACCGATGAGTATCGTGCGGGCTGGCTCGAGACGAGGCTGGGCACATGAAGGCTGACGAGATCTGGACGCACATCCATGCCGAGCGGTCCGCGATGGCCGAGACCTGGTCCGCGCTCACGCCCGAGCAGTGGAGCACCCCGTCGTGGTGCACGGGCTGGTCGGTCAAGGAGACCGCCGGGCACGTCCTCGCGGCCGCTGAGCAGACGACCTTCAACTTCTACAAGGAGCTTGCTGGCGCCGGCATGAAGTTCAACGTCTTCACCGAGCGCGGGGCCAAGCGGCTCGCCACGCTCGCCCCCCACGAGCTCGTCGAGCGCCTCATGGCTCGAACCACCACCACCAATCACCCGCCGGCACCTGTCATCGCGATGCTCGGAGAGGTCATCGTGCACGGCGGGGACATCCGCCGCCCCCTGGGCCTCGAGCACCGCACACCGGAGGCCGCGCTCCGGGCAGTGGTCGACAACTGGAAGAAGTCGAACATCCTCATCGGCGCCAAGCGGCGAATCGAAGGGTTGCGGCTTCGAGCGACCGACGCCGACTGGGTGCACGGCGATGGACCTGAGGTTGCAGGTCCGCTCCAGTCGCTCGTGCTCGCGATGACGGGACGCAAGGGCTCGCACGCGGCGCTCAGCGGCGACGGCGTTGCCACGCTCGGGACGCGGCCCTAGCCACACCGCGGTCGATTGCTCGGCATCCGAGCTGCTCGAGCAGGGCTCGGACGCGGTGTCCCGCGCGGACAGGCCACGCGGTGGTGGTTGCTGCTGGTCCGCCTGGCATGCACGTGAGGCCGCCGCAATGAGAACCCGGCTCGCGCTCGTGCTTCTGGTAAGACCGACGCCGTAGCGAAACGAAGCACCAGGGAGGCACGATGTTGAAGGGTTTCCGCAGTTTCCTCCTCCAAGGAGAGCTCATTGTCATCGCCGTCGGACTCGTCGTCGCACTGGCGTTCAGCAACCTGATCAAGGCATTCACGACCTCGATCGTCACACCGCTCGTGGACGCCGCCGAGGGCGGTGGCCCCGTGAGCGGCGGGCTCGGCTGGACGGTCAACGGGCAGCACGTCGACCTGGGCGCATTCATCGCCGGCATCGTCTACTTCGTCATTTTCATGGTGGTTGTCTACTTCGCGCTCGTCGTCCCCTATCGGACCTACATGGCGCGGCGCGGGACGAGCGTGTTCGGTCCCCCGCCTCCGATGAAGACATGCCCGGAGTGCCTGTCGGACGACCTGCCGGTCGCCGCGTCCAAGTGCCGGCACTGCGCAAGCGTGCTGACCAGCTGAGCACTCGGCGCTGACGCGCGTCACGGGACGATGAGGTGGCTGTCCCCGAACTCGTGCCATCGATACCCCATCGCGAGCGCCGCGTCGTAGGAGCCGAGCAGCAGCTCGCGCCCCAGCATCGCCTCCAGCATGAACAGGTGGGACGACACAGGCTCGTGCCAGCCCGTGACCATGCCGTCGACTGCCAGCATCTCGTGGTCCGGGGTGATCACGAGGTCGGTCCAGCCGTCGTACGCATGGACCTGGCCGTCGGCCCCCACGGCGGTCTCGAGCCCCCGAACGACGGTCGTTCCGACGGCAATGACGCGCCCACCCGCCACGCGAGTCGCGTTGACCCGCTCTGCGGTCGACGCCGCGAGCTCCAGCCGCTCCGGATAGGGCAGCTCATCACCCTCCAATGACGCGACGCCCGTGTGCAGCACGATCGGTGCGACGCCGACCCCAGAGGCCGCGAGCCTCGTGAGGATCGCGTCGGTGAACGGCCGGCCCGCGCTCGGCATCTCCGCGCTGCCCGGCTCGGTTGCGTAGACGTTCTGGTACATGCCGATCGGCCAGCGTCGGCTGACGTAGCCGTACCTGATCGGCCGCCCGTGGGTCGCCAGCCAGTCGAGCACGCGCTGGCCGACGTCGAGGCGAGCGATCCACAGCCGCTCCCCCGAACCGAGGGGCTCGTCGAGCCACGCGGTCGCCCCGCCTGCAAGGTGCAGGTGCGAGGTTGGCGGCGACCCGCGCCACCGAGTCGCGACGCCACGATCGAGTCGGCGTGGCTCCACGATCCACCGCCCGTCGTCCAGCAGGGACGACAAGTGGATCACGAGCCGCTCGCCGTCGTCGTCGGTCGCGTCGATCGCAGCAGGAATCGTCGCCGACGTGTTGATCACGACGAGGTCTCCCGCTTCGAGGAAGGACGGCAGGAGCTGAAAGGAGCTCGACACCAGCGCTCCGGTCCCTCGAGAGGTGACGAGCATCCGCACGGCGTCACGCGCGAGACCGTGTGCCTCAGGAGGCTCCGTGGCCTCGAGCGAGCTCGGGAGCTCGAACGCGAAGCGCTCGAGCGCAGCTGTCGCCGTCACGCGACCACCTCGCTGGAGCGATAGCGACCGCTCGGAAGGTCCGACGCGAGGAGGGCTCGCAGCGCCGGGACGACTGACTCGGGCGTCGGCCGATCCGAGATGTCCTCGCCAGGGAACGCGGCTTGGTGCATGTCGGTGCGCATGTCGCCCGGGTCGAACACGTAGACCCGCAGCCTGGGCTCTTCGACGCCGAGGACCTGATGCAGCTGGTCGAGCGCCGCTTTCGACGAGCCGTAGCCGCCCCAGCCCTCGTACGCCTCGACGGCGGCGTCCGAGGAGACCGCGACCACGATGCCGCCGCTGCGCTGCAGGAGCGGAAGAGCCAGCTGCACGAGGGCGAGAGGAGCGATGACGTTCACCTCATAGACGTCCCGCAGCGCCTCGAGCGCCAGCTGCTCGAGCCGGGGCAGCGGCGAAGGACCGAGCGAGCTCGCGTTGTTGACCAGCAGGTCAAGCGAGCCGAGCTTCTCGGCCGCGCCGACGAGTGCTGCACGGTGCGCGGCCTTGGCGACGTCGCCCACTACCGCCTCGACGGATCCACCGATCTCGGCGATCGCGACGCCCACCTCGTCGAGCGGACCGTGGGTGCGCCCGTCGATCACGAGGTCCCAGCCCTCTCCTGCGAGATCAAGGGCAACCGCTCGCCCTAGGCCCCGAGACGCTCCCGTCACGATCGCTACCGGCATCTGGTCCCTCTCCTTCGCTGCGTCACCTGTCCACGATAGAAGTTAAAGTAAAGGTGAAGTCAAGGCGGGAGGCGAACTTTCTTGGAAGAGCATCTGACGATCGGGGAGATCGCGGAACGAAGCGGCCTCGCTCCGTCGGCGATCAGGTTCTACGAGCGGCGTGGCCTCCTCGCCGCCGAGCGAACCCTGGGGAACCAGCGGCGATATCGCAGGGACGTGCTGCGGCGAATCGCATTCGTCCGAATCGCACAGCGGGTGGGCTTGTCGCTGGAGGAGATCATCGAGGCACTCGCCTCGCTTCCGGTCGAGAAGGCTCCGAGCGCGCAGGAGTGGCAGCGCCTCACAAGGGGATGGCGCGAGCGGCTCGACGAGCGGATCGTGATGCTCGAAGCACTTCGTGGTGGGCTGACGAGCTGCATCGGCTGTGGATGCCTGTCACTTCGCACGTGCTCGCTGGCGAATCCAGGTGACGTCGTCGGCCGCGACGGCCCAGGACCCAGGTACCTGCTCAAGAACTGACGCAGCCGTCTGTCAGGCGAGACCGGTCCGATCGAGGGCTCAGCGAGGCACTTGAGCACGCAGATGCGTCACGCCGATCGACGGAGCCACGCGCGCGCTTGAGGTGAGGCGTCGACCCCACGCCGTCTCCCGAGGCATCGCTGGGGGGCTGGTCGAGCCGGCGTCGTGTCCATGGTCGCGTTGGCGGGACTCGAGGCGCGGATGCTGCTGGCAACTCTCGTGGCCGAGGGAGCACGTGGCGACCTCGGCGTCGAGGGCCACTGCCGGCCCTTCCTGAGCCCGCATCGTCACGACCATTTCTCGGACTCGCCGGGACGCTCGCACCCATGCCTGCGAGCGTCATAGCTCCACCAATTGATGACCATGTGGTCAATGCGAGCTCTGAGAGCCACGCCGCACCGTCGATGCCGTGGCGTCCGAGACACGGGCAATACGCCGCGACCGGCATCGTGACACGCAACTCTCGGGGACACTGGAACGTGTTATTAGCGAACGCGCTTTTGACAAATGCACCACCGGTTACGGGCACTTTGAGTGCGCCATGTCTGAAGCAATTGGGCCAATTGGGGCCGCGTTGCCGTGTTTTTTCGATCCCTTGTGCTGGGCGTGTGACTGCTTTCTCATGATGCCCGCATGCAACGGACCATGATCAAGAAGAACAAGGCAAGTGCAGTGACACCCTGTGTCGGTTCTGTCCCTGCGACGGAATCAATTGGCTCGATTGGCTCGGTGGTGCGTCGCCGCCTCACGAGGCTTCGGCCATTTCTGTCGAATGGCTTGGCACGCAGCCTTGCGGTGTGCTCCGTCTTCTCCTTCGCGATCGTGACGACGACAGCACCGCACGCCATGACATCGCACATCGTGCGTCACTGGGCGCCGTCGGGCTGCGGGACACAAGGCACGATGCGCAACGAGGTCTCCAGTCAGCTCCCTCCCCGACGCATGCGCGGGTACGCGCTCGCCTACTGCAACGATTTTCGAGGGTCGAACCTCTCGAGGGGCTGGGGCAGGTTCAGCGGTGTTCCGGGAGGCGATCCAAGCGGCATGTTCGAGCCCTCGCACGTCGTCGTGGAGAATGGCACGCTCATGCTCAACACCTACCGTGACCCTGCGCACAACAACGGCTGGGCAACTGGTGGGCTCTGCCAGTGCGGTGTTGCGCGAACCTACGGGGCGTACTTCGTGCGCTCACGGGTGACGGGACCTGGGGATGACGAGGTCCAGCTCCTTTGGCCTGCGGCCCACGTGTGGCCACCTGAGGTCGACTTCAACGAGACAGGTCTGCAGTTGACCAAGACGGCCTGGTACGTCCACTACCGATCCAGCAACGACCAGGTCGCAAAGACCCTGCACGTGAATCTGACGAAGTGGCACACCTGGGGCGTCATCTGGAAGGCGAGGTCGCTCACCTTCACCGTCGACGGCGTGGTGTGGGGCATCGTGAGGAACCAGGCGATCATCCCCCACGAAGGGATGACCCTGGACATCCAGCAGCAGACCTGGTGCGGCATTGCGCCTGAGTGCCCGACCAAGCCGCTGTCGATGCTCGTCGACTGGGTCGCTGAGTTCGTGCCAGCACGCCACTGACCGACGCGGGCCTCGAGCGGGCGCGACACACCTGGCAACGACCCCGCGTCGTGTGACCAGGTGTGGTCGCGGTTGCCGGTCGCACTCGGACACCCGAGCTTCGCGGCCCGGTGGCACTGGCCCCATCTGCGCTCTGCGTCGACAGTCCGGTCATCGGCCGTGCGCTCGCACCTCGAAGGAGTCGGTGCTCGCCTCGTTCGTGGTCGTGGGCTGTCAGCACCGCCGAGTCGCTCACCTGCCTGAGAAGCCGTCTCGGGGCAGTCGTCGAGCAGTGCAGCTCTCGATCGGCGGTGCTGATCGGCTTCAATCAGCGTGCTCGGCGTCAGCCATGATCAGTCGAGGACCGGACGGCCAGTCGAAGTACCGCCACGTCCAGTTGATGAAGACGCGGAGGCGGTTCCGGAAGCCAACCAGGTAGAAGAGGTGCAGGCCCATCCACGCGATCCATCCCAGAAACCCGGTGATCAGCGGACCTCGCGGCAGCTGCGCCACCGCGGCGTTGCGGCCGATCGTCGCCATAATGCCCTTGTCCTTGTAGCGAAACGGCGAGGTGGGCCTCCCTTCGACCACGTTCAGGATCTGCCGGCCGCAGTGGCGTCCCGATTGGATGGCGACCTGTGCGAGCTGCGGGCACGTCGCGCCGCCGGCCGCGGCCGGGACGGCCGCACTGTCGCCCACGGCCCACACGCCAGGGTGGCCGGGCACGGAGAGGTCGCCTCCGACACGTACTCGTCCCGAGGGCCCCGGATCAGGGCCAACACCCTGCACGATTGTGCCCGTCGCCGTGACGCCTGCTGCCCACACGACGACGCGCGTGGGAATGGTCTCGCCGCTCGCAAGTCGCACTGCGTCGGTCGTGACCTCCGCGACGGACGTTCCGAGACGGACCTCGACGCCCCGCTTGCGGAGCCGCGCCAGCGCGTAGTCGCTCGCCTTCACCGAGAAGCCGCCAAGCAGCCGAGGCGCCACGTCGAGGAGCACCACCCGGGTCGAGGCGCGATCGATCTGCATGCGGTCCCTCTCGAGGCACACCTCGAGCAGCTCGAGGACCGCCCCGGCGGTCTCGACGCCGGTCGGGCCGCCGCCCACGATCACGAACGTCAGCTTGCGCGCGTCGACGTCGCCCTCAGCCTCGGCTTCCTCGAGCGCAAGGAGGAGCTGGTCGCGGAGATGGCGCGCGTCTGCCAGCGTGTACAGGGGCTTTGCGAACTCGTCCGCGCCGGGGATGCCGAAGAAGTTCGCCACCGCCCCGCTCGCGAAGACGATGTGGTCGAAGGAAAGCTGGGCACCGTCGCTGAGCTGCGCGAGGCGCCGGTCGAGGTCGACCCGCGCCACCAGACCATGGCGGTACGCGACATTGCCGCTCTTTCGGAAGATCGTCCGAATCGGATACGCGACGTCGGCCGGCTCGAGCCCCGCTGTCGCGACCTGATAGAGGAGCGGGAGGAAGGTGTGGAAGTTGTGCTTGTCGACGATCGTGACGTGGACTGGCTGGCCGGCGAGCATCCGCACGACCTCGAGCCCCGCGAAGCCGCCGCCAACGACGAGCACCTCAGGACACACAGAGGCCGTCGGCTCGGCAGGAGCGCTCGGGGTGCCGCTCACGTCTCGATGTTAGGGAGCGGGCCTCAATCGGCCCGTCATGGCGCGGCGGTGCGGAAGGTCCCTGACCACGTCGTCGAGCCGTCCCCCTCGGCGCAGCCGCCGCCGTGCTGCTCTCGATCGTCGACGACCAGCTGCTCGGCGCGCCATCGCGGCGCGGGGGCGCCAGCGTGAGAATAGGATTTTCGAGGTCATGGCTGAGTCGATGAGTCCGATGGACGTCGTGACGACGTTCGGAGCGGCGTGGGGCGCGCACGACCTCGACGCCGTCCTCGAGCTTGTGACCGACGACTGCGTGTTCGATGCCACGGGTCCCGCTCCAGACGGGATGCGCCACGTCGGACGTGACGCGATCCGCGACGCATGGTCGCCCATCTTCATGGAGGCGTCATCGAGCTTCGAGCCCGAGGAGACCTTTTCGGCCGACGACCGGGTCATCCAGCGTTGGCGGTACAGCTGGGCGGGCGGCCACATCCGCGGCGTGGACCTCTTTCGCGTCCGTGATGGCAAGGTCGTCGAGAAGTTCTCGTACGTGAAGGGCTGACCGGCCGGCGCGAGCAACTTGCAGGTGGGCACACTTCGAGTTCCCGCTACGGGGCGACCGACTGCCGCCCGTGAGCCTCGAAGCGCCGGAACGCGATGAGCATCCAGATCGCCTCGACGACGCCGAACGGCCATGCGCCGGCAAGGAACCCGTAGACGCTCGACAGCCCGCACCCCGCGGCGAACGCGAGAACGAACCTCGATCCCCGGCGCTCGAGGGCGTACATGGCCATCATGAACCCGAGTGCGAGAACTCCGTAGATCGTCAGCGCCATGGCGGCACGCTACGTCGCCCCCGGCGCGCCGCACTGGTCCAGGTATCCCCTGACGTCTGCGGTCGATCGCAGCTCGACGACGGCCGTGGACGACCGATAGGCATCGATCGCACCATCCAGTCTCGGGCGACTGTCCAGGGGATACCGCCAGACCCACTTGAAGAAGTGGAGGTCGATCCTTTCGGGACAACCGGCTGCTTGGACCACACGACCGTGGTTCATCACCGATCGTCGGACAACCCGAAACAGGCATACCCACCTCGAGGGAGCCAGCACGACGATCGTGTCGGCTCGGTCGAAGCGGAGCTCGAACGTGCCGCCGTAGTTCCCGTCGACGATCCAGCGATCACCCAGAAGTGCGCGGCTCAGCACGTCCGCCCATTCTTCCTTCGGGGTCTCCACCCATCCGGGTCGCCAATGGAGCTGGTCGAGGTGGATGACCGGAAGCCCCGTGCGCCGTCCCAGCTCGACGGCGAGCGTCGACTTGCCGGCACCGCCCGATCCGACAATCGCGACTCGCTGCATCGTCCGGCCTCGATCCATCGTGCCCGACTCGTCCTGCGCGTCGGTCCTCGCCCACACATCAAAGCGCAGCTGGCGACCCTGGCGGTGCGAGTGCCCGCTGGCGCGGGGAGAGGCTCTTGGGTCGCCACACGACCGCTTCGGCACGTCGGTCGATTCGGCAGTCGCAGCCTGTCTCTATAGGGTGCGATGCACCACCACGCGGGCCCAGTCCCGACCACTGCTGAAACGAGGACATGACGATGGCCACGGCGGAATCAACCTCAGGTCTTGAGTTGCGCTCACTGGTCACTGCCGAGCGGGTGCTCGAGATCTCCCTGGTCGAGGCCCCGCGACCCGAGCCCACGCCCAGCCAGGTGGTGGTCCGCGTCGAGGCCGCACCCGTCAACCCGTCTGATCTCGGCCTCTTGCTCGCCGGTGCAGACATCCAGGCTGCGAGCTTCGAGGGACCGGCCGAGCGCCCGCTCGTCCGCATCCCAGTTGAAGAGCGCGCGATGCGGTCATTGGCGGGCCGTGTCGGCAAATCGCTGTCGGTGGGCAACGAGGGTGCGGGGGTCGTGGTCGCAGCAGGAGCCGATGCAGCAGCGCAAAACCTCCTCGGTCGAGTCGTGGCAGTCGCAGGCGGCGCGATGTACGCCGAGTACCGCTGCGTGGAGGCGGCGCAGTGCCTGGCCCTCCCCGAGGGCATGACGCCGAAGATGGGCGCGTCGTCGTTCGTCAATCCGATGACGACGCTGGGGATGATCGGGACGATGCGCAACGAAGGCCACTCGGCACTGATTCACACCGCGGCTGCCTCGAACCTCGGACAGATGCTCGTCAAGCTGTGCGACAAGGAGCACGTCGCACTCGTCAACATCGTCCGCAAGCACGAGCACGAGGAGCTCCTCAGGTCGATCGGGGCAACCCACGTGTGCAACTCGACGGCACCATCGTTCATGCAGGACCTCATCGAGGCGATCGGCACGACCGGTGCGACCATCGCGTTCGACGCGGTTGGCGGCGGCCAGCTCGCCAGCCAGATCCTCACCTGCATGGAGGCCGCGTCCGTCGCTTCGATGACCGACTACAGCAGGTACGGCTCGACAACCCACAAGCAGGTCTACATCTACGGCGGGCTCGACACGAGCCCGACGGTGCTGACGCGCAGCTTCGGCTTCGCATGGGGCCTTGGCGGCTGGCTGGTCAGCTCGTTCCTCCAGGGGATCGCACCCGAGGAGTTCCAGGCCCTGCGACAGCGGGTCGTCGCTGGGCTCCCCTCCACCTTCGCGAGCACCTACACGCGCGAGGTATCCCTCGCCGAGGCCCTGATGCCTGACTCCCTCGCCGGCTATACGAAGAAGGCGACCGGTGAGAAGTACCTCGTGACGCCCTGGAGACGATGACGTGGCCAGCAGGCTCACCGAGGTCATCGTCGACTGCCACGACCTCGAGGTCGTGGCTTCCTTTTGGTGCGAGGTGCTCGGCTACGAGCGAGCTGCCGCAGGCGAAGGCTGGCTCGCGATCCGCACGCCCGGACAAGAGCTCTCCGAGGACGCGCTCGCCGCCGACGCACAGCCTCCCGCGCTTGCGTTCGTGAACGTCCCCGAGGCAAAGGCAGGCAAGAATCGGGTGCACGTCGACGTCACGCCGACGGATCGCAGCCAGGCAGCAGAGGTCGATCGGCTGCTCGGCCTCGGCGCACGACGAGCCGACGTCGGCCAGGTCGAGACGCCGTGGGTCGTGCTGGCCGACCCCGAGGGCAACGAGTTCTGTGTCATGCCGGAGGCCGACGGGGCCGCGTTGATGCCCGGGTAGGACCTTCGGCACGCTCGCGTTCCTCGTCGTGACGTCGACTGACGGGGCGACCCAGATCTGGCGAGCACGTCAGACGACGGCGACACCGCTCACTGCATGCTGCTCTCGATTGCTGCCTCAGCGAGTTCCCAGGTGAGCACTGGCTCGATTCCCGGTTTGCTCGATCGGTCCTGCGGACCGAAGAGGTACAGGTGCGGGACCAACCCGCGCAGCGACTCGAGGACCTGCGGCCGATCGTCGACGAAATGGGTGATCTGGAGCGCTCGGCAGACGGGCGCCTTGTCCTTGCGCCGCCGCACGAACCGGACGTTGGCCTGTGGAATCGAAGTCGCCGTGAAGAAGTCGTGGTGCGCTAGCCACTTCTCCGTATTCGCCTGGGTCCTCGCTCCTGCCTTCGAGACGATCCAGACCCGCCTCTCAAAGACGAGACTGAGCCGACCGAGGGAGTGGAAGGCGCCCTTCATGGCGGGCGTGGCGAGCATCACGTCTTCATCGCCCTGCAAGAAGGACGTGTCGTCACCGGACGGATGCGACGACGCGTCGTTGATGACGCGACCGAAATCGACCCCCAGCGCGGGCAGCTCAGTCACGGGGCCACGACGGCACGAACGCGGGAGCCCGGACGCACGTGCAAGGTCGTCCCTCGCACGGGTCGCCGGGGACCTGGTGACAGCTCGCGTCCGCCCACGCACCCTCGCTGAGCCTCCGCACCTGCATCCACGCGGACACTACCAATGGCGTCGGAAGCAGATGGGCTCGTCGGCCACGTGCATCGTGCGAGATCGCGGGTCGTGCGCGACGCTAGGCCGGCCTCGCGGCAGCCCACTCGTGGGCGAGCAGTCCGTAGACGATGTCGTCGTGGAAACGCCCGCTCACCCAGGCCGACTCGCGCATGGTCCCCTCGGGCGCGAAGCCCACCGATCTCGCAGCACCAATCATCGCCTCGTTGTCCTCAAGGGTCTCGAGCTGGAGACGATGGAGCCCGCGCGTCTCGAAGGCGTAGGCGCAGAGCACCGCGAGCGCGTCGGTGCCGAATCCCTTACCGCGGGACCTCGGCCGGAGCGAGATGCCGATATGCGCCGATCGATTGTGCGTGTCGATCCCCCACAGCTGGGCCACGCCGAGCAGCTCGTCCGACGCTCGCTCGACCACCGAGAAGTCGACTCGGTCCTCGCGGGGCTCCTGCGGTCCGTACGGCGCGGGCTCGCCGACTCCGACGGGTCGCCACGGCGTGCCCCCGGCCCGTGAGCGTGTCGCGACGTCCTCGTGGAGCTCGGCGGTCAACACGTCGACGTCGCTTGCGATGCGAGCCCGCAGTGTGACCCGCGCTCCGTGCAGCATCCTTGCTTCCTACCAGGTTCCGCCTGCACGAGTATCCACGCGGTCCTACGATCGACGCCAATGGAAGACCGATGACTGACGAGCTCGCCGACCACCTTCGCGAAGTTGCCGAGGATGGCTTCACCATCCTCGAGGACGTCATCGAGCCGCCGCTCATCGATGCCATCTCAGGCGACCTCGAGCGCCTCGAAGTTGAGCTCGGCATCGTGCCCGCGGACAATCTCTTCGAGGGCGTCCGGACGGTCAGGATCTACAACCTCCTCGTGCACGGCGCGACGTTCGAGTCCATCCCGGTCCATCCAAGGGTCCTCCCTGTCGTGGAGGGCGTCCTTGACCCCGGCCTCTTGGTCTCGTCGCTCTCCTCCATCGCCATCGGGCCGGATGAAGCGGCTCAGATGCTCCACGCCGACGATCAGCTGATCCCCCTGCCACGGCCGCACGTCCCGATCATCTGCAACACGATGTGGGCGATCACGGACTTCACCGAGGCGAACGGCGCGACGCGCCTCGTGCGGGGCTCGCATCTCTGGGCGCACACCCCCGGCTATCCGGAACACCACAAGACGATTCCGGCGGAGATGTCGAAGGGCAGCGTGCTCGTGTGGGTTGGCAGCCTGTGGCACGGGGGTGGCGCCAACATGACGGGCGAACGTCGGACGGGCATCGCGATGAACTACTGCGCTGGCTTCATCCGCCAGCAGGAGAACCAGCAGCTCGGGATCCCCACCGATGTCGCACGGCGATTCTCGCCCCGACTCCAAGAACTCGTCGGCTACTCCGTCTATCAGGGCCTCGTCGGCCACATCGACAAGGCACATCCACGCGAGGTGGTGCTGGGAGCACGCGCCGAGCCGAACCTCGTCTGGGACGCAGCGAGGCCCTGAGTCGGGTCGTGCGCCATGACGCCCGCGCCTCGTCGCAACTGCAGGACCTACGCAGCCTGCGGGTCCGAGCCGGGAGGTAGCCGCACCTCGTCGATCCCGTCAATGGTTCGCCGAACCACGTACGCGCCGCGCTCCGGATCGGCATCTTTGTAGTCCGAGACGATCTCGGTCGGCTCGAGTCCTTCGTAGAGGATCCCGATGCCGTTGTCGGTCGCGTACGCGAGCTCGGGCAGGGTGCCGTTCATCATCAGCTCGTGCAGGAGCGGTCGACGCTGCGCCTCTGCGTCATAGTGGACGCCGTTGGCGTAGGGCAGGAAGCCAAGTCCGTTCGTGACGGGCCGCAGCTGCTGGCCGAAGGAGTCCGTCGTGCCGCCGACGTGCCAGCACACGCTGCCTGCGGAGACCCCGCCGAGGATCACGCCGTGCTCCCACGCCGCCCGCATCGCGTCGCCGACACCGTGCAGCGCCCAGACGGCTAGCAGATTGGCCACTGATCCGCCCCCGACCCAGACGAAGTCAGAGCCGCACAGGCGCTCTTCGGGATCGGCCGAGGGCTGGGGGAAGAGCCGCAGCTGAGTGACGTCGCAGCCCGCGGCGTTGAAGGCCTCGTAGCTCAAGGCGTAGTACAGGTTGTCGTCGCCGGTTGCCGTGTTCACGAGGCAGGCCCTCGGGCGCGTCTTCCTCGTCAGCTCAAGGCCCCGCAGCACCGTTGCGCCGAGACGCACCTGCTGTTGGACCCCCGAATCCACGAATCCGGCCGAGGTTGCCATGATCCTGCGTGTTGGTGTCGACATGGCGAAACCCTATCGATCGTGGCTCCGCGCGTCACCGACAATGGTGGCAGTAGGGCAGGAGCGGCAGTTAGGCCGATCTCGTGTACGCGGCCTCCGTCGCCTTCGCAGACTCGCCAGACGGCGTGATGTTCCAGGCGGTGATCACGAGCTCGTGTGGCGAGACGTCGATCGTCGTGCGCCAGCGCCATGGCTCATCAGGTGGCCCGTAGGTCCCTGCCACGTCGATCGCGCTCGTGCCCGTGCCCGTGCCCGTGCAGAACATGATCGAGTTCCCGCAGTGCCACGTGTCGATCCAGGCCACCTGCCACACGTCGTCGTCGGCATGGCCCACGAGTATGCTCCCCGACTCCGGCTCGTCGCCGTCGGTCCAGTCGTAGTCGAGCACCACGAAGCGCTCCCTGAGCTGGCACCGGGCGGTCAGGCTCGACGGACCTTCGGTTCGAAGTACTCCTGGCTCGAGCCAGAGGCGGTACGTCCCGGACCACTCGCCCGCGAGCAGGCCAATCAGTTGCGCTGGTGTGGTGTCCTCACCCTGTGCGTGCATTGGCAAGGCTCCAGTCGCGCGTCCCTTCCGGCAAGCCTGGCACGACCTCGCGCCAACTCGACGGTTCGAACGCAGTCGACCGATGAACCGTGGCGCGTCGCCAGCTCCTGGCCCTTCAACTCCCCCGCTGCCCGGATGAAGGGGGGGTTCGACTGGTTGGGCGCTGGTCGCGGCTCAATCGGCTGGGGCCGAGGCGCCTCGCGGTACGTCCAAACGAGCCAGATCGAGCTCGCGCTTCCCTCGAGATCGCGTGATTCGTGCGCTTCTGGGGCGGGGCGCATTGCATTCGCGTGTGAAGCGCTCATACTGGGGAGAGTGGCTCTCGGAGGGGCCAGGAGGGGGGTGGCGGTCTGTTTGGATGTAGATGACGAGTCGCATCCAGGGTCGATCGCAAGGGGTTGTACGGGAGCGATCCCGGTAGGCCCACTGTCCTGACGGCAGGCGATCGTGCACGAGACGCTGCAACACCAGGGAGCGAGGACGCTTCCAGAGGCGCCATTCCCCCATCGCGAATCGACCTTGGAGTACAAACAGCAGGAGGCGCCCGATCCCCGCGCGCGTGTGGGACGGGCGCCTTTGCACGTGTGGCGACGTGATGCCTCCGCATCCGCGCTGGCACACACGATCGGATTGTCAACTCTGTTGGTGGGCCGGTCGGAGTAGTGCCGTGCTTGTGAGTCCATTGACAGGCGTTCGGTACGGTCGAACTCATGCGGAAGAGGGCGGTGGGCTTCGCCGTGGCCGCCCTGCTCGCCGCGGCGCTCCCGGCCCTGTTCGGCACCACGGGCGCACTCGCCGCGACGGAGTTTCCTGCCAACGGGCTGGCCACGAACTACGACTGGGCGTACCTCGTGCTCCAGGACGGCGGCTGGCCCAGCACGGCGAACAACCTCACCGTGATCACCCGGTGGATGGACTCCGAGGAGCCCGCGACGGACTGGTGGGACCGCAACAACCCGCTCAACAACGGACTTGGCTCCGGCGGCGGCTCGGGGCTCGGCAGGTACGCGAGCGTCGTGGATGCCGCGTACTTCGTCGCGGCGAACCTTGAGTACCACGGCCTCGGGTACCCCGCGATCGCTGCCGACCTCGCGGCGTCGGCAGCCCCCGGGGTCACGGCGAGGGCGATCTGGGACTCGTCGTGGGCATCAGGTCACTACGGGCACGGGAAGAACTGGTTCTCGGGCACCGTGGCAGCTGTCTCGGCGCCACCGCAGGCATGGGGCAGCGACGTGATCATCAGGTATCCCCCGCACACGATCGGTCCCGGCGCCGACGACGGCTTCACCTTGAACGGTCCACCGCAGTATTGGCACTCGAGCGCACCCTTCGGTCTCGAGGGTGACGCACGATGGACATACTCGAACGGCGCGACGGGTGCCAACGGCGCGACGTGGGCTCCAACCCTCGCCACGGGAAGCTACAGCGTGCTCGCCTACGTGCCCGGCAGCTTTGCTGACGCGGTCGTCACCTACGTCGTGACCGACACGAGCGGCACGCACAAGGTGCTGATCGACCAGGCACCGTACGCAGGCAAGTGGGTACCGCTGGGGCTGTTCACCGCGGGTGCCTCGCGCTCGATCAGCGTTCACGTCGGCAACACCAGCTCGGACCACGTCGGATCGACCTACGTCGGCGTGGACGCGATGGAGTTCGAGAGGGCCAGCGGGTCGATGACCTACCCGATGGACATCGTCGGCCCCGGTGGTGCCGGCTTCGTCCTCAGCGGACCCTCCCAGCCGTGGCACGCGGGCGCTCCCTACGGACTGAAGGGCAACGTCCAGTGGGCGACCTCGGGAGGCGCGTCAGGCAATGCCGCGGCACGGTGGTCGCCCACGCTCTCGCCGGGCTCCTATGACATCCAGGCATTCGTGCCCGCGAAGTACGCGACCGCCCACGTCACCTACGTCGTGACCGACACGGTGGGGATGCACGACGTCGCTGTCGACCAGGCCAAGTTCTCGAACCAATGGGTGAACCTGGGCAAGTTCTCCACAGGGATGAGCGGCGGCATCAGCCTCCAGCTCACCAATGCGAGCAGCGATCCCTCTGGCGCCACCGACGTCGGTGCCGACGCGGTGAAGTTCGTCGCGGCGGGAAGGCTCGTCCTCCCCGCGTCGTCGACCTCGTTCGCCGCGACGCCTGTGCGCAGCCAGTACGGGGCCGAGGTCGCCTACGCCGCGAGCGTCCTGGGCACCGGTGGCGCCCCAGCCGGCACCGTCATCTTCTCGATCGGCCCTCGAATGCTGTGCCCGGCGCAGATCACGTCCGGCACGGCGCAGTGCCAGACGAGCTACACGCCGGTCGGTGCCCGCGTCGTCACCGTCAGGTACCTGGGCAGCTCGAGCTTCGCCCCCTCGATGACGACCGGTTCCGTGGTCGTCGTGCGGGCCCCGTCGACGACCACGGTGACTGTGCATCCCGGCGCCGTGCTCCTTGGTGCCAGCGTCACCTACGACGTCTCGGCCGGTGGCACTGACGCGATCCCGTCGGGTGCCGTGACCATCGGCGTTGACGGGAAGGTCGTCTGCACCGCGCATCTGGTCGCGGGTGCCGGATCGTGCGCCGCGGTCAGCTCGCAGCGTGGGCGCCACGTGGTCTTCGCTCGCTATGGCGGCGATGGGCACTTCCTGGCGTCCGCCGACAGGTCGACGCTGACGGTCAGCTGACCGGCGGCACGTCGGTCTGGCCCATTTGCCAGCGGTCTTCGATCGCTCGGCCCGCACTCGGTAGCGTGCCTCGAGTGCCAGGTCTGTTGGAGCTCCAGGGTCTGGACCGGAGCTTTGGCACGATCCACGCGCTGCAGGACCTCACCTTTGCCGTGCCGACCGGCAAGGTCGTGGGATTCCTCGGTCCGAATGGCGCCGGCAAGACGACCGCGATGCGCGCGATCTTCGGACTCGTCGACCTCGACGCGGGCGCCGTGCGGTGGAACGGGGACCCGGTCGATCAGGCCACCCGGCGCAGGTTCGGCTACATGCCAGAAGAGCGCGGCCTGTACCCGGGGATGCTCGTGGGCGAGCAAGTCGAGTACCTCGGCCGGTTGCACGGCATGACGGCGGTCGCCGCGATGACGGCCGCGACGACCTGGCTCGAGCGCCTCGGCATCGCCGATCGGTCCCGTTCCAAGCTCGAGGCGCTCTCCCACGGTAACCAGCAGCGCGTCCAGCTCGCGGGAGCGCTCGTGCACGGCCCTGAGATGCTGATCCTCGACGAACCGCTCGCGGGGCTCGACCCGCCGGGCATCGACGCCATCGGCGCCGTGCTGCGTGACGAGGCGCGCTCGGGCACCTGTGTGCTCTTCTCGAGCCACCAGCTCGATCAGGTCGAGGACCTCTGCGAGGAGGTCGTCATCATCGATCACGGCCACCTCGTCACCGCCGGGAGTGTCGACGAGCTCGCGACGAGTGGGTCGAGCCGACTCGTCGTGCGCGTCGACGAGGATCGGGACGGCGTCTGGGCTCGTGACCTGCCGGGCGCGACGGTGTCCGAGGTGGTGGGTGGCGAGGTGCGCCTCGTTCTCGGCGAGGCAGGGGATCCCCAGCTCGTGCTCCGTGCGGCGATGCGAGCCGGCACGGTCTCCGAGTTCGTCGTCGAGCGACGGCGGCTCTCTGAGGTGTTCCGAGAGGCGCTCGCGTGAGCTTCCTCGTCATCGGTGCCGTCGTGGTGCTCGTCGCGATCCGGGTGTGGCTCCGCCGGCGGCGAACGCCACGGACGGTTGCGCCCTCCCCGCTCTGGCTCGGTCCCTTCACCGGCGACGTCGCGATGATCTCCGCGCGTGAGATACGAGAGCGTCTCCGAGGTCGCGTGCTCCGCGTCGGCACACTGATCATCCTCGGGGTCATCGCCGCCGCGATCGTGATCCCGGTGCTCGACAAGTCCACCAGCACGCCCGAGCACGTGGGTGTCGTCGGGCCGGTTACCGCGCTGCAGGCCGAGCTGATCCGCTCTTCGTCCACCGAGGTCGGGACGGACTTCACCCTGCTCCATGTTGCCAGCGTCGGCGCCGCACGGGCCAAGCTGCGCGCCGGGCAGCTCGACTTCGCGATCGTCGACGGGCGCCAGCTCATGGTGCTGGCGGCGATCAGCCCGACAGACTCGTCCACCAACGCGCAACTCGTTGAGGCGCTCGCGAAGAACCTCGGTATCGCACGGGCGATCGTCGACGCGGGGATCTCACCTGCGCAGGCATCAGCGGTGCTGACGGCCAAGTCGCTCCCGGTGCTCGCGCTCGAGCGCGGGTCGCCAACGAAGTCGCCGGTCCACTCGGTGTCGATATTCGGGTTGGTCATTGTCTTCGTGATGCTGACGCAGTACAACACCTGGATCCTCATGGGTGTCATGGACGAGAAGTCGAGCCGTGTCGTCGAGGTGCTGCTCGCGGCGGTCCGGCCGATGCAGCTCCTCGCGGGCAAGGTCCTCGGCATCGGGCTCGTCGCGTTCGCCCAGGCGACGCTCATCTTGGCGTTCGCCCTGCTGCTGGGCGACGCGGTCGGCTCGTCGTTCCTCCACGGCACGGGGTCCGCGACGCTCGCGGCGACGCTGTTGTGGCTGGTGCTCGGCTATGCCTTCTACTGCTGGGTCTACGCCGCCGCGGGCTCCACGGTCGAGCGACAGGACCAAGTCCAGAGCCTCGCGTTCCCCCTCAGCCTGCCCATCATCTTCGGCTACATCATGGCGATCACCACGGTCTCGACCGGCAGCGCGTCGGGTCTCTTCAAGGTGCTCGCCTACGTGCCGCCGACCGCGCCCTTCGCGATGCCGGTCCTCGTCGGCTTCGGGGAGGTGACGTGGTGGGAGTTCGCCGGCTCCGCGCTGATCAGCATCGGCTGCACCGTTGTCGTTGCCAGGGTGGCCTCGACCATCTACCGACGGGCGATCCTGCGAACCGGTCGGCGGGTCCAGCTTCGCGAGCTCTTCAGCGCGAGTTCGCGCTGATCGATCAGCACGAGCGCCAGCCGATCGAGTCGAAGAAGTCCCGGAGGACCGCGGCGCCCTCGGCAGGCACCTGGAGCGCCCACCAATGCCCCAGTCCCTCACGGACGTGGACCGTGGCGCCACGCGACGTCGCCGCGTCGCGCGTCGGGGGCACGTCGCCGAAGGGCTCCCCGGTCGCGATGAGGACGAGCCCGGGCGCCGATGGCTCCAGGTCGCGTAGGGATTCGGCATGGCCGAGCGACAGAGATCAAGGACGCAGGACGCCATGGCCTCGTCGATCCTCGACAGCATCTCGACGGCCTCGGGGCCCCGAAGCCGGGGCAGGGACAGCGCGACCGACTCCAGCTCGAGGCTGGAACGAACCTGGTCCCAGATTGCCGCTGTCTCGGGAACACCGTGCACGAAGGCGATCGTCGCGCGACGCTCGCGCCGGCGGCTCCGCGGTGGATTCCCGCTCGCTACGCGCCTTCCGCGTCAGATTCGACCGCGTCAACTCCTGGGAGCGTCTGCTGGGGGTCGGTCGCGCGGGGCAGCTGTCCGATGCCAGCGGCGAGCACGGCGGAGTTCGGCAGCTTCAGCAAGCCGTCCTCGGTCCGGACCGTCACGTAGGTCAGTCCGACCTCGAGGACCCACACGTCCAGCACGCCGCCCATCGCGCCGGACCTGATCTGTATGTGATCGCCGACTGTGAACGGCCTCGCGAAGAGCAGCACGATCGCGGCGAAGACGTTGCCGAGCGACTGCTGCGCGGCAATGCCCAGCACAATGCCGGCGAGTCCCGCGCCGATCAGGAGATGGCTGACCGACACGCCCAAGACGGCGAACACGCCGAACAGGACGAAGACAAAGCCCACGCCGGTCAGGACGAGACGAACAGCCGCGCCCGCCGTCGCGAACGTACGCCTGGTCGCGAGACCACCCAGTCCCGATGCCAGGCTGCGAGCGGCCACGATCCCGAAGACAAGGAGCACCGCCGCAGAGACCCAGGCGTAGATCTTGGGGTGGAGCGCCGGGCCGTTGAAGCCGCCTTCCTCGGAGCCGACGATCAACGCGGCAACGGCGACAGAGCCGGCACTCGCTCCGAGCACGAACTCGTGCTCGCGAATGCGCTGCTGTCGGGAGATTCCGGCACGGGACTCGATCGTGCGATTTTACTGACGGATCCCGGCATCACCTTGATCCACCGTTCGATCGCCTGTGCACTGGGCAGAATCGGGGGGCGCGACACGCCAGTGGTGCCAGAGTGGCAGCACCCGCGCCGCGGCGCGTCGGTCGAAGGTTGAGAACGGAGAGGCCCATGAGCGTGCAGCACGAGCGCCGCGACGAGCACCAGGCTGGTGCGCCATGACCGACGCTCGACGAGTGGCGCTCGTCGCCAGCACTGCGGGCTACGTCGGCCCAGATCTCGCACGGAGCCTCGCGGCACGTGGACACGACCTCGTCATCGGTGATCCCGTTGACGGTCTCGTCGACGAGCTCACTGGCCTCGGTGCGACGGTCGAAGCCGTCACCGGCGTCCACAACCTGGCATCGCTTGCGTCAGCGACTGCGCTCGTGGAGGCCGCGGTCAGCCGATTCGGACGGATTGACAGCGCGGTCGCCGCGACCGGGCGGATCGTCGTCGGCCGGTTCTTGAAGTCGAGCGTCGAGGACCTGCGCGCAGCCGTGGTCGGATGCCTCGAGGCGCCCTACAACTTCCTGCGCGCCGTGGTGCCCGAGATGGTCGCCAAGGGCGAGGGTCAGGTGCTCGTGATCACGAGCGCGTCGGCGGTGCGACCCACGCCCGGCGCGCCGCTCTACTCATCGGCCCGGGCTGGTGCCAACATGCTCGTGCGCAACGTGGCCGATGAGATCGCCTCGACCGGGGTGCAGGTGAACTCGGTCGGCACCAACTTCATGGACTTCCCCGAGTTCCTCGCCGCGAGCAAGGCGACGACACCAGAGGGTCGAGCTCGTGTGGAGGCCCAGGTGCCGATGGGCAGGCTCGGGACGATGCAGGAGTTCGCGTCGTTCTGCATGCCGTACCTCGACGGGACCAGCCGATTCACCACGGGCCAGTTCGTCGCCTACGCGGGCGGGTGGGCCTGATCGCTCGCGAAGCCCCGAGGAGGTCTTCGTCGCGAGTCGACCGTTGACTGCGCGAGACTTGCACCAACGGCCGCAACCGGCCGAGATCGTCGAGGAGGCTGGCTTGGCACGGATCGACCCGCTCACTCCCCCTTACGAGCCCGACGTCGCCGAGCGACTCGAGTCGATGATGCCGCCGGGTGCCCCTCCGTTGCTGCTGTTCCGCACGTTCGTGCGGAACCTGCCCATGGCCACGGCAATGGGAACCTGGGGAGGCTACGAGCTGAGCAAGCGCCTGTCGCTCTCGATGCGGGACCGCGAGGTCCTGATCGACCGCACCTGTGCGCGGTGCGCGTGCGAGTACGAGTGGGGCGTCCACGTGGCGTTCTTCGCGGACCGTGTGGGGCTCACCGGCGCACAGGTCACGTCGCTGACCCATGGCGACTCGACGGACCCCTGCTGGGACGAGGAGCGTGACCGCGTGCTGATCGACGCGGCCGATGCGCTCCACGAGACCGCAGGGATCGACGATGCCCTCTGGACGCGCCTCGCGGGAGTCTTGTCCGAGCCCGAGCTGCTCGATCTGCTCATGCTCTGCGGGTGGTACCACGCGATCAGCTTCACCGCGAACGGCATCGGGCTCCAGCTCGAAGACGGCGTCCCTCGATTCGCCGACGTTCGCCAGGGTCCCGTGGCCTGAGCGCGACCCGTCGATGCGACTCGTTCGCAACGGGTACTCGCCTGGGCGAGTCAACAGACTGTTCACGTGACCGCCCCAGAGGCACACGATCACGATCATCGGCATGACAACGACCACGACACCGCCCCGCGCGGCGTCCTCGGCATCCTGCGAGGAATCTTCGCCCCGCACGCAGCGCCGAGATCGGTCGCAGGGACGAGCGTGGCCTCGAGGCAGGATTGCAGCGCTCTGCCGATCGTGGTCGTCCCGGAGCTCGATCCGCCGTTGAGAACGAGGACATAGCCCGGCGAGACCGCGCTGCCCATCGCCCCTCGACGTCGGGTCACTGCGCAACGTCGGGACCCACGGATGGGTCACTGAGCGATGAGACCCGGCGACAGATTCTCCTCCGGGTCCTCGCTGCAAGCCTCGGAGCGCGAACTCCATCCGGTGGCTGACCGTGGTCGAACTACGATGGGAACCCCCACGCGGTGCGAAAACCGAGAGCTGGTGCGATGGCCTCGATCGTGACTCAAGATCTGTCGCGAGTTGCCCTGGCGCCGCCAGCTCGGCGTCACCTCCTGATTCGACTCGCCGTCTCGTTGACGGCCCTGCTGTGCGGGGTGGTAACAGCCGCGATCGTGTCGATCTGGTTCCCGTGGACAGCGCATGCGCCGTACATGCTGGGGAACGGACTGGGCGGCGGATATGGCGCGCCCTTCGCTTCGGCGGGAGAGGGAGTCGCCTTTGGCTATCCCCTGACAAGTCCGACCGGCCCCTACCGCGTCCGCGTCACCGGCGTGCGGCTCATTGCCGAGGGTGACGCCCCTGTGCCGAGGCTGCTCGATGTCGGCCTGACACCCGAGGCGGCGCTTGCCCACGCGTCATCGTGCGACGTGTTGATGGGCTGCTCGCAGTTCGAAGGGGCGTGGCAGTACTGGCCGCCGCGCGAGGTACTCGGCCCTCACGGCACCGTCATCCACGTGCCGATCCTGGGCCTCGATCGCCAGATCGTGATCGGCAACGTGCCGGCGAGCGACTCGTGGAGCCTCGTCGTGAACGTCCTCGGGCCTCGGCCCAACACCACGTACCGGTTCCAGGTTGCGATCTCGGTGCTCTGGCGGGGCCAGGCGAGCGAGCAGCTGCTGCCGATGGATGGTTGGGTCCCGACCGGCGCCGGCTCCTGCCATGGGACGCTGACGTCTCCGAACTCCGCCTGCGCGTAGGGAGCGTTGCGTCCACGCGCCCGCGCCCCAGCTGCGCGTCGCTACGCACTTCCCTCCTCGAGCAGCGCCCGCTAGGTCGACTCCGAGACGAGGTCCTTGGCAAGCCTCAGAATGATCCCGGTTGCGTCGAGCTCACTCGAGATGGGACCGGCAGCCCGGGCGGGGAGATACTGCGGCCCACCGGGCCAGCCGTGTCCGCCGCCGTTCAGGCGATACAGCCAGACGGGGAGATGCCCATCGGCGGTCCAGCTCAGCAGCGTGCTAGGGACATGCCCGGGCCGACCTGGCACCGGCTGGACCAAGGGCGGCGTCTCGACGCCATTGGCTGCTGCCCACTCCCCGGCCAGTGTCTCGGCTGCGACCGCCACGGGCCGGTCCCTTAGACGACGATGGCTCCGACGGTCGACCATGCGGCCGATGAGTCCTGTTCCTCCGATGGGACCTCCGAGATAGGGCGTCACCTTGTCGTTCGTGCCGGCGAAGCAAACGACCGCGGTCGCCTGCCCAGGCCGCGGGCACGTGCGGCGGCTCTGCGCACTCGTCGTCCCCGAGACGAGGGCGAGCAACGTGACGGTCAAGATGGCGTGGCGAGCGAGGAACTCTGCGAACAGCGCGCCATTTGACAGTCCCGCGACGATGACGGCTCCAGGACGAGCGACCTCGACGGCCGTCAGGTGCTGCACCAGCCCCGAGATGAATGCGGGATCGTCGACCCCTGCCCGTCTCGGGTCGTGCTGCTCGCCATCCCAGCGCTGCCCGCACCCGTCGGGGAACACGGTGGCGAATCCGGCTGCTAGACCCCGCTCCGCCAGGCCGGTGAGCGCGTCCATGTCAGGACCGGTCATGCCGAGTCCGTGCAGCGCGATCAGCAAGGGCGCCCGGGGCTCGGGTCGCGGTGCGAGCCAAAACGTCCGACGCAGGCCGTTCACCTCGAGGGACCCTCTCGTGAGACCAGTCGGCGTTCCCGGCTTTCGACTGGGCATTGGACTCCCGCTCCCTGGCCGCTGATCGGCCCGGCGTGGCCCGTTCGCCTCCGACACACTCGAGCACTGCGAGATCGGGACGAGCTCGATGCCCGATCGCCGCAGCGGACCTCGATCTAGGCCGTCTGGAAGTGCGCGGAGAACTCCTCGACAAACCCGTCGAAGAGATCGGGCGGCAAGTCGTGGCCCATGCCAGGCACGAGCTTCAGGCGCGCACCGGGGATCGCCGCGGCCGTTGCCTCACCGCCAGAGGGTGTCACGAGCGGATCGGCCGCACCGTGAATCACGAGGGTGGGAACCTTGACCCCACCCAGGGCCGCGGTCCGATCAGGCTGGGACATGATCGCTGCCAGTTGGCGTGCGAACCCTGCCGGATTGAACGAGCGGTCGTAGGTGGCCGCAGCTCGGTCCCTAACCGCTTCCTCGTCGTACGGGTAGCCCGGCGAGCCGATGAGGCGCCAGACCCTGAGGCCTGCCTCGATCGCCTCGTCGCGAGTGGCAGGGGCCGGTGCAAGGAGGGCGGCGAGGGCGTCCGGGGTGGGCTGCCCGACGGTCTGGTTCCCCGTCGTCGACATGATCGAGATGAGCGTCCGGGTCTTCGCAGGGTGCTCGATCGCGAACGTCTGGGCGATCATCCCGCCCATCGACGCACCGACGATGTGCGCGGACTCGATCCCGAGCGCGTCGAGGAGGCCGGCTGCGTCGGTGGCCATGTCGCTCAGCGTGTAGGCAGGCGACGCCGTGGCATCCTCGAAGGTCGTCGAGAGGCCGACGTCGCGATTGTCGAACCGAATGACGTAGTAGCCAGCCTTCGCCAGGCCGGTGCAGAACCGCTCATCCCACATGGTGAGCTGCGCGCCGAGACCCATGATCAGCAGCACGGGCGGCGAGAACGCGTCACCGAAGGTCTCGTACTCGATGGTTATGCCATTGGCCTTGATAGCGGTCATATCGTGACAGTACTCCGAGCCGCGACCTGACCTCTCCAGAGCCACAAGGAGGAGACATGAACACCTTCGTCGTCGAGATCCGCGACACGATCTTTCCCAGCCTTTCGAGCAAAGATGGTCCGCTGCCCCCCCTGTTGGTGGCGATGACGCTCGTCACGGGTCTGGTGGACGCGTACAGCTACCTCGTGCTCGGGCACGTCTTCGTCGCCAACATGACGGGCAACGTCGTCTTCCTCGGATTCGCGCTGGCGGGGGCACGTGGCTTCTCCATTGGCGCCTCCGCGGCGGCGATGGCCTCCTTCTGCGCGGGAGCACTCGTCGGTGGGTGGCTTGCCCGGCGAGCAGAGTCGGACCGGGGAGTCCTGTTCACGAGGTCGACCGTCATCCAGTCGCTCCTTGTGGCCGTGGCTGTCGCACTCGCGTGGCTCGGCGGGACCGAGGTCGCACCTGGCTATCGGTACGGCCTGATCGCGATGCTCGCGGTCGCGATGGGGCTGCAGAATGCAGCAGTGCGCAAGCTCGCGGTGCCCGACCTCACGACGACGGTGCTGACACTGACCATGACCGGGCTCGTGGCCGACAGTGCCCTCGTCGGCGGCCCGGGCTCCAAGGCCGGCCGCCGGCTCGTCGCGGTCTCGGCGATGTTCCTCGGTGCGCTTGCCGGGGCTGCGTGCGTCATCCACTCGCACGCCGCGATCTCGCTCTCATGTGCCCTCGCCGTGCTCGCCGCGTGTGGCGCGGCCGCGTTCATGCTCCTCAAGTCGCGTCCCGCGTGGGCGGGGGCCTGAGACGGGGCGTGCAAGGGCGACGAGATCGAGAAGAGGAGCACGAGATGAGCGATGAGGGCATCACGCCAGTAGTGGCCGATCGAGTCCGCTCCATGGCTCGGTGAGCTCGACGAGGCTCGCTCGCTCGGCGCCTGGCGTACACACCGATTCGATCCTCTAGCGTTTGAAGGTGGCAGACGCCTTTGGGACCGCCCTCGTGGACTGGGTCAAGGGCAGCACCATTCCCGAGACGATCCAGCGCGACGACGGCTACGTCGAAGAAGGTGCTGGGCCGGATGCCTACCTGGCCCAGCCCGCGGCCTGGCCCGCCGCGGAGCGCACGGCGCTGCGTCACGTCCGTGGACGCGTGGCCGATCTTGGCTGTGGTGCGGGCCGCGTCGCACTTGACCTGCAGCGGCGGGGCTTCGATGTCGTCGGCTTCGACGCGTCAGCGCTCGCGGTGCGCGCGGCCGGATGCTTCGGTGTCCTCGACGCTCGATGCGCCGCGGCGAGCACCTTTCATCGTGAGATCGATGACTTCGACTCGATCATCATGTTCGGCAACAACTTCGGGATGTTCGGCACGCCAGAGCGAGCGACGCGGCTCCTCTCGAGATGGGCGAAGCGCGCCGCCCCCGGCACTCGCATCTTCGCGGAGAGCACGAGTGCCTACGGCGGTGGCGCCCCGATCACTGACCGCGGGTACTACCGACGGAACAAGGAGCTCGGGCTTGCGCCAGGGCACACTCGGCTTCGGATCCGGTACCAGGCGGTGACCGGACCCTGGATCAACTGGCTGTTCGTGTCTCGAGGCGAGCTGCAACGGATCGCTCGAGGCACGGGGTGGACCGTCGCGCGGATTGTCGGCGATGGATCCGCGGAGCCGTACGTGGCGGTGCTGGAGAGGTCGTGAGGGGGTCCCGTCGAGCTCGGTGTATGGGCTCCGCGCCACGTGCGTCGTGGTCCGCCGCCCAGTCAGTTGAGACGGACCGTCCGACCGGTCCGCAGATCCGTCGCACAGAACGAAACCCGCGTGGATCCAGGCCTCGACGAGACGAGGCGCGTGATGCTGAACACGTCGTCACTGATGGTCCTCGACGTGACGTGCTCGACTTTGGACGCCTCCGCATTCGTGCTGGGGAGCGGGGCGGCCGCGACTCGGGGGCTGGGAGTGGCGCCTGCAGTCGTGGTCGCCACAGCAGCGACGCCCACGGACATCGCCCCTGCGACGGCGAGTGTCGTGACCGAGTGGATCCTCTTCATGGTTGCTCCTCTGGTTGGCTTGCGTCGTCAAGCACTCTGATGCCCCAGTCTGAGATTGCGGCAAGGACGATCTAAGAAGCGTCGACATATGTGGTCCTCGGCGGCGCCGATAGACACCGACGTTCCGAACGGCTCCACGCGACCGGTCGCCTCTTGACCGCCCGCCGCACGTTCTCGGTCAGAAGCCGTGGCGAGAGCCGGTCACCTCGACTGTCGGGGGCTCGCGAGGTACGCGACCATCCCCTCTGCAATTGCGGTTGCAGCCTGACGTTGCCAGCGAGGATCGATGAGCAGTGCGGCGTCGGTGGCGTTGCGCATATTGCCGCACTCAATGAAGACCTTGGGCACTGTCGACAGGTTCGTGCCTCCGAGGTCGTCTCGTGGCTCGATGCCGTCCGTGCCGTCGTACGTGGAGACGGGCATTCCCGTGCGAAGGAACGCGGTGCGAAGTGCCTGAGCGAAGTGGAGCGACGGCGCGATGATTCGGTTGTTGATGCCATCGGCAACGGGTGTGAGGATCGCGAAGCCACGGCCACTTGGAGGTCCCCCGTCGGCATGGATCGAGATCGCGACCGACGCATGGGCGCGATTGCCGATCGCGGCACGCTGGGTGATGCAGGGGCCATAGGTGGTGTTGGAGGACCTGGTGAGCACGACCGTGGCCCCCAGGTTGCGCAGGTCTGTCTCGAGGTCGAGCGCCACGTCCCAGTTGAACTGCGCCTCTGTGGAGCCAGCGTCCGTCGCGGTCCCCGTCGTGTCGCAGGCCTCGTCTTCTCGACCGTTCCAGACGAGATGGTTGATGTAGGTGGGATGTGCGTAGTTCTCCCCGTTGTGGCCAGGGTCGATCGCGATGACGTCGCCCCGGAGGGGTCCTCGATGGCTCGACGAGAGCGTGATCGGCATCGCGAGCCCACCACCTGGACCATTGAGCCCCGGTGTCGTCGTCGTCGTGGAGCTCGTGGACGATGACGGTGGTGTCGAGGTCGTGCTCGACGTGGTGGGGGGCGGTCGCAAAGAGGACGTCGTCGTGGTCGACGCGGGGACAGCGGCAGGGATGGTGACGAATGCCACGAGGGCCGCTGCGGCTACCAACGCCAAGAGCACGCTCGCAACGAGCACTCGCGACGCTCGTCGAGCTCTTCGACGTCGTCGCCCTTTACTCACAGCCGCCTCTTTGCGCACGCTCTCGACTCAGGATTGATCCTTGCTGAGCGCTCGTTGGACGACGTCGCTCATCTCGCGCGCGCGCTTGGCATGGAGCGCCAGCAACGCCACCGAGGCAGAGGAGGGATCCGAATTGCCATGCATTCAGCGTATCCGTGCTCTTCTTACAAGGACGTGCACGATCAGCGATCTCGACCGTCGACGACGGCGAGCCGTCTGACTCCATGCGCGTCGAGACTGTCGACGCCGCTCCTGGCACTGAGCCTGGATGGTGGCGCGGGACGCCTGCGTCCGCTCCTCGTCAGGGCTGGGTCGAACAACCGTGCTCCGATGCAGGTGTCGAAGGCCATGGAAGCGCCGCGTCCGCATCCGTCAGATTGGCCAACGAGTGAGGGTGGCACCGGGGGCAGGGTCGCCACACATGTCGGTGATCGCCAGTGGTCCCGGAAGGATCGTGGTGCCGCGCGTCAAGCGCTCGCCCACTCGGCCGTAGGATCGATCGATTGCCATCGCACCGAGAAGGAGATCATGGCGGAGCGAGATGACCACGATCGCCTGACACGACGTCACTTCCTAGGGGCGTCGGCCGCGATCGCGGCCGGCGTTGCCGCGATGACCGGCGAAGGCGTCGCAGGTGCGCACGAAGGTCGGCGATCGGGACCGACGCTTCTTGGACGTGCGAGGCGGACAAGCCCGGTCAAGACGATCGTGGTCAGCTGTCAGGAGAACCACTCCTTCGACAACTACTTCGGGTCCCTCCCCAGGCTCCCCGCTGGCTTCGGCATTCCGAGGGGATGGCAGAACAGCGGCGTCAAGCCGTTCCACATCGCGACGCTGACCGACAATGGCTACGACCCGGACCACGGCTGGACCGCGACGCACGAAGCCTACGCCGGCGGAAGGATGAACGGCTTCGTGAACAACGGCAACGGGAGTGGCGCGATGGGCTACTACACGTCCACCGACATCCCGTACTACTACTCCCTCGCCGAGAGGTACACGCTCTGCGCTGAGTACTTCTGCGGCGTGCTCACCGACACGGTACCGAACCGCATGGTGCTGTACGCCGGGACGAGCGGGGGCATCACCAGTGACACGGCACCGCCGCGGGGCGCGCTCAGGTGGCCGAACATCATCACGCTCCTCGATGAGGCAGGCATCACGTACGCCAACTACAACTTCCACTGCCCGGACGACTACTCCTGCCTCTCGCTCTGGAAGAACGCCTATCGCGCACCGCGAATGAACCAGTCCATGGCGGCCTTCTTCAAGGCCTGCAGGGACGGGACGCTGCCCCAGGTCGTGTTCATCGAGAAGCAGTCGCCGTGGGACGAGCACCCGCCCGCGAACATCCAGGCGGGCGAGAAGATGATGGAACAGATCTTCAATGCGATCGAGACGGGACCGCAGTGGGAGCACACGGCGATCCTGCACACCTACGACGAGGGCGGCGGCTTCTTCGACCACCGGGCGCCGGCCAGGCTCGACGCGTTCGGATCGGGCATCCGGGTTCCGATGATCGTCGCGTCCCCGCTGGCCAAGGAGCGTCACGTCAACACGGCGTACTCGGACCACGGCTCGGTCCTCAAGTTCATCGAGCACGTGTTCGGCCTGCCGACCCTGGCCTCCATCAACCACGAGTTCGACAGGTCGACGCCGAAAGGGGCTGGTCGAGGTCGCGGCGAGGCATTCCCTCCGCGTGACGGCAAGTTCAGGATCAGCAATCTGACCCAATGCTTCACGGTGGAGGTCTAGTCCCCGACTCGCAGGCCGAGCTGGCGTGAGGACCTGGAACACGCGTAGCGGCCCGAGATCAGGACTGGCCGTTGGCGGCATGCCCAGGTTGGAGGAGCCTCCACTCGTTCTCCAGCATTGCGAAGTTCACCTCGTCGGTCCACTCGCCTCGCACCCAGTCGTTCTCGATGAGAAGCGCCTCGCGACGAAAGCCGAGGCGTTCGCTCAACGCGATCGACGGGCCATTGCGAGCATCGATCCGGGTGATGACCCGGTGGAGGCCCAGCTCCGCGAACGCGAGGCGCAGTACCGCGACCGCGGCTTCCGTCGCGTAGCCACGACCTAGATGCGCGGGGTCAAGGACGTAGCCGATCTCGCCAGACCGGTTCTTGTTGCTCGTCCAGCGAAGCATCACGTCGCCGACGAGCTGGCTCGTGGCAGCCAGCTCGACACCGAGCATGATGATCTGCCCCTCCTCTTCGAGCGTCGACCGTGACCAGTTTCCCTTCGTCAAGCGCTCGAGGATGTTCGCGGCGTCCATCGCCTGCATCGGGAGATAACGATGGACCTCGGGGCTCGAGTGGTACCCGAGCAGTGCGTCAAGATCGCCGGTCGTGAGGGGTCGGAGTCGCAGGCGGCTCGTGACGATCGGATAGCTCGGTCGAAGGTGCACGGTGCAGTCTCCACGAGGTCGATTGGTGGCATCGAGGCCGGTTCTCCGTGCCAGTTTGCCCAACCAGTGACCCACGTGCACACCATCCCGCATTGGGTCGACCGCGCGATGTTAGGGGGTTCCAGGCTGATCTGGGGGGTGGACTCGATAGCGTTCGGTCGACGAGGACCCCAGAGCGAGCTCATGAGGCAGATCCGACTGGCCGTCACTATGCGTTCGATCGCTCGAGAGCCTCCGGCGCTCTCCTTGAGCCACGGTCGTCGCCAGCATGGCGGTGTTCTCCGCGTGCTTCCTTACCTGTGTGCGCATCGCTCCAGGAGGGTTGGGCCTCAACCTGGTGGAACACGAGGCTGTCTACGCTCTGATCAACCGCCGGCAGAAGGGGTCCAGAGATGTTGAAGCCACGCCATGAGATGCGAGCCAGCAGACGGACAGTTGTGGCAGGAGCCATCACGGTCGCATTGATTTGTGGTCCCGTGCTCGCTGCCGCAGCCTCGTCGACACCGTCGGGCGCCACGCTGAACCCGCGAGTCCCCTCCTGCACAAGCGCTGAGCTGGTGGAGTGGCTCGACACGGATGCAAACGGGGCGGCAGGGACGATCTACTACAAGGTCGAGTTCACGAATCTCTCGGGTCATTCCTGCACGCTCAGGGGCTACCCAGGCGTATCGGGCATCAGGCTTGGTGGCGCGCAGCTCGGTAGTGCAGCCTCGAGGAGCGTCGGCACACCGGTTAAGACGGTGACACTTGGGAACGGCAAGACGGCGATCTCGGCGCTTGGGATCACGGAAGTTGGCAACTTCCCCGCGTCGTCGTGCCACCCAACCACGGCTGCCGGACTTCGGGTCTACGCGCCGAACCAAACCGCGGCCAAGACAATCCCGTTCCCGTTCGGCGCATGCGCGAAGCCAGGCGACCTTTACCTCTCCATCCAGGCAGTCAAGCTGTCCTAGATGGGCTGGACCCGAGGGTCGACGTTGGGTCGGGCGCCTGATCGGTGAGACGTTCGTCGGCAAGCGGACAGTTCGCCTTGACTTGAGGAACACCATCAACGCAGTGAGAACCACTCCCACACGACGAGGACTGTTCTCTGCAGATATGTTGCAGCAGTGGAACCTCGGGAGGATGTCGCCTGTCTCCTCTGGGCGTGACCCGACACCAATGCCCTTGATCCCAGATGCGTTGCGGACGATGGCCGAGCGCTTCCCCCACAGAACGGCAGTGATGGTCGACGGGGGCGGCTCGATGACCTTCTCGGAGTGGGAGCGACGATCGAACGCGGTCGCCCGCGGATTCGTGGGACGAGGACTCCTGCCTGGTGACCGCGTGGCGATGTTGCTCGCCAACGACGACGCGATCCTCTGCTACGTCGCCTACATGGCTGCGCAGAAGGCTGGTGGTGTCGCGACGCCGATCAACGCGCGCCTTGCGCGATCCGAGATTGCCCACATATTGGCGATCGCCAAGCCCAAGGTGGTCGTTGCCTCAGGTCACCAGTTGACTCGTGCTCAAGATGCCGCAATCGGCCTCGACGGCTCCCCGTTCATCGTCGGACCTGACCAGCCAATGGGTCCTGCTGGCTCCGCCGACTCGCATGCTCTCGACTGGGAGGAGCTCGAATCGAGTGGAGGTGCCGCTTTCCAAGTGGCAACGTCTGCGTCCGACCTCGCAGACCTCCTGTTCACTTCGGGCACCACCGGTCTCCCGAAGGGCGTCGCGTCCAACCACGAGAACGTGCTCAGCATCCCGGTGTCTCCATCAGAGCTTGAGAGTGCGTTCCTGCATGCCGCACCGCTTGGCACGGCCCTGGGTACCTACGGAGCGATGATTGCGTGTCTCCGGCTGGCGCTCACCAACACCTGCCTGCCGAGCTTCTCCACGTCTCGATTTGCCGCACTGATCGAGGATCGACGGCCTGGATGGCTGATGGTGGTGCCGGCTCACGTCCACCTGTTGCGCGAGACCGCGGCGCTCGAGGTCACTGACACGTCGTCGGTGCAGATCGTCTTGTGCGGCACCGCACCGATGCCGCACGAAACATTCAGGTGGCTCGCTACCACCTTCAGCGAGGCGATGGTCATGAACGCGTACAGCTTGACCGAGGCGGGCGACTCGGCGTGCCTCATGTCGTTCGCCGACTCGATCGAGCATCCAGGCTCAGTGGGCAAGCCGATCGCCGGCGGCGCTGTCCGTGTCCTCGACGAGGCGGGCAGCGACCTCGCGCCCAACGAAGTCGGTGAGCTGACCCTCCGGATTCGCAGCGGCCGGAGGTTCTACTTCGATGACCCGGACGCAACCGATGCAACGTGGCGCGACGGATGGGTGCACACCGGGGACCTGGGCTACGTCGACGCCGAAGGCTTCGTCTACCTAGTCGACCGAAAGAAGGACATGATCATCCGCGGTGGTTACAACGTCTACTCCGTCGAGGTGGAGAACGCCCTCCACGAGCACCCAGCGATCGCTGAAGCTGCCGTCTTCGGCATCCCGCACCGGATCCTCGGCCAGGACGTCGCGGCGGTTGCGCGCCTCAAGGAAGGAGCTTCGCTCGATCTTGGGGCGCTCCACGAGTTCCTCGGTGATCGACTGGCCGACTACAAGCAGCCTCATCAGCTGGTCATCAGCGACGTGGCGCTGCCTCGCACGGCGTTGGACAAGGTCGACAAGATCGCGCTTCGGTCCTCGCTCGCGCTCGGCACCACGTCCCAGACGTAGCGACGAGATCGCCCGATTGCCGCAACCGACGCGGGAGCCTCGAGGCCTCGCGCCATCTGCCGGTTCGGGCATTCGGCGCTTGCGTGTCCATGCTCGACGTACGATCGATCGTGGGATTGCGCCGACTCGACCTTGACGAGCGACTCCGCGACACGGTGGCCGGCTCGGTCGTGATGGTGACCGGAGCCTCGTCGGGCATCGGGGCGGCGGCTGCCCGGTCACTCGGGCGCGCGGGAGCGACGCTGCTGCTCGTGGCACGCTCAGAAGATCGCCTGCAGGCCGTGGCGCAGGAGATCGTCGAGGCGGGGGGGTCCGCCAAGGTCCTCCTGACCGACCTCGCTGACCCTGCAGCCACACAGTCCCTCGTCGACGGCGTGCAGCGCGACCACGGCGGCGTCGACGTCCTCGTCAGCAACGCAGGACGATCGATCCGCCGCTCGATCGAGCTCTCCTATGGCCGGTTCCACGACTTCCAACGCACCATCGACATCAACTACCTCGGGGCGGTGCAGCTCGTCCTCGGCCTCTTGCCCACCATGCGCGAGAAACGACGCGGGCACATCGTGAACGTGTCGTCCCTTGGGGTGCTGTTCGGCGCGCCACGCTTCGCCGCCTACCTCGGCTCAAAGTCCGCCTTCGACGCCTTCTTGCGCTGCGTGGCGCCAGAGGTGCGGGGAGACGGGGTGGCGATCACCAGCATCTACATGCCGCTCGTCCGCACGCCGATGATCGAGGCGACCCAGGTCTATGGGTTGCTGCCAGGTCTGACCCCCGACGAGGCGGCGCAGCGGGTCTGCCGCGCCATCGTCGAGCGCCCCGTCTGCATGGCGCCACGGCTTGCGAGGGCCGGGTGCCTCGCTCGAGACATGGCACCGGCGACCTTCGAGCGACTCCTCGAGTCCGTCTACCGGGTCTCCGACGACTCCGCCGCCGCCCGCGGTGACGGCGATGCCCGATTTGAGGTTCCCAGGTTTCAGTTCGTGCTCGAGCAGATTGGACGCGTCACGTCGCGTCTGCGATCGCAAGATGCCTAGGTGCCTCGTACAACGACGACGTGGCCCGCTCCTCGATGTCGAGGTGGTGGGTAACCACGCGTGCCACGCGCCCGGTGCGCGGCTTCCCTCGAGGCGTGTCAGCAGCCCAGCGAGCCGACTGCCGCCACCCCAACGGTCATGACATCGCCGGGCGGTCGTGGCGAGTGCGTCACCCGCATGGCAAGCCCCTGAGAGGTTCCGCCGATGCTGATCGAGACGTTGCTGTCCGCCGACGTCGCGGCCGAGCACGTGTGCTCTACCTCGATGAGGATCGTTGAGCCGCTCGAGTACTGGCTGGCCTTGTCCAGGTTGATCGAGTCGGCCGCTCCTCCTCGTCCAAGGCGCGGTCGACCAGACCGAGCGTCGGCAGTCGATGTGGGACCGCGTGCCCGCAAACTGGCGTGTCACCGCAACTCGCCAGCCGACTCGAGGTCCTCGCCAACATTGCCGCAGTGCCCCAGTGCTGCATCCTGTGATGGGATAACCCCATGTACGAGACGCCAGAGGAGCTGAGCCGCCTCCAGAGACTGCTTGATGCGAGCGCCGAGGCGGCGGGTGCCCACATGCGAGGAATCATCACGAGTGAGCATCGTCTGAGCGCCGAGCAGTTGTCCGGGTGTCTGGTCGGGATGGTGCTCCTTGCACTCGGAACGGTGACGGGCGACGGTCGGCCCCTCGTCGGTCCCGTCGACGGGTACCTGCTTCACGGGAGCTTCTACTTCAGTTCTGGCCGACAGTCGGTGCGGATGCGTCACCTCGCGTCTCGGCCCGCGGTGAGCGCAACTCACCTGCCGAGCGAGGCGCTGGCTGTGACGGTGCACGGCACCGCAGACCTCTTTGAGATTGCTGACCCGCGTCGTCCGGAGCTTCGTCAGGCGATGCTCGACCACTACCTCCCGCTCCAAGGTCCGTCCTTTGAAGAGTGGCTGGATGCCGAGGACATCCTCGCGGCGCGCATCGATGCGCAGAAGATGTTTACGTTCCAACTTGCTTGAGCGGGCTGCATCCTGCCCGGCGCGATCGACGCCTGGGCGCCCTTGTCGCCCCGACTGCACTCCTCTCCGGGTCAGGATTCGACCGTGTACCAGCGAATGGCGGCGGCGCGGTGCTGTCAGGAGGTCGCCGATGTCCACTAGGCCGGATTTCTCTTGCGCGATCTGTGTTCAGGGCGCGCTGACGTGGGGGATGATGCGAAGGTGCGCCGCATCCACTACGAGGTCATCGGGGAGGGTCGCCCGCTCGTGCTCGTGCACGGCTGGGGCGCCAGCGCTCGGCGCAACTGGGTCGACCTCGGCTGGGTCGACGAGCTGGCACCGCTCCGCCGCCTCGTGCTGATGGACTCGCGCGGGCATGGTCGCAGCGAGGCTCCAGCGTCCCAGTCCGGGTACGGCTACGCGGCCATGGGCGACGACGTGCTGCGGGTGATGGACGAGCTTGCCATCGCCGAGGCGGACCTCTTCGGCTATTCGATGGGCGCGTTCATCGGCGTGTCGCTCCTTGGCCACCACCGTGACCGATTCAGCTCGATGGTGCTCGGCGGCATCGGCGAGGAGACCGAGGAGAGCGCAGCGATGTGCCGCCTTATCGCCGAGTCGTTGCGCGCCGACGACCTCGACGAGATCGTCGACCCAGTTGGTCGCGCCTACCGGCGCTACGTCGACGCCGACCCGTCGAACGACCGCGAGGAGCTGGCGAGGTCAGCGCTGCAGATGTGGCCCGACGGACACCCCTTGGCCCTCGGGGGCGCCGGCCTCGCCGACGTCGACATCCCTGTGCTGCTCGTCGACGGCGCCGACGACTATCCCTACGTCGACACTGTCGGACAACTCGCGGCTGCGATCCCTGGGGCCGAGCTCGTGACGATCGCTGGCGCCGACCACCACACGGTTGTCGGCGACCCGCGCTTCAAGTCCGCTGTCGTGCGATTCCTCAGCC
>PMON01000058.1 GCA_003162395.1 Acidimicrobiaceae bacterium
ACGGGTCGGCCTGGAACGGCTCGTCGTGGAGCTGACGTGACGCGAACGGCCGCTCCCAGGTGAACCTCCCTCGGCGAGCCAAGGGGGTCGTCGCGCTCACCGTGGCCGGCGGCCTCGGCGTGCTCGGCCTCGCGATCTGGATCGAGCTGGGCGGAAGCGCCCCGGACGACCGCGAGCTCGTGGTCGCTGCGGTGCTCGTCGCCTTCATCGCGGCGAGCTGGATCCGCCCGCTCATCGTCTACGCGAAGGACCAGTCGACGGCGGTCAGCCTCGACGAGGGCGGCTTCGTGGTGCTCCTCGTCGTCACCCGACCGAGCGTCGCGATCCTCTCGTTCGCCGCGGCGACCCTCATCGCACAGGCAGTGAAGCGCCGGCCGCTCGTCAAGTCAGCCTTCAACGTCGGCCAGGTCCTCGTGTCGACGGGCGCGGGCGCGGCGGTCTACGCCTTGGCGCACTCGCGCGGCACGACGCCCACTCCCGTCGACCTCGCTGCGGCGTGCGCGGGGGCCGTCGTCTACTTCGTGGTGAACGACGCGGCAGTCGGCAGCATCTTCGCGGCGACCGGGACGCCGTGGCGCGAGGCGCTCTTCGACGGGCTCGACATCCGGCTGCTCTTGGCGGCAGCGGGCGTCGCGATGGCGCTCGTCACGTCGCTCGTGCTGCTCGCGGACCCGTGGGCCCTCGTGATCGCGCTGCTGCCGCTGCTCATCCTGCGCCAGGTGCTCGTGGGCCACTTCGAGGCGCGGCACGACCGCGCACGGCTCCACGGCCTGTTCGAGGCCACCCTCGAGATCAATCGCACGATGGGCAGGGACAACGTGCTTGGCGCCCTCCTCGACGCCGCTCGCTCACTGCTTCGTTGCGACCAAGCCGAGGTGCGCGAGGGGCCCGTCGAGCCCGAGGGCACCAGCGCGCCGCTCAGCACGCTCGACGCAGCCCGGTGGCTCAGCGTGTCGGGCCGCAGCCGCACCGAGCCGTTCGACAAGGCCGATCGCTCCCTGCTCGACGCGCTGGCGGCGGTGGGAGCCGGTGCGCTCACCAACGCGCACCTGTTCCACGAGGGCGCCGAGCAGCGAAAGCGACTCGCCGCGATCACCGAGAGCCTCGGCGAGGGAGTGTGCGCGGTCACCCGCACCGGGCGCATCACGTTCATGAACCCGACGGCGACGTCGATCCTCGGCTGGGACGCGCTCGCCGAGCTCGGGAACCTCGCGATCGTCCCGGATCCTGAGTCCGGACCCATGGCGCCGGGGTTCGTCCTCGCCCCGGCGATGCGCGCGATGTCGACGGGTCAGAGCATCACGAGCGACGACAGCCGGTTCCAGCGACGCGACGGCACGTTCATCGACGTCGCGTTCACCGTGTCGCCGATCGCCGGCGAGGACGCCCCTTCGGGCGCGGTCCTCGTCTTCCGAGACATCCGCGAGCGCAAGGAGCTGGAGCGCCGGCTCACGGAGAACGCCTTCCACGACGCGCTGACCGGCCTGCCCAATCGGCGCCTCCTGCTCGACCACATCGAACACGCCCTGCGCCGAGCAGAGAGCTCCGAGGAGCGCCACGCGGTCCTGTTCTGCGACATCGACCGCTTCAACGTCGTCAACGACGGGCTCGGTCACCACGTCGGCGACTCGCTGCTTATCGCGATGGCCGATCGGATCCAAGGGGCGCTGCGCCCGGGCGACATAGTCGCGCGCATGGGGGGCGACGAGTTCGCCATCCTCCTTGAGGCGATCGATGACGTCGACGACGCCCTCGACACCGCGCACCGGGTCCTCGACAGCCTCCGCGAGCCGTTCTCGCTCCCCGACGGCCACGACGTGGTCGCGACGCTCAGCATCGGCATCGCGCTGTCCACGCGTGGCGAGAGCCGCGACGACGTGCTCCACAACGCCGACGTGGCCATGTACCGGGCCAAGTCGTCCCCGGGCGGCGGCCACGTCGAGGTCTTCGACGTGGACGCGATGGGCAACCGGTCAGCCGAGCGGATCGACCTCGAAGCAGCGCTCCGCCAGGCGCTCGCGCGCAACGAGATCGAGGTGTACTACCAGCCCTACGTGCGGCTGTCCGACGAGCGCGTCGTCGGGGCAGAGGCCCTCGTGCGCTGGCACCACCCGGACCGCGGACTCCTCGCTCCCGCCGAGTTCATCTCGCTCGCCGAGGACACCGGGCTGATCCTGCCGCTCGGGCACCTCGTGCTCGAGCAGGCGTGCCGTCAGGCCAAGCGCTGGCTCGACGAGCTCGGCGTCGCCCTCACGATCGGCGTGAACCTGTCGGCCCGCCAGTTCCAGCAGGCCTGCCTGGCCGAGGAGGTGCTCGAGGTGCTCGAGCTCTCGGGCGTGGCGCCGTCCCAGGTCTGCCTCGAGATCACCGAGAGCATGGCCATGGATGACGTCGCGCGAACGAGCGAGATCCTCGCGACGCTGAAGCAGATCGGGGTGCAGGTCGCAATCGACGACTTCGGGACCGGCTACTCGTCACTCGGCTACCTCACGAGCTTCCCCATCGACGTCGTCAAGATCGACCGCAGCTTCGTCGACGGCGTGGACGTCGACTCGGTGAAGTCCGCGGTCGTCTCGGCCGTGATCAACCTGTCCGAGGCCATCGGGTCGACGACCGTCGTCGAGGGCATCGAGACCGCGGCCCAGCTGGAGCACCTCCGCGGACTCGGCTGCACGACCGCGCAGGGCTTCTTCTTCGCACGCCCCGGCCCCGTCGAGGCGCTCGAGGACATGCTGATCCGCCACACGGTGCGCGCTCGGTCCCTCGAGGCCCCGAGCGACTCGAGGGACTCGAGGGACTCGAACTCGAGCGATCGTGGCGGCGGCCGGGTCCTGGTGGCGCGATGAGACCTCGCCTCGAGCGGTCAGTCGCTAGCTGGGTGTGGGCGGCGCCGCGGCGCCCGCGAAGGGGTCGTTGCCCGAGAAGTCGACGACCACGCACGGCTCGTCGCCGATCGCCCAGCCGTCATGTCCGGGCGGGATCGTGAACACGTCGCCCGCGTGGAGCACGATCTCGGCGCCGTCGTCCATCCGGACCCCTTGGCTGCCCGAGAGCACCACCCCGAAGTGCGCAAGCTGACAGGTCGCTGACCCCGCGAGCGGCCCGACGTGCTCGGACCAGCGCCACCCCGGTTCATAGGTCGAGCGCCTGACCGAGCCGGCCTCGAGGTGCAGCACCTCGAGTCGGCCCTTCGCCACGAAGTCTCGGGACTCGTCGGGTGACTCGAAGCTCTTGGTCTCCAGCACGGACACGGCTCCTCCCGGGGATCGAGAACGACGCGGCACTCTACGCGGGAGGGCCCGCGGCGCGCGCGTCGAGCATCGAGGTGGACTGTGGCCGCGCACCTTGTCAGAATCAGTGTGGCTCGAGGGCCATCACAGGAGACTCCAATGGCAGGCAAGACGCCGCAACGACCCAGCACCAAGAAGCCGCCGACCAAGTCGATCAAGGAGAAGCGTCAGGCGAAGCAGCAGAAGAAGCAGCAGAAGGGCGGGTTTGGCGGGTAGTCCGGGCGATCCCGTGGTGACGGCCCAAGAGGCCGACGGGTCGGGACACCGAGGAGGTCATCCGACGTGAGCGTCGGGGTCCGGATCGCCTCGGGACTGTTCGGCGCGCTCCTCGCGGTCGCGGTGCTCGACGCCGCGGTGCGCACGTTCTTGCTCCCACGCGTCGCGAGCGTGCGCCTGAGCCGGGGCATCGCCATCGGCGTCGGCATGCTCTTTCGCGTGCTGGCACCGCAGCGCGCGGCGTACGCGCAGCGCGACCGGCGGCTCGCGATGTACCCGCCGGTCCTGCTGCTCAGCTATCAGGCGACGTGGCTCGGCATGATGCTCGGCGCGTTCGCGTTCCTGTTCGTCGCGGCCGGCGCGCCCAGCCTCGCGGTGGGGCTGAACCTGTCGGGCTCGTCGTTGTTCACGCTGGGCACTGCGGCGGCACGTGGTCCCGGCGAGCTCGCCCTGAGCTACGGCGAGGCGGCGATCGGCCTGACGCTCCTCGCGCTCCTCATCGCCTTCATCCCGACCATCTACGCCGCGTTCCAGCGACGAGAGGTCTCGGTCTCGCGGCTGTCGGTGCGCGCGGGCGTCCCCGCGACGCCGTGGGGCATCTTGGAGATCGCCCAGAGCGTCGCTTCCTACGAGCTTTTGGACGACCTGTGGCGCGAGTGGGAGTCCTGGTTCATCGAGGTGCGCGAGACCCACTCGACGCTCACGATCCTCAACTACTACCGCACCCCGATCCGCGGGCAGACCTGGGTGGGCTCCGCGGCCGCGGTGCTCGACGCCGCCTCGCTGTACAACGCCGCGATCGACAAGCCGGCGTCCCCGACCGCCGGGCTGTGCATCCGCTCGGGCTGGCTCGCCCTCCGCGGGCTCGCGGACTACTTCCGGGTCCCCTATCCCGTGCACCCCGACTCGAGCGAGGCGATCTCGATCACCCGCGAGGAGTTCGAGATCGTGCTCGGGCACCTGGCTGCGAGCGGCGTGCCATTGCTGGCCGACCACGACGCGGCCTGGCTCGACTTCGTCGGGTGGCGGGCGAACTACGACGCGATCATCGAGCGGTTCCAGGTGCTGTTCACGAGCCCGCGGACCGACTGGTCGCTCGCGGGCGTCCAGCCGCTCTTCGAGCCCTCGAACCGCCGCGGGACCCACAGCCTGCCGGTGCACGACACCGAGCGGGCCTAGGCGCTCAGCTGACGAGGCGCAGCTCGGCCTTGAACCGCTTCGCGTTCGCCACGTACTGGGCGGCCGAGAGCCGGATGAGCTCGAGGTCCGAGCGGCCCTCCCTGATCGTCGCGGGCACGCCGATCGCGAGCGCGCCCGCGGGCACCTGCATGCGGTTCGGGATCACCGCGTTGGCCCCGACGGTCGCGCCGGTGCCGATGACCGCCTGGTGCAGGATCACGGACCCCGAGCCCGCGAGGGACTCGTCCTCGAGCACGCAGCCCTCCAGGTGCGCGACGTGCCCGACGACGCACCCCGAGCCGATCAACGTCGGGAACATCGGGACGGCGTGGACCACGGTGCCGTCCTGGACGCTCGTCTCGTCCCCGACGACGATCCGGCCGTAGTCGCCGCGCAGCACGGCGCTCGGCCACACCGAGGACCGCGCCCCGATCGTCACGTCGCCGATCACGACGGCGTCGGGATGCACGAAGGCCTCGTCGTGGATGACCGGGACGTGGTCCCCGAGCGCGTAGATCGGCACGCACGCAAACCTAGGCGAGCACGGACCGTCCCCCGCTCGTCACGCGTGGTGCGTCAGCCACTGCACACCCTGGACGCAGCGCCAGACGAGGTAGATGGCCGTCGCGACCAAGAGGAGCCGGAAGCGCAGCGAGACGGGACGCCGCTCGGGCTCGGCGAGCTCGCTGCTGCAGGTCGGGCACGTGCCATCGACCAGCTCGTCGTCGCCAACCAGCCGGTCGCACGTGTCGCACCAGGGCACTTCAGTCGACCCGCACCCGCAGTTTGAGGGGCGTCGAGCCCAGGTCGAAGCGGTCGCGGATCCCGCGCTCGAGGTAGCGCAGGTAGGTCTGGGGCAGCCGTGCCGAGCTGAACAGCGTGAACGTCGGCGGGTCGATCGCGCCCTGGACGATGTAGCGGACGCGCGCGCCGGGGGCCGCGTGGTGCACCTGGAGGTCGCGCAGCGCGCGGTTGAGCGGGCCGGTCGGGACGCGCCGGTGGTAGTCCTCGGCCGCCGAGGTGAGCGCGGGCAGCACCCGGTGCACGCCACGGCCCAGGTTCGCCGCGACCTTGAGCACGGGCGCGTCGCCCAGGAACGCGAGGCGGTCCGCGACCGACGCGAGGACGTCGAGGCGGTCGTCGGTCGCAATGAGGTCCCACTTGTTGAGGATCACGACGGACGGCGAGCCGGACGCCGCGATGCGCTCGGCGAGCCGCTGGTCCTGTGCGGTCGCCCCGACGGTCGCGTCGATGACCAAGAGCGCGAGGTCCGCGCGGTCGAGTGCCTCGAGGCTGCGGATGACCGCGTAGGTCTCGAGCCCGGCCTCGGTCCTCGCGCGGCGGCGCATGCCGGCGGTGTCGACGAAGCAGATGCTGCCCGCCTCGGTCTCGACGACGGTGTCGACCGCGTCGCGGGTCGTCCCCGGCAGGTCGTGGACGATGCTGCGGTCGTCGCCCAGCAGGGCGTTGAACAGGGTGGACTTCCCGACGTTCGGCCGTCCGACGATCGCGACGCGCAGCGGGCCGGTCTCGTCGGCCGGGTCCGGCGCGCCCGTGCCCGAGGGCTCCTCGCCGAGGGCGTCGACGATCGCGTCGAGCAGGTCGCCGGCCAGCCGGCCGTGCAGCGCGCTGATCGGGTGGGGCTCGCCGAGCCCGAGGGAGACGAAGTCCCAGATGGCGGTCTCGCGACCGGTGTCGTCGACCTTGTTCGCGACGAGCAGCACGCGTCGGGCGTTGCGCTGGACCACCCGGGCTGCCGCCACGTCCTCGTCGGTCAGCCCGACGGTCACGTCGACGACGAAGAGCACGAGGTCGGCGCCCTCGAGCGCACGGGCTGCCTGCTCGGAGACCTTGGCGTCGAGCTCGCTGCCGCCGGCCTGCCAGCCGCCGGTGTCGACGGCGTCAAAGGCGACCCCCGCCCACTCGATGGGGACCACCTTGCGGTCCCGCGTGACCCCGGCCTGTTCTTCGACGACGGCGATCCGGCGACCCGCGAGGCGGTTGACGAGGGACGACTTGCCGACGTTGGGGCGGCCTGCGACGACCACGGTAGGAACGCGAGGTGCCACGCTCGAACGCTATCGGTGCGCCGAGAGGGTCTCGAGCTCGCGCCGCAGCGCCGCGCCGTCGGTCTCGACGACGCGCACGTCGGCGGGCAGCGCGGACAGCTCGGTGCCGTCGAGGAACCTCGAGTTGGTCACGCACGAGTCCGGGAGCAGGTACGTCGCGTCGGCGCCGTCGTTCGTGATCGCCGACGCGACGTCCTCGCCGCACAAGAGGCCGGCCACGGCGATGTTGCCCCCGAAGAACCTGTTCGTGACCGCGAGCACGTCGACGTCGGTGAAGCCCGACTTCGCGAGGAGCGAGCCGAGCAGCGGCGCGGCGTACCCGCCGGACACGACGACGACGCGGCCCGTGGGGCCTGCTGGAGTCGCCGGGGGCGCGCCGTGGGGGGCTCGGTACCCGATCGCGGGCGCGCCGTCGACGGACTGGAAGAAGCCAGGGCGCACCGCGAGCGTGCCCCGGCGTCGCGAGAACGCGCGCTCGAAGTCCGCCCACAGCCCGATCCCGTTCTCGGCCTGGTCGAGCGAGTCGTACTCGTCGACCGCCGGGAGCGGGCGATCGGCCACCACGTAGAGCTCGTCGGCCGCGTGGACGAGCCGCCGCCCGACCGCGCGCTGGAAGAGCGGCTGGTACGCAGCGACGAGGTCGAGGGCCGCGGCGGCCTCCGCCGTCGTGTGGGCCCGCAGGGTCTCTTCGGTCGAGTAGTCGCTCAGCCCGAGCGGCACGATCCCGAGGGAGGCGAGCGCGGAGTACTGGTCGAGGACGTCGAGCAGCGTGCGCTCGAGGGCGTCCCCGTCGTTGATCCCGGGGCACAGGACGACCTGGCCGTGCACCTCGATGCCCGCGTCGAGCAGGACCTCGAGCCACCGAAGGCTCGTCGCGCCCCGCGGATTGCGCAGCATCGTCGCGCGCAGCTCAGGGTCCGTCGTGTGGATCGAGACGTACAGTGGGCTCAGCTTCTCGGTGAGCACCCGCTCGACGTCGAGCTCCGTGAATCGGGTGAGGGTCGTGAAGTTCCCGTAGAGGAAGCTGAGCCGGTAGTCGTCGTCCTTCACGTAGAGGCTGCGGCGCATGCCCTTGGGCAGCTGGTAGATGAAGCAGAACGGGCAGTGGTTGTCGCAGGTGCGGACGCGGTCGAAGACCGCCGAGGCGACCGCGAGCCCGAGCGGGGTGCCCGCGGGCTTGTCCACGACGAGGGTTCGGGTCGCGGCGTCCGCGCCCATCACGAGCAGCGAGACGCGCCCGCCGTCGGTGCGGCGCTGGTAGTCGATGACGTCGGTCGGGACGTGGCCGTCGATCTCGACGAGGCGCTCGCCGACCACGATGCCTGCCGCGTGCGCCGCGGAGCCCTCGATGACGGCGGTGACGACGGGGTGCTCCACTCGGTCAGCCTACGAACCAGCGGCTCGAGACCTCCCGTACGATTGGAGCGTGCCGGTGGAAGAGGTCCTGCTCGCCTCCCCGCGCGGCTTCTGCGCCGGGGTGGAAAAGGCCATCAAAGCGCTCGATTGGATGGTCTCGGTGTTCGAGCCGCCCGTCTACTGCTACCACGAGATCGTCCACAACCGCCACGTGGTGGACCACTTCTGCGAGCGCGGGGTGATCTTCGTCGACGACGTGGCCGAGGTGCCGACTGGCGCCCCGCTCATGCTGAGCGCGCACGGCTCACCGCCCGAGGTGCTCCGCCGCGCACGGGCCAACGGCGGCGCGGTCGTCGACGCGGTCTGCCCCCTCGTGACCAAGGTCCACCACGAGCTGAAGGTTCGCGCGTCGAAGGGCTACACCGTCCTCTACGTCGGCCACGCGGGCCACGAAGAGGCAGTCGGGACGATGGCCGTCGCCCCGGACTCGGTCCACCTCATCGAGTCGACCGCCGACCTCGACGCCCTCGACGTCGGTGACGCCCCCGTCGCGCTGCTCTCGCAGACCACGCTCAGCTTCGACGAGTGGCAGCACCTCCGCGCCCACGCCGTCGAGCGCCATCCGGACCTGTGGATGCCGAACCGCTCGGACCTGTGCTTCGCCACGACCAACCGCCAGAGCGCGCTTCGAGAGATCGCCGAGGTCGCCGACGCGGTCATCGTGATCGGCTCGGCGAACTCGTCCAACACCGTCGCGTTGGCGGAGGTCGCGCGTGCCTCGGGGTGTCCTCGCGTGCTGCGCGTGAACGGGGCCAGCGAGCTGCCCGGGGACCTCGAGGGCGTGATCGGCGTGACGGCCGGCGCGTCTGCCCCCGACTCGATCGTGACCGAGGTGATCGAGCGCCTCGACCCGCGCCGCGGCGTGCGCACCGTGGTCGTGACCGAAGAGGACGAGTACTTCCCCCCGCCGCCTGAGCTGCGCGAGCTCCTGCGCGCCGTCGCCGCGGCGATCGCGGTGCTCTGCGACATCCCCGAGCCTCCCGGCGACCCCGTCGCCCGCGATCGCGAGGTGCACGCAGCCACGGTGCTGGAAGGGGTCGGGACCTGATCCACCTTTGCGGGGGCCCGCGGGGTGCGAGAATAGGGTCCGGCGCCCGAGGTGCGGCGCGCCACTCCCGCGATCGCGACCACGAGAGGAACCGATGAACGCATCCCTGACCGACCTCGAGGCCCGGCGCATCGCCGCGCTCCGCCGCCACGTCATCACCGAGGCGATGGAGGACCTGGAGGCCCGATCGGGCGAGGTCACCCTCACCGAGGGGGTCGTCCTCGTCTGCGCCTATGAAGAGGAGGGGGCGATCGGCGACGTGCTCGCCCAGATCCCCGAGACCGCCTGCGGGGTCGCGCTCACGACGATCGTCGTCGTCGACGGCGGGGAGGACCGGACCGCCGAGATCGCGCAGAAGGCCGGCGCGCTCACGATCGAGTTCCCGGTCAACCTCGGCCACGGCGTGGCGCTGCAGGTCGGCTACCGATTCTGCATCGACCACGGCGCGAAGTGGGTCGTCACGCTTGATGCCGACGGGCAGAACAGTCCCGAGGAGATCCCCGTCATGCTTCAGCCGCTCATCGACGACGAGGCTGACTTCGTGGTCGCGTCGCGGCGCTTGGGCACCGACACGACGACGGACCAGATCCGCAAGTCCGGGGTCGTGTTCTTCTCGGCGCTCATGAACCTCCTCACCGGCTCGCACCTGACCGACACCTCGAACGGCTACCGCGCGCTGCGCGTCTCGATGCTCGCCGACGTCGTCGACCGGCTCGTCCAAGAGCAGTACCAGACCTCAGAGCTGCTGATCACCTGCATCAAGCGGGGCTGGCGCGTGACGGAGCGCCCGACCGTGTGGTACCCGCGGCAGTCCGGGATCACGAAGAAGGGCGCGAACTGGCTCTACGGATTCCGCTACCTCAACGTGGTCGTCAGGACCTGGCTCCGGGAGCGCTGAGCCGGCCGCACGCCTGGTCGTAGGCGGCCTGGAGGGCGTCGCGCAGCAGTGCGGTGGTCGCGGTGATCTGGCTCCGCGGCACGCGCGCGCCGTCGTGGGCGACCGGGGCGGCCACGGGCTCGCCGATGACGATGCGGACTTTCACTGGCCTCGGGACCTTGGCGCCGCGCGGCAGGGCGCGGTCCGTGCCCGCGATGCCCACCGGGACGATCGGCGCGCCCGTGCGCGCGGCGAGGAACGACGCCCCCTCCAGCAGCTCGCCAACGGCCGGCCCGTCCTGGCGCGTGCCCTCGGGGAACAGCACGAGGGGCTCACCCGCCCGCAGGACCGCCTCGGCGGCGCTGAGCGCGGAGCGGTCCGCCACCCCCCTCGTGACGGGGAACGCGCCCATGGAGCTGACGAAGTCGCCGAGCAGCTTGGACTTCCACAGCTCGTCTTTCGCCATGAAGAAGGTCTTGCGCTCCGTCACGTAGATGGCGAACGCGAAGTCGGCGTTCGAGCGGTGGATCGGCGCGATGATGTACGCGCCCGTCGTTGGCACGTGCTCGGTGCCCGTCAGCTGGGGCCGGAAGTACGCGCCCCACAGCGTGTGGACGAAGGTGCGGAACGCCCGGTAGCCGAGGGTCCGTCGCGGGTCGGGCTCGAACGCGGTCACAGCCACGACAGGATCTCTTCTACGACGTCGTCGATGGCGCGATCGGTGGTGTCGAGGACGTGGGCGTCACTCGCCACGACGAGCGGCGAGACCGTCCGACCCCCGTCGAGCAGGTCTCGCCGGGCCACGCTCTCGGGCGCCTCCTCACCGCGTCGCCGGGCGCGCTCGGTGTGCGAGGCGGTGAGGTACACCTTGACGGCGGCGCGGGGGAAGACGACCGAGCCGATGTCGCGACCCTCGACGACGCCACCGCCGTGCTCGGCCACCCAGGCCCGCTGGCGCTCGACCAGCTCGCGGCGCACCGCGGGGATGGACGCCACGACCGAGACCGTGTCGTTCACGGCGTCGGTGCGCAGGGTGTCGGTGAGGTCGACGCCGCCGGCGGTGACCCGCTCTCCCACGCCCAGGTCCGCCTCCCGAGCGAGGATCGTGACCTTGTCCGTGTCGTGGGGGTCGACGCCCGCTCGGATCGCGAGCGAGGTCACGGCGCGGTACATCGAGCCGGTGTCGAGGACCTCGAGGCCCAGGCGTGCTGCGACGGCGCGCGCGACGGTCGACTTGCCCGAGCCCGCAGGGCCGTCGATCGCCACGACCAGTGGCTCGGTCATCGAAGCGATGCTAGGTCCGAAAGGAAGCCCGGATAGCTGGTCGCCACGCCGCCGAAGCCGCCCACGACCCCGCCCGCGCCGACGGTCGCCCCGACCACGGCCGCCATCGCCATGCGGTGATCACCGGCCGCGTCGAACTCGAGCCGCGTGAAGCGCCCGGGGTCGCCCAGCCCCTCGACGATGAGGTCGCTGCCATGGATGCTCGCGGCCGCGCCGAGTGCGCGCACGAGTCGCGCGGTCGCCTCGAGGCGGTCCGTCTCCTTTACGAGCAGCTCGTCGACGTCCAAGAACCTCGTCGTGCCGGTCGCCGCGGCGGCGGCGACCGCCAGGATCGGCACCTCATCGAGCGAGGGCAGCTCGCTCGCGCGCACCTCGGTGCCCGTGAGCGCCGCCGAGGTCGCGAGCAGGTCGCCCTGCTCGCCGCGACGCACGCGGATGACGACCTGTGCCCCCATCCGAGCCAGGACGCTGACGAACCCGATCCGCTCCTCGCTGACGTCGACATCTCGGACCTCGACGTTGCCGTCGGCGGCCAGGAGCGCGGCGACGACGAGGAAGGCCGCATGCGAGGGGTCCGCAGCGACGTGCCAGTCCACGGGCACGAGGCTCGACGGCCACACCGTCGTGTGCCGCCCGTCGGGGCGGTTCGTCACCTCGACGCGTGCCGTGGCCCGCCGCAGCATCGACTCGGTGTGGGTCCTCGTGGCGACGGGCTCGACCACCGTGGTCGGGCCGTCCCCGGCGAGCCCCGCGAGAAGGATCGCCGACTTCACCTGGGCGCTCGCGACGGGCAGCTCGTAGCGGATGGCGCGAGTCGGGCCCCCCGTGAGCTCGAGCGGCGGCGTGCACCGCGGGCCCTGGCCCTCGAGGATCGCGCCCATCGAGCGCAGCGGGACCGCGACGCGGTCCATCGGGCGACGACGCAGCGAGTCGTCGCCGTCGAGGCGGTGCTGGCCCGCGATCGTCGCGACCACGCCGCACAACAGGCGCATCGTGGTGCCGGAGTTGCCGCAGCCGAGCACGCGTGCAGCGGCGTGCAGGCGATCGCGTCCGCCGTCCACGGTGACGAGCCCGTCCGCGGTGCCGCCGACACCTGCCCCGAGTGCCTCGACGCACGACAGCGTGCGAGCGACGTCGTCGCCGTCGCTCAGTCCCGCGATCGACGAGCGCCCCTCGGCCAGCGCGGCGAGGAGCAGGGCTCGGTGCGAGATCGACTTGTCGCCCGGGGTGCGCACGACGCCGTGCAGCGACCGGACCGAGGCGACCTCGACGACGTCGGGGACCTCGGTGTCGACGCTCACAACGGCTCGACCGACGTCCTGAGGCCCCGCGCCTCGAGTGCCCGTGCGAGCGCCGGAGCCGCCAGCACGTCGAGCACCATGATCAGCACGCCGGCGCTGCCCTCCTGGGAGTGGGCGATCTCGAGGTCGTAGATGTTGAGGTTCGCATCGCTCGCGAGCGTCGTCACCTCGGCGAGCACGCCCGGGCGATCTGCGACGGGCACGCGCAGGACGGCGAGGTGCGTGGGATCGGGGGTCGAGGACGGCAGGTTGCGCCTCGCCGCGCTGGCCGCCGACAGCTCGTGGAGGATCGTCGCGCGGTCCTTGCCCGCGATGGCGGCCTCGAGCGTCGCCAGCCTGCCGCGCAGCGCCGCGAGCCCGGCCAGGATTGCGTCACGGTTGTCGACGCACAGGTCGGGCCAGATGGCGGGATGGCCGGCCGCCACCCTCGTCATGTCGCGAAAGCCGCCCGCCGCGAGCCGCAGGAGCGACGCGTCGCTCTCGGCGAGCTGGGCCGCCTCGTTCATCATCGCCCCCGCGACGAGGTGCGGCACGTGGCTGACCATCGCGACGAGCCGGTCGTGGTCGGCCGCGGTGAGCGCGAGCGAGGACGCGCCGAGATCACGCACCATCGACACGAGTGTCGCGTAGCGCTCCGGGGTCGTGGACGCCGTCGGGGTGAGGACCCACGACGCGCCGACGAAGAGGTCTGCGCGCGCGCCGCGCAGCCCGTGCTGCTCGGAGCCCGCCATCGGGTGGCCCCCAATGAACCGCGCGTCGTCGACGTCCTCGACGATCCGTGCCTTGACCCCTGCGACGTCCGTGACGACGACGTCGTCGGGGGCATCGGCGAGTTGGCCTCGAGCGACGGCCGCGACGTCCGAGGACGGGACGCACACGACGATGAGCGTGGTCGCCGGGTGCCGCAGCGTCGCGTCGATCGCCCCGAGCGAGACCGCCTCACGCGCCGTCGTGTCGTCGCGGTCCTCACCGCTCACCGACCATCCAGCCGCGCGGAGCCCGAGCGCGATCGAGCCGCCGATCAACCCGAGGCCGACGACGTGGGATCGACGGGCCGCGTCAGTCGGGGAGGTCATCGCGCAGCTGGCTCGCGCCGTGGAGGTAGACGTGGTGCAGCGCGTCGCGAGACTGCTCGGTGTTGAGGTGGACGAGGACGCGGATGCACCTCGGCGTGGCGCCGACCACGTTGATCTCGGTGGCGCACAGGAGGGGGACCGATCCGAAGCCGAGCTCGCGAGCCGCGGTGGCGGGGAACATGGCGGTGAGATCTGGCGTCGCGGTGAACAGCACCGAGATCAGCTGGTCGAGCTGCGCGCCGTTGCTCTCGAGCATCCTCGAGAGCAACTCGATCGTGCGCTCGGTGATCTCGCGGACCGTGTCCGCGTCCACCGTCGTCGCGCCTCGCAGCGCACGGACCGACGATGGCATCGCCGCAGCGTAGTGAAAGAGGGTTGGTGGGATCGCACGACCGTGCGAGATCGGGTCGCGCCCGCGTCGTCGTGTGCGCCGGTCGTGGCTTACGGCACCGTCGCGGCGCTGCCCACGGCCGCCTCGCCCAGGCGCCGTACCTCGGCGTTGGTCAGCTCGCGGTAGGCACCGGGCGGCAGCGAGGTGTCCGCGACCGGTCCGATCCTCGTGCGGACGAGGCGTCGCACCTCGTGGCCGACGGCCGTGCACATGCGGCGGACCTGGCGGTTGCGGCCCTCGTGGATCGCGATTCGGATGAGGCCCGGCGCGACGCGGCTCACGCGGGCGGGCGCGGTCAGCCCGTCGTCGAGGAGCACGCCCTCGCGCAGGAGGCGGATGGCCTTGGGCGACGGGTCCCCGTGGACCTCGGCGAGGTACTCCTTGACCACGCCATGGGAGGGATGGCTGAGCAGCTGGGAGAGGTCCCCGTCGTTCGTGAGGATCAAGAGTCCCTCGGTGGCGCGGTCGAGGCGCCCGACAGGGAACACGCGCGGCTCGCTCGGCACGAGCGACAGGACGGTCGGGCGCCCCTGCGGGTCGCTGGCGGTGGTCACGACGCCGGGAGGCTTGTTGAGCAGGTAGTAGACGCTGTCCGGCGAGGTCGGTGCCGGCGCGTCGTCGACGGTGATGCGGTCGAGGTCAGGGTGGACGCGTCGCCCGAGGACGGCGACCTCGCCGTCGACGTGGACGCGGCCCTGCTCGATCAGCTCCTCGCAGCGACGCCGTGAGCCGTAGCCGGCGCGGGCGAGGACCTTTTGCAGACGCTCGCCGTCGTCGGACGGCTCGCCCATGCGCCTAGCGCTCCGCGAGCTCGCCCGCGAGTGCGCGTGCCTCGTCGAGGCCGGCCACGAACTCGTCGATGGGCGCGAGCTCGTCGAGCGAGCGCAGCCCGAGGCGATCCAAGAACAGCTCGGTCGTCCCGAACAGGACGGGCTGGCCCGGTCCGTCCGCGCGCCCCTTGGCCTCGATGTACCCGCGCTGCTCCAAGAGCCGCACCACGCCGTCGGCGTTCACCCCGCGCAAGGCGCCGATCTGGACGCGCGAGACGGGCTGGCGGTACGCGATGATCGCGAGCGTCTCGAGCGCGGCGGTCGACAGCCTGTGCGAGACGTCGCGGTTGGCGAAGCGCTGGACGTGGTCGTGCGCGTCGGGGTGCGTCACCATCTGCCAGCCCGACGCGGTCTCTTTGAGCTGGAAACCTCGCTGCTCGCTCGCGAACTGGTCCGAGAGCCTCGTGAGCACGTCGGCGACGACGTGCTCGTCGCACTCGAGCAGGTCGGCCAGCACCGAGGCTGGCACCGGCTCGATCGCGACGGCGATCATCGCCTCGAGCGCAAAGCGGAGCTCGTCATCCCGCATAGTCGTCCACCAGTCCAAGGTCGAAGGCCTCGCTCGAGCCGTGCACCCAGCGGATCTGCAGCTCACCGAAGGTCGTCCCCTGCCCGAGGGCCACGCGGCCGAGCTTGCACAGCTCGAGGACCGCGAGGAAGCGCACGATGATCTCGATCCGATCGGTGATGCCAGCGATCAGCTCGCGGAACGACAGCGCACCGCGGGCTGGCAGCGTCCGGGCGAGGTCGACGACAGTCTCGGCCACGGTGACGGTCTCCACGGTCACGTGGTCGAGGACCACGTTCGTCGTGGGGTGGTCCTCGATGCCCCGCAGGTACGCAGCGGCGAGTTCGAGGGTGGTCACGCCGGCGAGCAGGTCGGCCGCGTGGACCTCGACGGAGTCGTCGAGCCCGGTGACCCTCGGGACCGCGAGCCCCGCGGCCTCGAGGCTCCGCGCCAGCCCGTCAGCGATCGCGGCGTAGGCGCGCAGCTCGAGGAGCCGGGCCAAGAGCACGTCGCGCTCCTCCCAGCCGATCGTCTCTTCGTCGGCGCCCACGTCGTCGGGGCCGGGCAGCAAGCGCTGGCTCTTCAGCTCCACGAGGAGCGCCGCGTAGAGGAGGAACTCGCTCAGCTCGTCCATCGAGCAGGTGTCGCGGCGCTCGCGGAGGTGGGCGACGAACGCGTCGACGACGGGGGCCAAGGGGATGTCGAGGATGTCGACCTCGTGGCTGCTCACGAGCTGGAAGAGCACGTCGAGCGGGCCGACGTACGTCGGGGCGTCGACGCCGAGAGCCATGCGTCGACCCTACTCAATGCCCTCCCCGACTCGACGGTGCACGAGCGGATCGTCGGCATCGACGCCGCCGACACCGAGGCTCGCGAGGGCGCCATTGTTAGGCTCCCGCGATGGCGCGCATCTTTTCGGGCATCCAGCCCTCCGGGCAGCTGCACATTGGCAACTACCTCGGAGCGCTGCGCAACTGGGTGCGCGAGCAGAACGACGACGCGCTCTACTGCGTCGTCGACCTGCACGCGCTGACCGAGGACGTGGACCCCGCCGAGGTGCGTCGCGGCTCGCTCGAGCTCGCGGTCGGGCTCCTCGCGGTCGGCCTCGATCCCGAGGTGTGCACGATCTTCGTCCAGAGCCACGTCCCCGAGCACGCCCGGCTGAGCTGGCTGCTCGAGTGCACCGTGACCTACGGCGAGCTGACGCGCATGACCCAGTTCAAGGACAAGTCCAAGCGCGGCGACGTGGTGCGCGGGGGCCTCCTCACCTATCCAGTGCTCATGGCGGCCGACATCTTCCTCTACAACACCGAGGTGGTCCCCGTGGGCGACGACCAGCGCCAGCACATGGAGCTGACCAGGGTCCTCGCCGAGCGCTTCAACAACCGCTTCGGGGAGACCTTCGTGGTCCCCGAGGCGATGGTCCCGACATTCGCGGCCCGAGTCATGGACCTCCAGGACCCCACGCGCAAGATGTCCAAGTCAGAGCTGTCCCCCCAGGGGACGGTCAACATGTACGACGACGCCGACACCGTTGCTCGCAAGGTGCGGCGAGCGGTCACGGACACCGACGGGGAGGTCCGGTGGGACCGCGAGGGGAAGCCCGGCGTCGCCAACCTGCTCGAGATCCTCGCCGCCCTGGGCGACGAGGACCCCAAGGCCGTCGCCGAGCGCTACGAGACGTACGGCGCGCTGAAAGACGACGTCGCCGGAGCCCTGATCGAGGCGCTCGCACCCATCCGGGCACGTCGCGACGAGCTGCTCGAGGACCCAGCGGTCGTGCGCGCGCTCCTTGCGCGCGGCGCGGATCGCGCCGGCGAGATGGCGTCGGTCACCTACGCGCGCGCCGCGGCGGCGATGGGGCTGCTCGCCCCGTAGCTCAGGCGTAGCCGGTCGTGTTGGCCCACCAGTTGTAGAGCGAGTCGTACGCGTGGACGTAGGCGCCCGACTCCTGGCCGATGATGACGAGGCCGAAGACGATGATCAGCGTGTAGGGACGGATCGCGAGGTACGGCCCCCACCACTTGCGCGGCAGGAAGCGCTCGACGACCGAACTCCCGTCGAGCGGCGGGACCGGGATGAGGTTGAACAGCGCAAGCATCAGGTTGAGCAGGCCAAGCTCGAACAGCAGGAACGCCGGCCAGAACGACTCGGGATGGATCCCGCGGAGCACCGCGTAGCAGATGGCAACGAGCACAAGGTTGAGGCCCGGCCCCGCAAGCGAGGTGAGCACGGCGTCGTTGCGCGGGCTCTTCAGGCGTCCGACGTTGACGGGAACGGGCTTGGCCCATCCGAACAGGAAGCCTGCATGCGAGATGAGGAGAAGCCCCGGGACAATGATCGAGCCGAACGGGTCGATGTGCGGGACCGGGTTGAGCGTCAATCGCCCGGCGCGCTTGGCGGTATCGTCTCCGCGTGCGAGCGCCACGACCCCGTGGCTGATCTCGTGCAAGATGACCGAACTGATCAGCAGCCCGTACGCGACGAGCTTGATCTCCGTCTGGGTCGGCATGCTCTAGAACTCTGGCTCGCGGACGGGTCTGGCCCCCGCACGCTGACGGTTCGTCAGGGCAGTTTCGCGCAGTCGAGGCACCGCCTCGCGGTCGGCATGGCCTCATGTCGCGCCTCTGAGATCGGGTTCCCGCACCGCTCGCAGACGCCGTAGGTACCCTCGGCGAGCCGCTCGAGCGCCTTGTCGACGTCGTCGAGGGACTCTTGGAGGTCTGCTGCGAGTCGCTCCGCTTCGCCGCGCTCGGCGGTCACCTGCGAGGAGTCGGCGAAGTTCGTGTCGTAGGTGAGGCTGCCGTTCGGGCCGAAGCCGAGCTCGTCAAGCTGTGCGAGCAGCCGTGTGCGCTCGGACGCCAAGACCTCCGACTGGATCTGGAACAACTCCGGCATGTGCACACCCTAGGGCGCCGCCGCGGCGTCCCCGGCCCGCGGGTGTGCGCTGCGATACGCCTCGATCAGGTGCGCGGGCGTGACCTTCGTGTAGCGCTGGGTGGTTGCGACCGAGGCATGCCCCAAGAGCTCCTGGATGACGCGCACGTCCGCGCCATGCGCGAGCATGTGCGTGGCGCAGGTGTGCCGGAGCGTGTGCGCGCTCGTGGCCCGTGGCAGCCCGACTCGGCGCGCGTGTCGGCGAACGACGAGGTCGACGCCCTGTCGGGTGAGTCGGTGGCCGCGAAGGTTGCAGAACACGGCGTGGGTGTCGCGGGCGTCGTGCGATGCGACAAGCAGGAGTGGCCGGGCCGAGTCGAGCCACGCGTGAAGTGCTGCCGCCGCGCGGCGACCGAGCGGGACCAATCGCTGCTTGTCGCCCTTGCCCGTGACGCGCACGAGCTCCTCGTCGAAGTCGACGTCGCCGAGGCTCAGCCCGACGAGCTCGGACACCCGTATCCCGGTGCCGTAGAGCAGCTCGAGGACCGCGCGGTCGCGGACGTCGACGGGCGAGTCGCTCGCGGGCGCGGCGAGCAGCGCGGTGACCTGCGACTCGGAGAGGACGACCGGCAGGCGCGTGCCCGACCCTTGGGCCGCGAGCAGCGCGGTCGGGTCCGACGAGGTGACGCCCTCGTCCAAGAGGAAGCCGTAGAGGCCACGGAGTGCCGAGCCGAGGCGCGCGACGGTCGCCGGTGCGAGCTCGGCGCGCTGGGCGCGCGAGAGGAACGCCTCGATGTCCGTGGTCGAGGCCGTCTCGAGCGTGCGGTCGCGGCCCACTTGGAACTCGACGAACGCGGCGATGTCGCGCCGGTAGGCGCTCAGGGTCGCCGTGGCGCGCCCGCGCTCGACGGCGAGCCACGAGAGGTACTCCTCTGCTGGCCCGGGAAGCGACGTCGTCACGCGTCGAGGCGCGCGAGGAGCGCGAGGATCGCGATCGCGGTGGACGCGTCGCACGGCTCGTCGTTTCCGACGAGCGCGCGTGCGTCGCCGAGCGACAGCCACACGACGTCGAGCGCCTGCTCCTCGGGGCCGTCGGGGCGACGCGGCACCTCGGTCAGCTGCGTGGCGAGGAAGATGACGGTTGCCTGGTCGCTCCAGCCCGGGGAGTTCCAGTAGGTGCCGAGGGGCTCGAGGGACCCGGCGCGCAGCCCGGCCTCTTCTTCGAGCTCGCGGTGCGCGGTCGCCTCGGGATCCTCGCCGTCGACGTCGCACGTCCCCGCGGGGATCTCGAGGATCGCCCGGCCAAGCGGGGCGCGCCACTGGCGGACCAGCGCGACGTCCCGACCGTCGTACGCGATGACCGCGACCGCGCCGCGGTGTCGGACGACCTCGCGGGTGAAGGTCGAGCCGTCGTCGTCGTAGACGAGGCGCTCGACGTCGAAGACGTGGCTCGTCGCGAGCTGCTCGGTCGAGACGACCCTGGGCTCGAAGGCCACGTCAGCCGAGCGCGGCGACGTCCAGCAGGTGCGGGTCGCGTCCCTCGGCCCGCTGGAGGGCGGCGTCGACGAGGCCCAAGAACAGCGGGTGCGGGCGGTCGGGTCGCGACTTGAACTCGGGGTGGGCCTGGGTCCCGACGAGGTAGGGATGCTCGGGGAGCTCGATGAACTCCACGAGCCGGCCGTCCGGCGACGAGCCAGAGCAGCGAAGGCCCGCGTCTTCGAGGCGGTGCCGATAGCGCGCGTTGAACTCGTAGCGGTGCCGGTGGCGCTCCGAGACGACCTCGGTGCCGTAGAGCTTGGCGATCTGGCTGCCGGCGTCGAGCATTGCGGGGTACGCACCCAGCCGCATCGTGCCGCCCTTGTCGACGACCTCGGTCTGCTCGGCCATGAGCGCGATGACCGGGTGGGGCGTCGTGGCATCGATCTCGGTCGAGTTCGCGCCCTCGAGCCCGGCGAGGTTGCGTGCGATCTCGACGACCGCGACCTGGAGTCCGAGGCAGATCCCGAGGTAGGGGATCTCGCAGCGCCGAGCGATCCCGGCCGCGGCGACCATGCCCTCCACCCCGCGCTCGCCGAAGCCGCCCGGCACGATGATGCCGTCGAGGGCGCACAGTCGCTCCTCGCCGACGTGGTCGGGCACGAGCTCGGCGTCGATCCAGTGCAGCTCGACGCGCGTGCGGTACTCGAATCCCGCGTGGCGCACGGCTTCGGCGACCGAGAGGTACGCGTCGGGCATGCTCACGTACTTGCCGACGATCCCGATCCGCACCGTGCGGTCCGAGGCGTCGACGCGGTCGACGAGCGACTCCCAGATCCCGAGGTCGATCGGGCGCTCGCTCACGTCGAGGTCGAGCGTGGCGCACACGTACGTGTCGAGCCCCTCTTCGTGGAGCACGAGCGGGATCTCGTAGATGCTGCGCGCGTCGATCGCGGAGATCACGCCCTCGATCGGCACGTCGCACAGCAGCGAGATCTTGCGCTTCAGGCCGTCGGTGATGGGCTGGTCGCTTCGGCACACGATGACGTGCGGCTGGATGCCCCGGCTGCGCAGCTCGGTGACCGAGTGCTGGGTGGGCTTGGTCTTCTGCTCCCCGTTCGCCGCGAGGTACGGCACCAAGGTGAGGTGCACGTAGCAGACGTTGGTGGGCCCCACGTCGCGGCGGAACTGTCGGATGGCCTCGATGAAGGGCACGATCTCGATGTCCCCGACGGTGCCGCCGATCTCGACGATCACGACGTCGGTGTCCTCGGAGGACAACCGCTTGATGCGGTCCTTGATTTCGTCGGTCACGTGCGGGATGACCTGGACGGTCTTGCCGAGGTAGTCCCCGCGTCGCTCCTTCGCGATCACGCTCGAGTAGATCGACCCCGTCGTCGTGTTCGAGTTCCGATTCAGCGCCTCGTCGATGAATCGCTCGTAGTGACCGAGGTCGAGGTCCGTCTCACCACCGTCGTCGGTGACGAAGACCTCGCCGTGCTCGCCGGGGTTCATCGTGCCCGGGTCGACGTTGATGTAGGGGTCGAGCTTGCACATCGTGACGCGCAGACCGCGCGACTTGAGCAGACGACCGAGCGAGGCGGCGGTGAGGCCCTTGCCGAGCGAGGAGGAGACGCCGCCCGTGACGAAGACGAACTTGCTCATCTGCCGGGGGCACCGTGGACCCGCACGGAGACACGCTAGACGCTCGCGCTCATTCGAATGCGGAGTCTCCTGCGAGCAGCCCGCTCGCGTGCGCGATCGCGACGGGGTCATGTGGGTCGCCCGCGAGCATCCGCGCGATCTCTGGCACGCGATCCGCCCCGTCGAGCTGGTGGACCGAGGCTGGCCCGCCTCGCGCGTCGCTGCGCGTCACCACGATCTGGTGCAGTGCGGCGGCGGCAACCGTGGCGAGGTGCGTGACGACGATGACCTGGTGGTCCGTCGCGAGCTCGGACAGGCACTGCGCGAGCGTGCGCGCCGTCGCGCCGCCCACGCCGGCATCCACCTCGTCGAACACGAGGCACGATGCGCGCGACGGCGACGCGAGGGTGAGCGCGAGCATCACTCGGCTCAGCTCCCCGCCGCTCGCGACGTCGGCGAGCGGCGCCGGCTCGAAGGCGCCCGAGCCCGCGAAGAGGAACAGGACCTGCTCGCCGGCCGGGCCCTCGACGCGGACCTCGAAGCGCGCGTGGGCGAGCGCGAGCGCTTCGAGGCGGTCCTTCACACGCGCGGTGAGTGCCGCGGCGGCGCGCCGCCGAGCGTCGAGGAGCGAGTCCTCCTCAGCGCGCAGCGTCACCTCGAGCGTGCCCAGGCGTCCCTCGAGCTCGACCGCGCTCGCCTCGTCGGCCTCCATCCGCTCGATCTCGCCGCCGAGCACGGCGCGTCGGTCGAGCACGTCGCCCAGCGTGTCGCCGTGCTTGCGGACGAGGTCTCGGAGCCGCCCGATCCGCGAATCGAGCAGCGCCAGGCGCTCGGGCTCGTCCTCGACGCGTTGGAGGCTGGCGACGAGCTCGTTTCGGACCTCTCGGACCTGCTCGAGGAGCTCGGTGAGCGACTCGCGCGCCGACTCGAGGGATCGCGGGATCGCGGACAGCGCGCTCGCCACCAGCTGGGTGGCACTCGGCTCGTCGCCGTCGGCGTCCAGGGCACGGGCCGCGGCCAGCAGTGCGTCGCGCGCCTCGACGAGCTCGGCGAGGGCCGACGCGTCGTGCTGCAGCGCCTCGATCTCGTCGGGGCCAACCGGTGCCAGGTCGTCGATCTCGTCTCGGTCGTGGATCGCGATCTCGAGGCGCCGTGCACGCCCCTCGGTCTCGCCGCCCAGGCGCTCGCGCAGCGCCAGCACCTCACGGCGTTCGGCACGGAGCCGCTGCACCGTGGTGTCGTCGAGACCGCCGGTGCGGTCGAGGAGGACTCGTGCCGCACCCGGGCGGCGCAGCACCTGGTGCTCGTGCTGGCCGTGCAGCTCGCACAGCTCGCCCGCCCTGGTGGCCAGCGCCTGGGCGGACGCCGTGGCACCGTCGAGCATCGCTCGGAGTCGGCCCTGGGCCGAGCGCTCGCGCGCGAGGACGACCTCGCCGACGTCCGCGGAGAACACGGCCTCGGCGAGGCTGGGGAGCTCGGGACGACGGACTGGCAGCCCGCGGTCCGCCCCGCCGAGGACGAGGTGGAGCGCCTCGACGAGCAGGGTCTTGCCTGCTCCGGTCTCCCCGGTCAGCACCGTGAGTCCCGGGGCGAACTCGATGACGGCCTCGTCGACGGCGCCGTAGTTGCGAACTCGGAGCGTCTCGAGCATCGATCAGCGGTGACCCTCACGAAGGCTCGCACGGAGCCTCCCGCCGACGCCGTGGCGTGAGCCGACCACGACCGACACCGGCACCGGGTCGCGCGCGACGCGAACCTTGGTGCCGGGGTCGATCTGGGCGAGGAGCGAGCCGTCCGCGACCAGCACCGCAGGGCGGTCAGGGAGCACCGTGAGCTCCACCACCTCGTGGGGCCCGAGCACGATGCTCCGGTTGATCGTGAAGTGCGGCGCGACCGGGGTCAAGAGCAGGACGTCGAGCCCCGGCGAGACCACCGGACCGCCTGCCGACAGGTTGTAGGCCGTCGAGCCCGTCGGCGTCGCGACGATCACGCCGTCCGCAGCGTAGGTGAGGAGGTGCTCGCCGTTGACAGAGGTGGCGACCCTGACCATGTGGCCCGGCACGGTCTTTTCGATCGCGAGCTCGTTGAGCGCGAACGCGGTGATCCCGGGTGCCTCGACGAGCAGGCCGAGGCGCTCCTCGAGCATCGCCTTGCCGTCGATGGCGTCGTCGAGGACCGTGTCGAACTCCTCGGGGGCGACCTCGAGCAGGTACCCGAGCCGTCCGAAGTTCACCCCGAGCACCGGGCACGAGGCCGCCCGCGCGAGCCTCGAGGCACGAAGGAACGTGCCGTCGCCACCGAGGGACACGACGAGCGACGTGCTCATGGGGGTCTCGGGCAGCTTCGCCTCGACCGGCCGCCCCTCGAGTCGGATGATCCGCGCACCTGCTCCCAGCAGCTCGAGGCGCGACGCGGTCGCCTCGGCGAGCGCGACCGCGTCGTCGCGCGAGCCGTGCACTACGAGCAGGACCTCACTCATCGCGCCGGAGCCCGATCGACCGCCTCGCGCGCCATCTGCGCCACGGCGTCCGCGCCGGCCCCGGACGCCCCGTGTCGGGCGTGGAGGAAGAACTCGACGTTGCCCGAGGCGCCCGTCAGTGTCGAGGCCATGACGCCAATGATGCCTGCTCGGGCTCGCGAGAACGCTGACGCAGCCCGAACGAGCGCTGCGGACCACTCGACGGGGTCCGTGACGACGCCCCTTCCGCGCGACGCCGTCGCATAGTCGACCTCGAACTGGGGCTTGACCAGCACCACCAGCGCCGCGTCGGGTGCCGAGAGCCCGACCAGCTTGGCTGCATGGGGCACGACGGACGTGAACGAGAGATCGATCGTGACGACCGTCGGGAGCGCGCCGAGCACGGCGGCGACCTGGGCAGGGGCGAGGTCCCGCACGTTGGTCCGCTCGAGGCTCGTCACCCGCCGGTCCGCTCGGAGGCGCTCGTGGAGCTGGTGCGTGCCCACGTCGACGGCGAGCACGCGACGCACGCCTCTCGAGAGCAGACAGTCGGTGAACCCGCCGGTGGACGCCCCGACGTCGAGCGCGAGCCCACCTGCCACGTCGATGCCGAGTGCCCGGAGCGCCGCATCGAGCTTCTCGCCGGCGCGCCCGACGAATCGAGCCCGCTCGACGATCACGATCGCCTCGGTGCTCGCGACGGCCCGTGTCGGCGTCGTCGCCGGCGCGCCATCGACGAGCACCTGCCCGGTGGCGATGAGCTCGTGCGCGGCATCGAGGTCGGCCACCAGTCCCCTGTCGACGAGCGCCCGGTCCAGCGCTCGCCGCGGCGTCGGGCTCAACGGTCGGCACCGTCGCGCACGGTTCCCTCGCCGCGGCTCATGCGCACAGGGCGAGGACCGCCTCGAGCAACGAGGTGACGCGGATCGCCGCGTGATCGGGCGCGTCGTCGACGTCCGAGACGACGTGGGCAAACGGCACGCCGAGCGCCGCGGCGAAGCGGCCGTCGGTCGAGGCGCGATCCCCGACGACCGCGCCGACGGCGACTCGGCACTGGACCAGCGCGCACATCGTCTGGGAGGGCTTTCCGGCGATCTCAGGGGCGTGGCCCGATGCCGCGGAGATCGCGGCGACGATCGCGCCCGCGCCGGGCTTGAGGCCGTCGGGTGTCGGGAGCGTGGGATCGGCGTTGGTCGCGACGTAGCGAGCGCCGGATCGCACGAGCGAGGCGGCGACGTCACAGGTGTCGTAGTCGAAGCGCCTCGTGAGGCCGACCACGACGGCGGTCGCGTCGCTCGTGGACTCCACGACGCCCGCGCTCGCGAGCGCCTCGTGGAGCCCGGCCTCGCCCACGACGTAGGCACGATCGTCCCTCGAGAGCAGCGAGCTCGCGGCTTGGGACGACGTGGCGATCTCCGAGGATGCCGCTTCGATGCGGATGGCGGCCAGGCGGCCTCGCAGCTCGTCGATGGTGGGCGCGGCGTTGTTGGTGCAGAAGAGCACGGGGACGCCCCGCCGACGAAGCTCGGCGACGCCTTGGACGGCCCCGGGCAGGGCGGTGCCGCCCAGCCACACGACGCCGTCGAGGTCGACGACGCAGGCGTGCGCCGCGTCGAGGGTCACGCCTCGTGGGGCACGATGACGACCGGGCACGACGAGTGGTGCGCGACGTAGTTGCTCACTGAGCCGAGCAGGAGGCTCCCGACCGCGCTGTGTCCCCGAGAGCCGACCACGAGCAGCACCGCGTCGCGCGACGCCTCGCACAGGACCGCGCTGGGGCGGTCGCATCGAGCCACGAGCTCGGTCTCGACGGCGTCGCCCACGCGGCGCTTGGCCTCTTCGACCACGCCCTTCGCGGCCTCCTCGATGAGCTCGGGGTCGACCGTGATGGGCGAGCCGGCACCGAACCCGGTGCCGAACCCGACGGTTGACACCGGGTCCTCGAAGGAACAGACGATTCGGAGGCTGCCGCCGCGCAGGATCGCCTCGTCCTTCGCCCACGCAAGGGCGCGCCACGAGTTCTCCGAGCCATCAACGCCGACGACGACGACGTCCGCCATGCGTACTCCCTTCGCGGTGAGGAACCCCGTGGCTCCGAGCGTAGTGAGGCTAGGGTCCGCGCTCGGAGGTCGAGGTGGCGCAGGTCAAATTCGACAACGTGACGAAGACGTTCGGCGACGTCCGCGCCATCGACGAGCTGTCCATGACGATCGAGGACGGCGAGTTCCTCGTCCTGCTCGGCCCCTCGGGCTGCGGCAAGACAACCGCGCTGCGGGTGGTCGCCGGCCTCGAGGACGTGACCGAGGGCTCGCTGTCCATCGGCGAGGACGTGGTGAACGACGTGGCCCCGAGGGATCGGGACATCGCGATGGTGTTCCAGAGCTACGCGCTGTACCCGCACCTCACCGTGCGCAGGAACATCGAGTTCCCCCTGCGCCAGCGAGGCTTCGACAAGGCAGAGCGGCAGCGGCGCGTGCTCGAGGCCGCCGAGACGCTCCAGCTGACTGAGCTTCTGGGCCGCAAGCCGGGCCAGCTCTCAGGTGGACAGCGCCAGCGCGTCGCGCTCGCGCGGGCCATCGTCCGCCAGCCACGCGTGTTCTTGATGGACGAGCCGCTCTCGAACCTGGACGCTTTGCTCCGGCTCCAGACTCGAGCCGACATCGTGGCGATGCAGCGCAGGCTGGGCACGACGGTCCTCTACGTGACCCACGACCAGGTCGAGGCCATGACCATGGGGCACCGGATCGCCGTGCTCAACCAGGGCCGGCTCCAGCAGATCGGACCGCCCGTCGAGCTGTACGAGCGGCCCGTCAACACCTACGTGGCGACCTTCCTCGGCAACCCAGGCATGTGCCTCGCGAAGGGCAGCGTCACCTCTGGGACCGCGGTGCTGGGCGACACCAAGCTGCGCGACGTCGGGATCCGAGACGGGCCGGTGACGATCGGGGCGCGCCCCGAGGCGCTCGCGCTGGCGACGACCGGCATCCCGGCGACCGCGCTGTTCGTCGAGGTCCTCGGCGCCGACGTCCTCGTGCTGTGCGAGCTCGCGTCCGGGGAGCGGTTCATCGCTCGACAGCCGTTCGACGTCCCGAGGCCGGGCCCCGACGAGCCGGTCCACCTGTCGGTGAGCGACAAGCCAGGCGCGCTGCACCTCTTCGATGTCGACACGGGAGTCCGCCTGGACGAGGCGCGGTGACGACGGCCCTGGCCGACGGCGTGGCGCCGAGCGAGCCGAGCACGAGCCCGACGCGGCCACGCCGCCCGAGACGGCTCTCGAGGACCAAGGAGGCCACACTCGGCTACGCGATGCTCCTTCCGGCGCTCGCGGTCTTCGGGGTCTTCACCTTCTTCCCGTTCGTCAAGAACTTCCAGCTCGCCGCGCACCACCCGGGCCCGTACCCGACGTCACCCTCCCCGTACGTCGGGGCGTCGCAGTTCTTCCAGATCATCAGGTCCTCGGCGTTCCTCGACTCGCTTCGCTCGACGGCCATCTTCGTGGGCATCGCGGTCCCGCTCGGGCTGTTCCTCGGCCTGGCGCTCGCGGTCTTCGCCAACCAGAAGCTGCGCGGCACCGCGTTCTTCCAGGTCGTCTTCTCGTCCACCGCGATCACGTCCATCGCCGTCGCGGCTGTCGTCTTCCAGGAGATCCTCGACCCCCAGAACGGGCTCATGCAGTGGCTGGGGATCCACACGGCACCGGGCATACAGCAGTCCCCCGGCTGGGCGATCTATGCCGTCGCCCTTATCTCGGCGTGGCAGTTCATGGGGTTCTCGTTCATCATCATGATCGCCGGCCTGCAGTCGCTCCCCGAAGAGGTGATCGAGGCCGCCCGGATCGACGGGGCGGGCACCTGGCGCGTGTTCTGGCGCGTCATCGTCCCGCTCATGTCGCCGACGATCTTCTTCGGCGGCGTGGTCGGCACGATCCTCGCGCTCCAGAGCTTCGGCGCGATCGACATCATCATCGGCAACCAGAACACGACGTTCTCGCACACGAACGTCCTCATCAACCTCATCTACGACAAGATCGTCTACGACCGGCAGTTCGGCTACGCCGCGTGCGTGTCGATCGCCCTGTTCCTCATCACGCTGCTCGTCACGGTCGCTCAGTTCCGCGTGCTCGAAAAACGGGTCCACTATGCAAGCTGAGCCCCCGGACGCCGTCGCGGTGGACGTCGCCGAGCTCGACGAGCCCGAGAGCAACGACCAGCGCGCCGCGAGACTGCGACGAACCCGAGGGCGCCGACGCCGCCGCTCGAAGCTCTACACGTACCTCGGGCTCTTGGCCGGCTCGGTCATCGTCCTGTTCCCCGTCTACGTGCTCGTCGCTGACGCCCTCCTCCAGCCGGCCCAGCTGCTCGCCAACCCGCCCGTCTTCATCCCGACCCACCCCGACCTCGGCAACTTCTCGAACGCCATCACGCAGTACGGCTTCGGCCACTACATGGAGAACTCCGCGATCCAGACGGGGATCATCGTGGCCGCGCAGGTCGTGACGTCGGTCCTCGCTGCCTTCGCGTTTGTGTTCCTGCGCTTCCCGCTGCGCCGAACGCTCTTCCTGCTCACGCTCGGGACCGTGATGATCCCCTTCGAGATCACCGTCACGGTGAACCAGGCGACCGTCCGGAGCCTGGGCTGGGAGGGCAACTTCCTCGGGCTCACCGCGCCGTTCCTCGCCACGGGCTTCGGGATCTTCCTCGTGCGCCAGGCGTTCTTGCAGATCCCCAAGGAGCTGCGCGAAGCTGCCGTCATCGACGGGTACGGCCCGGTGCGGTTCCTGTGGCGGATCGCCATCCCGCTCGCGCGCCCCGTCATCGCCGCGCTTGCGGTCTTCTCGTTCCTCGGTGCGTGGAACCAGTACCTCTGGCCGGCGATCATCGCCAACTTCAATCAATCGCTCAAGACCGCGCCGATCGGCATCGCAGGCCTTGCTTCGTCCCAGACCGCCGGGATCTACCTCGCCGCGGCGATCATCTCGCTCGCTCCCCTGGTGCTCCTGCTGATCTTCTTCCGAAAGAACTTGATCCGGAGCCTGACGGCGGGTGCGGTGAAGTAGACGCGCACATCGAACGGTCACCAACGGTTCACGCAAATGAAGGATGCGCCGACGATGCGCTCGCTCAAGGGTGTGCAAGGCTGCGCGCATGAGACTCCATCGCACGTTCAGGGCGGGAGCTGGTGCTGCGATCGCAGCATCCTCGCTCGCCGTCATCACACTCGCTGGGCCGCTGGCGGTCACGTCGGCATCCGCCGCCACGAACTGCGCCGCATCGGCGATCCCCAAGGGCACGACGAACATCTCGTTCTGGGAGGGCATGACTTCCACCAACGAGACCCTGATCCAAAAGATTGTCAAGGCCTTCAACGCGAGCCAGTCCAAGGTGCACGTCACCGACGTCAACCAGGCGGGTGGCTACATATCGACCTGGAACAGCTACCTGAGCTCGCTCGGCACCAGCAACGAGCCGAATGTCGTGATGCTGGACCAGTACATCACCCAGGGCGCCGTCGACTCGAAGTCGATCATCCCGGTGGCGACGTGCGTCGCAGGCACCCACTACTCGACCAAGACGTTCGCCAAGAAGACGATCTTGGAAGAGACGTCCGCCGGCAAGCTCCAGGGCCTGCCGTACTCGGTGTCCGCGCCGATCCTCATCTACAACCAGAACAGCTTCAAGGCCGCCGGCATCAAGAGCCCGCCCGCGACGATCGCCGCGATGGCGGCCGACGCGGCGAAGCTGAAGGGCAAGTCCTTCACGTACAAGTCCAAGAAGTACACGGACACCGATGGCATGACGCTCAAGATCGACCCGTGGTACCTGCAGATCCTGCAAGGCACGGCGAACGCGTACTTCGTGAACAACGAGAACGGCCGGACCAAGCGCGCCACGGCCGCGGCGTACAACGACGCGACCGGCCGCGCGACCTTCTCCGAGCTGCAGAACATCGTGAAGAAGCACGACGCCGTGACGAATCCCGACTCCGGCTCGCAGACGACTGCGTACGCGAACCTGTACGCGATCGGCAGCGGTGCGTCGGGCATGACCATCGACAGCTCGGCGACACTGGGCACGATCCTGAGCGACCTGCCCCTCTTCCCGTACGTCAAGCTCGGCGTGTCCCAGCTGCCGCGGATCACGCCAACGGTGACCGGTGGCGTCGAGCCCGGCGGCAACGCGCTCTTCCTCCCGTCGTACTCCAACAAGTCGTCCGCCAAGCTGGCGGCCTCCTGGGAGTTCATGCAGTACCTGGACAACGCCGTCAACATGGCCAAGTGGGACGTGGGCACCGGCTACGTGCCGATCCGCTCCGACGCCGCGTCGCAGGCCTCGATGAAGAGGTTCTACGCCAAGTACCCGACACTGAGGGCGGCCTACACCGAGATCAGCACCGGCAAGGTCGACACCGCGACGGCTGGTCCGCTCCTCGGCTGCTACTACACCGTGAGCAACGACCTGGTCACCGCCGAGGACAGCCTGTTCTCCAACAGCTACCCGTCCCCCGCCTCGGTGCTCTCGACTGCCGCTGCAAAGACCACGAGCGACATCAAGTCGTACAACTCGAGTCTCTGACCTCCGCGCCCGACTGAGCGCGTCGCGGGGTGGCACGGCCGCCCCGCGACGTCGGCTCGGACGGCACGCTCCCGAGCGTCCCTGACCTGCTCGCGCGGCGAGTCGCGTTCCAACCGGGCTCGTTCGCACCGCGTCGAACTCGAGTCCGCGAGATCGGTGGTGCTCCGCCGAGACGCGGGCCAGTGCGGTGACGCGAGACGAGGTCCTTCCCGTCGCACGACGGCAGTGCCGTGTCGCCAGGCAGGCACGCGAGAACGTGCTCCTGGCTCGAAAACCTGCCCCGCGGCCATTGCGGCGCGCACGGGAACGAGCCATTCTGGAAGGGGTAGACAAGATGACCTCGCATGTTGATGAAGCAGCGTTGACGCGTCGCTCGGGCACGCGCGCCGCCGAGACCGTCGAGCGCGCGCTCTCGGTGGTGGCGCAGATGCTCGACGAAGGAGGTGAGGCGAGCCTCCGGCTCGCCGAGGTCTCACGCCGCTCGGGCGTCTCGATCGGATCGCTCTACCACCACTTCGAGAGTCGAGAGGGCCTGATCCGCGCTGCGCGCGAGCGCCAGTTCATCGAGAGCATCCCCGATGACGCGCGCGAGCAGGCCGAGTTCCTCGCGGCTGCGACGAGCCCGGACGACTTCCTCGATCGGCTCGTGGACCTACTGCGAGCGTCGTCGACACCGGAGCGAGCTCTGGCGCGCCGACGTCGCCTCGAGCTCCTCGGCGTCGCCGCGTCGCGGCCGGAATCGCTCGAGACGGTGAGCAGCGCCATGAGCAAATACCTCGACGAGATCGACTCGGTCGCGCTGCAGTTCGAGGACCGGGGCTGGCTGCGCGACGGCATCCGGCCACGAGCGCTCTCGCTGTTCCTGCACATGAGCTCGATGGGGCGGGTCATCTGGGAGCTCGATCAGCGCGGGTCGGACGACGAGGCCTGGATCCAGATGATCGCGACGGCGGCGGGGTGCCTCGTGCAGATCGACGTCGATCCGATCCACTACGCCGAGCGCCACCCGATCGCCACGACCAACCCACCGGTCTGAGCTCTCCAAAAGCGCGGACTCAGACGGCACCCGCTCTACGGTTGGCTCATGAGGCCGACGAACGCCCGTGCGCTACTCGCCACGGCGATGCTCGCCGCGGGCGCACTCGGGGGCTTCGGCGGTGGATCGTCCGTCGGGGCGGTGGCGCAGCTCAAGGTCTCGGTGTCCGTGCCATCGGTGCTCGCGGGCAACTCGAGGCACCTCTGGCTCGCGAACACCGGGACGAGCTCGGTTTTGGAGTTCTCGACCCCGAGCGGCAGCGAGGTGCGCAACGTCGGCGGTGCGAACTACCTGATGGACGACTCGGACGCCATCGTGGCGTCAGGGGCCGGGGTCTGGGTCGCGAACGCCTCGAGCAACACCGTCACGGAGTTCAGCTCGGCTGACGGCCACCTGATCCGGGTGCTGCGCGCGCCCACGCACCGCCTCGAGGTCCCCGTCGCGATCGCGATCGCCGAGCGCCACGTGTTCGTGCTCAACAAGGCGGGGACCAGGATCCTCGTGCTCAGCGAGTCGACGGGCAAGCTCGTGAAGGTCCTCGGCGGGCCGAGATACCACTTCATCCACACGGCCGGCATGGTGTCGGTCCGAGACGACATCTGGACGGCCAACGGCGGTGGCAAGGGCACCCTCACGGAGATCAGCGCGTCGACGGGTCGTGTCCTGCGCGTCGTCGCGGCCGGCAAGGGACGGCTCAGCACGCCCGTCGCGATCACGACAGACGGCACGTACCTGTGGGTCGGCAACCGCGCCGGCAACCACCTCTCCGAGTTGAGCGCCGCCAGCGGGAGGTTCGTCCGGACCCTGCGGATCCGGGATGCGTCGCTCGATGCCGTCACGTCGATCTCGGTTGCCAATCGAGTCGTGTGGGTGGCCCGGACGGGCTCGCGGACCTTGGTCATTGGCGTCAACTCGAGGACTGGCCGGCCGGTGCGCTGCGCCACGCACAAGTTCGGTTTCCCGGCTGTGTTCTCCGACGGACGCCACATCTGGGTCGTCGACCGCACCGAGAGTCGGCTGAGCGAGGTCGTTGCACTGAATGGCGCGGTGGTCCGGGTCATCTCCAGCTAGCGGCGACAGGATCGCTGACCTCTGAGGTCGTGTCCGTCGCGCCCGAGGTCAGGGCTTGCCGACGGTGGTGACGACGGCCTCGAAGCCGCTCACGCAGCCGCGTTGCCAGGGTGCATGATCGACGCCCAAGGACCCGGCGATCACCCAGTCGCGCCGACAGGCCGTCTTCGCCGCCGCCGCGGTCCTCGTCGCGTCGAGCGAGCCGTGCGACTCGTTGGCCGCCAGGCCCTGGCCCGCGTGGTAGCCCTCGTAGAACGAGTAGGAGGCCGACCCGCACCCAGAGAGGACGAGGGAAACGACGACCGCTCCCGCGAGCACTGCAAGCCTCTTCATTGCGCACCCCCACGCTCGTGATGCGGCCAGAACGTACGCGAGCTCATCTGTCATTCCGCGCAACACGCGCCCAATACCCGATCACTCGTCGCTGACCGACCGACGGCCGCACGGCCACCAGCGTGCCGTGAGCGCGGCCGCCGGCGCGCGTGAGCCCGTGCCGCAGCTGCATCGAAGCCTCAGGACGTCGCTCGACCCTCCAGATACGCCTGCAGCGCACGCTGGTTCGCCACGCGGATGGGGATGATCGCGGGCAAGGCCGAGATCGGATACGCCCGAGCGGGCCCCTCAGGACCCTCTTCGAGGAGGGCACCGCCGACGACGCGCGCCACGTACCCGTGTGCGCACATGGTCCCCGTCGGCGTCCCCTCCTGGATGAAGGTGGTGAACTCGCCCGCGATCGTGACGTCGAGGCCCGTCTTTTCCTTCACGATCCGGACGGCGCCGTCCTCGGGCGCCTCGCCGCTCGCGCAAGGGTCGCTCGGCAGCGATGCCGGCGCGGCGGGGTCCGCACCGGGCGGGTGGATGAAGACCACGTGCTCGTCGTCCATCTCGACGACCACGAGCGCGCCGTGGTAGTCGTACGTCTCTGTGCTGGAATCCATGAACGCCATGGTGCCACCGCGCACCGGAGCTCGGTGCAGGACCCCGAAGGAAGGCTGACCGTGGAGGAGATCGTCGTCTCGAGCGCGATCGTCGTCATGGGCGTCTCGGGCGCGGGCAAGAGCACCGTTGGCAGGGCGCTCTCGGTGCGCCTCGGCTTCGAGTTCATCGAAGGGGACCAGCTGCACTCGCCACACAACATCGAGCGGATGGCATCGGGGCACGCGCTCAGCGACGCGGAACGGATGCCCTGGCTTCGCCTCGTCGGCGCAGCGATGGCGCAAGGTCGCACTGACCATCGAGGCGTTGTCGCGGCCTGCTCGGCGCTCAAGCTGTCCTCTCGCGACGTGATCCGCCACCTCGTGCCCGACGCGTTCTTCGTGGCGCTCGAGGCTCCCATCGCGACCATCGAGGCACGAGTCCTCGCCCGCCGAACCTCGCTGCTGCCGCCCGCACTGATCCCGTCGCAATTCGCGGCCCTCGAACCGCTCGAGCCCGATGAGCGTGGCGTTCGTCTGGATGCGACGCTGAGCGTTGAGCTCACCGTCGCGGCGGTCGTGCGCGCGCTCCGTGCTCAACGGTGAGGCGCGAAGCTCGTCGCTCGCCGGGCCGACGAGGTGGTCGAGCCTGGTCCTCGCTGCGCGAGCCGTCAGCTGACCGCACGCCGGAGGACGTCGCGAGGGGCGCGACGTCCTTCGCACCATGACCGGTCCCAATCCCGCTGCCAACGAGCCGCACGTTGCGCTCGTAACATCTCGGGATGACTGGCTTGGCCCTTCCGCCCTGCGATGGCCGCACGAGGGATGAAGCCCTCAGCATCCTTCTTGCGGAGCCGCTCGCGCCGATCGTGGATCTCGTGGCATGGACGGTCGAACCGGGGTGCTACGAGCTCGCCTCTGCATTCGGCCGAGTCCGGTTCCAACGTCTCGGTGGCGCTCGGTCGACCCTTTCCGACGGGTTCATCGTGCAGGATGCTCGAGGCGTCAACCCCGTTGCCAATCAGGATCCCGCGCACCTGGGAAGCCTCGCTGCCGAGCGGGCGACGCCGCATCCATTGCGTGACGACAACGCCTATCCATTTGCCTTTGACCACCTCGCCCAGATCTTCGATCACCCGTCAGCTCCTGACCTTGTGGTGCTCCACACGGGGGCGCACTACTGGGGAGACCAAGGGGGCCACCTCGGCGAGCATGGGTCGCTCGGTGTGCTCCAGTCGCGGGCCCCGTTCATCGCGTCGGGCGCGGGCGTGCGACGAAGCGGCATGGTGGACAAGAGCTGTCGCCTCGTCGACGTCTTCCCCACCGTCCTGTCACTCCTCGGGTTCGACCCCGCCGTGCGCTCGGACGAGTCGACGGAGCTCGACGGCGAGGTGGTTCACCACGTCGTCGAGGAGCCAGGCGGTGCCCGACATGTCATCGGCATCCTGATGGACGGCACGAACCCGAACGTCCTGTACGACCTCGTGGCTCGAGGCGACGCCCCGCACCTCGAGCGCCTCATGGAGTCCGGGACCACGCATCGCCACGGGGCCATCGCGTCGTTGCCCACGGTGACCCTGGCGAATCACACCGCGATCCTGACCGGGCGCCACCCGGGGCATCACGGGGTCCTCCACAATGCGTGGATCGACCGCTCGACGGGTTCCCAGGTCGTCACGAACTCACCGACCACGTGGGCGGCGTCGATGCAGTGGCTGAGCAAGGGCGTCGAGACGATCCACGACGCCGTGCATCGGGCACGCCCCGGTGCCGTGTCGATCTCGATCAACGAGCCGTGCGACGTGGGTGCGGACTTCAGCGTCTTCGAGCTGGTCCGTCGTGGCGAAGCCGTCGATCGGGCGCCGCTGCCAGAGGACGTGCCCGACGCCACGCAACGCTTCGTCCGCCCGAGCAAGGACTATCAGTGGTCCTCGCGAATCGATCACACGGCAGTCGAGCAGTTTCGCGGCATCTGGAGCGGCACGTATCGCGGCCGCTCATGGGAGCGCCCCACATTCAGCTGGGTGAATTTCACGCTCACCGACTCGGCATTCCACGAAGGAGGCCCGTACTCGGAGATCGCGGCAGCGTCCGTGCGCGACACCGATGCTCGGATCGGCCGCATCATCGAGGCCGTGGACTCCACCGGAGCGCTCGAGGAGACCGCGTTCGTGGTCGTCGCGGACCACGGGATGCAGCTGGCAGACGAGACCGTGACCGGCGACTGGGACGCGTCGTTGCGTGCCGCCGGCATCGACGTGCGCGACGAGGGGTATGGCTTCTTGTACCTTCCGTGAGCACCGCAAGCTCCGTCAAAACTGCATGCCCTCACGATCGCGGAAGCACACCTCGCAAAAGAGGGGTCAAGCGAGGACGGAGAAGGACTCCCCCTGGCCCTAAGAGCGTGACGACTCTTCGACCAATGCAGCCGTGAACTCATGCGAGCGCACGACCTCGCAGGTATGTATCGAGTACCACGAGTAGAACTCCTCACGACCTCGACGCTGCACCTCGAGATGCTCCGGATGATTTCTCCATGCGAGGACCGACTCCATGGTCTCGAAGTGCTCGATCGAGACACCGGTTCCGTCTGGCGCCGTGAAGTGCTCGAAGGAGATGAATCCAGGGTGCTCGGACGCGAGCTCATACATACGGATCGCGAGCTTCACGTACTCGTCCGCATCGGCTCGTGGTTTCAGGCGAGAGCGGAACTCAATGATCACCATGATGTCGTCCCTTCCTACGGTGGCGGAATTGTCTCACAGGCAATGGTCACCGTCGTCCTGCGAGCCCGTCGACAGCGCTCAATCGGTACAGCACGTGACGGCGAAGTTCGCTCTCCTCTGGGACCCTCGGGTGCTCGAAGTCCTCGGCAGGATCGCGACGCATCGAGAGGCGCTCCATCACCCTCTGTGATCGCACATTGAGCAGCGCGGTCATGGACACAAGCTCGCCGATTCCGAGATCGCCGAACGCGAGTGCGACGGAAGCAGAGGCCCCTTCGGTCGCGAAGCCACGACCCCAGAACCGTCGAGCGAGCCGCCAGCCAACCTCGACGGCTGGGGCGAAGGACAGGTACTTCGGTACCTCATGCAGGCCAATGAAGCCAATGAAGTCGCCGCTCTTGCGCTCCTCGACAGCCCATGGGCAGAAGCCGCGCCTCGCGAACTCCGCTTCGAAGCGCTCAGCGAGCGCGTCGCTGTCCTCGGCTCGCAGCGGCGACGAGAGGAACTCCATGACCTCGGGATCGGCGTTCATGGCCGCGAACGCGGGCCGATCGTCAGGCTGCCAGTCGCGGAGCAGCAACCGAGGAGTCGCGAGTTCAAAGCTGGACACGCGAGCAGGGTACCTCTGCACTTCGGGCCACGGCGTCGGTTGCCGGCTCGGTGACACGGCGCTTCGACCAGGGGTCGGCATTGGCAACGACGGTGACCTGACTCGCGTCCAGACTTGTCACCTCGCCGACTGCGTGCGACCACCCGAGTCCTGTGCAAGCTGACCGTGCAGCATGTCGGAGCCCACTGCCGTGCCGGGCCGCCGCGACCATCTCTTCCTGCGTCGCAGTCGCGATCTCGACGTGGCGTGGCAACAGCCCCCGGTGGATGGCGACCGTGCTCGACGCGCGTTGCAGCAGCCATACCAGGCTGGAGCAGCGCAGAGCACGCCGCGAGCGTGCATCAACGTCCGTGCTCACACCGAGGTCGGCGTCGCGGCTGCTCGTCGTCGGAGGTCCCTGATGTCGAGTGCGCTGGTGACGAGGATGCCGACGATGAGCAGTGCCTGTGGCAGGACGACGAACCAGGCCCGATGTCCGGCAAGCTCACGTCCCAAGAGTGCAACGACGCCGAGTGCAAGGACCAGTCGGAGCCCCAGCCACCTTGTCGCAGAGGCGCGTGCCATCTTCGGTGGTCGCCTCGCTTCACGTGCATCTCGCGGCCTTCGCTGCTTCTCGACCGTACCGTGGCCGACGCCTTCTGCCCGTGGAGACGGCCAAGTCGCCCGTGCCGGGGGTCGACCGCCTCAATGGTCCTTCCGGACCTCGCGCATCCGGGGATGGGCAGGACCACGCGGGCACGGACATTGGCAGCAGCAGTGCTTCCAGTACGTTCGGTAGGACCAAAGGAGGGAGTTGCACCGTGAACGACGAGCCTCTGGCGATCGAGCGCCTCGCAGAGAAGGTACGAGCTGCCCTCCAGTCCGCAGATCTCGATGCCTATCGCGAGCTACTTGATCCTGCGGTCCGCTGGGGACCACCCGGCGACCAGGTCTCCGGGTGTCACAGCAGAGACGAGGTTCTGGCCTGGTATCGGCGAGGTCATGCCAGCGGAGTGCGTGCCGACGTCGTGGAGACCGTCGTGATACAGGACAAGATTCTTGTTGGCCTCAAGGTCCGCAGCAGTGCCGCGGCACCCGAAAGTGGCGGGGAGCTAAGTCGGTGGCAGGTCCTCACGGTGGTCGATGGCAGGGTCAAGGACATTCGGGGATTCGAGGAACGAGCGACGGCTGTCGACCACATGAGGTGATCATCAATTGGACGGTGGACGACACGCGGTCAAGGTTTTCGGGACCGAACGACGCTGCCGTCGCCCTACTGGACCGGGCGAATGTCCTCGCCTGGGATCGTTCCTCGCTGTTCACTCATGTCCACGAGTCTTCCACTCGGCGTCGACGTGATCGCAAGCCAACCGCCAACAAGAGCTCGTACCTGCATCCGCGGTTCCCTCTGCAACCGCGCAACTGGCATCTCGGCAGCTTCTTCGCGGCGAACACCTCAAATAGGCTCGACCAGCGCCGGCAAGGACCAAGTCAGTCGTGCCGCACGGGGCCCATTTGCATCACCCCATTGTGAGTTTTGGGGAGCTCAGACAAGTGCGACACCCAGGGGCGCAATCCGGCCAGTGTCGGAAGGGACGCGTGCGCTCGGCCGCCCTGCACTCGCGGCAGCGTCGAGATCCGCCATCGGAGTGGGTTCGAAGCTAGAGTCCCAATCGCTGCAGTCCAGCATGGACTGTCCACAAGCGCACGATGTGCAGAAACGGTGAGGATGATGGCACTCGGGTTCTACTTCGCTCATGAAGGATTCACTCCAGAGAAGTACGCAAGCGCGATCAAGCAATTGGAATCGGCAGGTGCGGGATCGCCAAAGGGGCGAACGCTTCACGTCGCACTCGAATCTGATGGTGCGATTCAGATCTTCGACATCTGGGAGTCCCAGCAGGACTTCGAGGCGTTTGGAGGGACCCTAAAGCCAGTCCTCGCGGAACTTGGTGTTGCGCTCAATGATCCGATGGTTGCAACCGTGCACAACGTGATCAAGGGTTAATCCAAGATTGTCGCTTGGGTCGCAGCCGCGATCTCTCGTCAACGACGTTGCGTTGCCGGACTGCAAGTGGAGTGAATGTCCCGGATGCCTGAGCCAGTGTCGGAGGCCGACGCGCCAGATCTGCCACCAGTCACTCAATGTCATCGCCGCGATTGCCATCCGGGCTGTCGCGGCGGTGCTGCACCTCGACGCTGATTTCGACGCGTTGTCTCGCCAGACGTCACTCAAGATTGATAGGAGTCGCAAGTTCGAGTGAACACTTCGGCAAAGTCCAGTGTCGGTGGGGTGACGCAACAGATCTGCCACGAGGCTTTGGCGTCTCGGGCGACCTGACGTCGAGCCGCGGCACGACTCCCCCTCCGCGGTCTGGGTTGACCGTGTTGGCGTTGCATGATCCCAGATACGTTTCGTGAATGACTCGGGACTCTGAACAGTGGCGATGAAGAGCGCCGAAGAGAGCGCATGGCATGAACTCGCTCCTCCCAACGTGGCGACGAGGATGGTCGATGTCGGCGGCGTACAGGTCTTTGCCCTCTTCGCCGGGGAAGGATCATCGCCCATCGTCTTCGTCAGCGGGCTCGGTGAAGCAACGCCCACCTGGGCACCTGTCCTCCCCGAACTCGCCAGAACCTGTCGGGTCATCGCCTACGACCGTCCTGGCATGGGGGCCAGCCCCGACATTGGAGGAACACGGTCGCTTGAGGTCATGGCGCTCGAGCTCGCTGGACTCATCGACAGCCTCCACGAGGGACCTGCGATCTTGGTTGGTCACAGCCTCGGGGGCCTCATCGCGGTCGAGGCGTATCGTCGCCGCCCAGATCAGGTTGCCGGACTGGTGCTGGTCGACTCTGCAGATCCGGCAATCCTCGCGCGGCGAGGTCTCCTCGCGATTCAACGGTTCTCCATTTGGCTCCCGAGAGCCTTCGCTGCGATCGGGCTCTGGCCGCGCATTGCGCGCTCGGTCGCACGGAGAGAAGCCTCCGTGGCAGTCCATGAACCTCGGGCACAAGAGGCCCTGGCCGGAGCACTGCTTGAGAACTTGCTGAGCGCTGCGGGAGCAAGGACGTCGTCAGCGGAGCTACGAGGCGTCGTACTGGGTGCCAGGGTGGCGGGGCTCGTTGAGGTGAGTCCAGGCTCGATCGATGTGCCGATTGTCGTCTTGAGCGCGACCGCTGGCAGCCTTGGCAAGAAGATGCGTGCTGCGTGGACCGAACATCACCGGCTCGTCGCGACCGCGTCACCCACAGGCCGACATCTCGAGGTCAAAGGCGGGCACTATCTCCATCGTGAACGACCGAGCGCCGTCGTTGAAGCAGTCCTCTCGGTGCTCAGAATCGTCCGAGAGCGTCAGTTGGACAGCTAAGGAGGCAATAGCGACGCACAGGGTCGTGGCCCAGTCAGTGTCGGAGGTCCGAGCTCAGCAATCCGACTGGCGAATCGAGCGGTGAAGATGAGCCGACCAGCGCTCGACGATGCCGGCCACTACTTGCAGCGAGAGCCCAAGGCTTCGAACACGCGGTGACGCAACAGGTTGTACTGCTCGGCACACCGACGAGGCGGCCCGGTTGGCCGGTTCACGGTCTGCGGGGCCTGCACGATCTCGTCGCTGGAGAACTGCTCTCGAGTCAGATCCACCTCCTCTCCGCTCGGGAGGCGATTCCAGTAGTGGAACCCCTGCCGATACCCATCTGTCAAGTGGACCTCGGAGATCAATAGCTCTCCGCCGAAGATGTCATTAACAACTAGTGCCGTCACCCCGCATTGGCCCCGAGCCGGATTGCTATCCGCCCAGTCGGGGACATCGACGGGATCACAGGTCTCGATCGACCATGATGTGACGATCGCCGCGCGGACTTGCTCGAGTGTCAATCTCTGACCCACGTCGCAACCGTAGGTGCGAGGTCTGACCATGGCCAGTGTCGGGGGGCCGACGTCTCCGTTCAGGAGTGGCGAATTCATCTGGGCGTGAAGGCGGGAGTAGTCACAGGGAGCGAGCTTCGGCGTCGCGAGAGTTGAACCCAACGAGCTCGAATCACGAGAGCGCCGAGGAACCCGAGCCCAGCTCCTGCGAAGGGTGACATCGACTGAGAGCATCGAGCTCGCCTGGATTCGTGCTGCAGGCTCCGATTTGTGGGTCATTGTGGACACAATCAAAGGATCGAGCAAAGGATCGAGCGGCTCGCCCAAATGGCGGGATTCGCCGAGTGACGGCGAGATCGCCCGCTCCCACGATGGCCAGCCCAGCGGCTCCGACCTCGATCAGAGGGGGACCATGAGTTGGACGGACGCGCGAGAGGGAGTCCATAAATCTTGCCCGTGCCGAGGAGGTTGGCGGCGGTGAGCTGGTTGACGTCAACTTGCAGCAACGGCCGGAGTGCAGGGTCACGGTTGAAATGGGCAGTGACGTGGTACCCGGTGAGGAACGTACCGAGCACCACGAGGAACGCTCCAACCTGACACTGGAGCCCGACGGTGTGACAGACCCCGTCGTACGCTCCGGTTGTGGCCCACTATGTACTTCTTCACAGCCCCCTCGTTGGGCCAACGACCTGGAAGTGGGTTGCCGAGGAGCTGTGCTCGGAGGTTGACGCCGTCGATGTGCCGACGGTTGCCGTGGCAACTCTGTCAGCAGGCTGGCGTGCGGTCGCCTCGGAGTTTGCCCACCAAGTGCCCGACACCCCTGGCGCGGTGTTCGTCGCGCACAGCGGCGCGGGCCTACTCCTCCCGAGCATTGTGGATCGGGCACGTGCGATCGACCCATCGCTCATCTTCGTGGACGCCGGCATTCCCTCCGTATCTGTCCCAACGCCTTTGCTCCCCGTCGAGATGCTCCAGGAACTGGCGAAGATCGCCGAGAACGGCGTCCTACCACCTTGGTCGGACTGGTTTGGCCCCGAGGTGATGACGGACTTGATTCCGGACCCAGTGAGGCGCCGCCTCGTCGCGTCCGATTTTCCGCGGCTCCCGCTCCACTACTTCTCCGACGCCGTTCCGCCAGTGCGCCAATGGCCGGCGGCCGACAACGGCTACATCCTGCTGAGTGAGGCCTATGCGGACGAGGCGAGTGAAGCAGCGCGGAGAGGTTGGCATGTAGCCGAACTCTTCGGACGACACCTCGACATCGTGTCGAAAGCTCGCGCGGTCGCCGAGGCGATCCGACGTGTAGCGGTGAAGAAATAGGCCTGCTTCCACGACCAGTGACGTCGGAATGCTCCAGCGCTTTCCGAGGGCCAACTCTGCAATTTGAAGTTGCTGCCCTGAGCGGTGTCAACAACCAATTGGCCAGCGTCGGAGGGGCGAAGAGAAGGTTGGCGCTCATCTGGGGCACGGCCGGTCGCTCCTCCGGCCGTTGCCACGCTACGTGAGGACCTTGGAGAGGAACGCCTGAAATCTTGGGTTTGACGGCGCCGCGAGCACGTCTCGGGGCGCACCGGACTCGAGGATCTCACCGTCGTCCATGAAGACGAGGGCATCGCCGACCTCCCTCGCGAATCCCATCTCGTGGGTGACCACGATCATCGTCATGCCGTCTGCGGCGAGGCCCCGCATCACGTCCAGCACTTCTCCCACCAGCTCAGGATCGAGGGCGCTGGTGGGCTCGTCGAACAGCATCAGCTTGGGCTTCATCGCGAGCGCCCGGGCGATGGCGACGCGCTGTTGCTGACCCCCGGAGAGTTGTGACGGGTAGCTTGACGACTTGTCCGCGAGGCCGACGCGCTCGAGCAGGTCGGCGGCCTCCCTTCGGACCTCCTCTTTGAAGGCTCGTCGAGCGTGGTGCGACCTGATTGGGTGGCGGAAGGAGAACGGGGGACGTCGGACCCTAAGGGGGGCGACCGTCACGTTCTCGAGCGCCGTCAGGTGCGGGAACAGGTTGAATCGCTGGAACACCATCCCGATGTCGGCGCGCATCTTGCAGATCTGGCGATCGGTGAGTTCGTAGAGCTTGCCCCGACGCATGCGGTAGCCGACCAGCGTGCCGTCGACGCTCAGGCGCCCGGCGTCCACACGCTCGAGGTGGTTGATGCACCTTAGGAACGTCGACTTCCCTGAACCAGACGGCCCGACGATGCACGTCACGGTGCCGGCTTCGACGGCGAGGTTGATCCCCCTTAAGACCTGAAGCCGGCCGAAGCGCTTTCGAACGTCCTGGGCAAGGACCATTGGCGGCCGGCTGGCATCTTCCGACACGAAGCTCGGCGACTGTGCCACGGGAGTGCTCATCGGTGTGGCACCAGCACCGAGTCGGAGGTGACATCCCACATTCCTCCTCGGCGCCGGGGCTTGAAGACAGACGACAAGACGTATCCCCCGAAGCGCCTCTGGCTGACTCCTGCGACACCCCTTCGATAGTGCCGCTCGACGAAGTACTGCCCGATCGACAGCACGGTGGTGATGAGCAGGTACCACAGCGAGATCGCGATGAGCGGGGGGATGTTCTGGAACGTGTTCGCCGCGGTGCCCTGGTACTGGTAGAAGAGCTCCGGCAAGCCGACGAGTCCCGCGAGCGCCGACGTCTTGAGCATCGAGATCACCTCGTTGCCAGTCGGCGGGATGATCACCCGCATCGCCTGGGGCAGGACGACGAGGCGCTGCGTGAGCGTGTGCGGCATCCCCAGCGACTGGGCCGCCTCGATCTGCCCGCGATCGACCGAGAGCATCCCCGCCCTGAAGATCTCCGACATGTACGCCGCCTCGTTCAACCCGAGGCCGAGGATCGCGGCGGCAACGAAGCCCGAGATCAGCGTGATGGGGTTGAGATGCCAGTAGACGGTGCCGAAGGGGACGCCGACCCCGAGGGTCGGATAGATCGACGCGATGTTGTACCAGAAGAAGATCTGGACGATCACTGGCGTTCCTCTGAAGAACCACGTGTACGTCCACGCGGTGCCAGACAGCAGCGGGTTCGGCGAGAGCCGGAACAGCGCGATGACCAGTCCGAGGCCGATGCCGACCAGCATTGCGGTGAGGGTGAGCCACATCGTCAGCAGCGCCGCGTTGGCGTAGGGCGCCGAGAAGATCAGCTGACGGACGAGGTCCCAGCCGTATCGCCACTGGGTCCCGGGTTGGCCGTTCTGCTTCGGGATCTTCGACACGATGGTGTTCGTCACCATCGCGAGCAGGACGAGCAGGACCAAGCCCGCGACCCACCGGCCCGGATGTCGAACCGGTACGGCTTTTATCGGCTCGTGTACCTCGGTGCTCTGATCGCTCTGCACGCCCCGATCTGACAGCAGCTCAACCCGCTGCTAGAGCGCCGTGTCGTTGATGGCGGCGTGCTTTACGGCGCCAGCCTGCACGCCCCACTTCTTCAGGATCGACTTGTAGACGCCGTTCTTGATCAGGACGTTGACCGCTGCAAAGATCGCCTTGTCAAAGGTTGACGACTTCTTCGAGACGGCGATGCCGTACGGGGCGACGTTGATCGCCCTCCCCGCGAGCTTGAACTCACCCTTCGACTGCGTGCAGATGTACCCGGCGACCTGGGAGTCCGCGAAGCCCGCCTCTTGGTGCCCCGAGGCGACGGCGCTGTTCGCCGAGGTCTGCGTCTCGTAGCTCACGATCGTGATCTTCTTTGATGCCGAGCACTTCTTGTTCTGATTCTGAGCGTCGGTCTGTTCGACGGTCCCAGTCTCGACGGCAACAGAGTGACCGCACAGCGCCGCGAGGGAACTGAGCTTGAGCGTCGAGCTGTGCTTCACGTAGAAGGCCTCACCGGCCACGAAGTAGTCAATGAAGTTCACCTGCTTCTCGCGGACCTTGGTATCGGTGAACGAGGAGTTTCCGATGTCGACCGCACCGCTCTGGAGGCGGGGGATGATGTTGGCGAACGTCACGTTGTGGGGCTTGAAGTTGAGGCCAAGCGTCACCGCGATGGCGTGGCCGAGGTCGGCGTCGAACCCGATGATCGTCGAGTTGTTGGACGACAGGAACTCGTCCGGCGGGTATGTGGCGTCGAACGCCTCGATCAGACCGGAACTCTTACTCTTCGCCTTGACGGCTGCCGGCACGAGCCTTGCCGCTGCCCGGTTGTACGTCGGCTTTGGGGTCGTCCTTGGCGCCGGTGTGGCTCCAGATACCGTGACCACGCCTGCAATCGCGATGGCGACTGCCACGGCAGTGACCGTCGCGACGCGCACGCCATAAGTGCCTCGAACGTTCATCTTGACCCCTCCCCGGGCTCTGCTCCTGACGGGTGCGATCATTCCACTTCTGCCGTGCCTGGACAACTACCGACTCGGCGACCAATGACGCGCGTTGCACAGCCCACACTCGGCTCATTACCCCCCTGCGTCGACGGCGGCCTCCAACCGATCGCTCAGGACATCACCCCTTCAGAGCGCCTCATCACGATCCTCGAAACCACGAACGTCGGCGCCCTTGCCGTCGGCAATGGTGAGGATCTGCGAGCGAAGGGACTCCTCGGAGACTTCCGCCGAGCTGTCGTGGCAGCAATCGGGATGGGAGTTCACCGCCGCAAACGGCGTTCGCCAGAACTCACCGACCGTGAATGTCATGAGAGGGGGCCTTCCGGTGGGAGCTTGGTAGTTCGAGTTCTCATCGGGAACTAGCCTCTGGATGGGCCCGGTGACCGTTGCCCTCCGCTATATCTCGATCTCGAACATCCCCGACGTCAAGAATCGCGGGACCTCCGACCGGGGTCATCAGGGCAATTGCTGCTTGCGCGTGGGCGCCGGAGTCGAAGACGAGAGTAGAAATGCCAGTGCCCGCACCAACATCTAGCCAGATGCCCTTCTGGAAACCCGGGAGTTCCTTCGCCTGCGGGATGACGAGTTCATTCAGAATTGAGTGTTGCCAGGTCTCCTACCAACGTCACCGAGTGGCTGGCTTCGAGGCGCCTGATCCTTAACTCTTGTGAAGAGCAAAGACCGGGTGTCTTGGCGCGATTGCGCTGATCGCCTCATCGGAAGAGTCGGGACCCACCCCGTCGAAGAAGACGCCAACCTCAGCCTTCCATCGCTTGAGGTAGGCGCGCAGAATCGGCACCTTTTGTTCGTCTGGCACTTCGACGGCTGAATAGTGGTCGCGTCTTTGACCGACGAGCAGGTCGAGGTGGCCGCCATCGGCTCGGACATTCCGGACCCACTGCCCTTCGCCGCGAGGGGAGACCAGATACTCCTGGCTCTCAATCCTGAGCAGGTTGACCGGCGTTCGACGGAGCTCCCCCGTCCTTCGACCCTTGACCTCCAGTACCCGACTCCCCAGGACGCTGATGCCCAATCCTGTAAGTCCGGCGATGATGTTGTTGAAGATGTTCTTGGTGAACCAGCCTGGTGGTCGGTAGTGACGCTTCTCGAGTTCGCTCATGGTCCCCGTCATTGTCTGCGAGCGCTTCTGCCTATCCGTGACCTGAGGCTAGGGGAGCCCGGTGACCACTTGCGAGGTCGTGGACGAGAGCTTCACGCCGGACTCAGCCCGACCCGGTGTCGGAAGGCCGACGTCAAGTCTCTCCGAGTGGATTCAACCCTCGGGGGCCCTATCGGCAGGTCGCGTTCGGGTCGAAGACGGGAGTCTGCAGCACGAAGGACGCAGCCGCGAATGGAAGAGCCGTCAGGACCGCCGGGTCGACGACCGGGCGTGAACCGTGTCGTGGATAAGCATGATCCGCATCGACCAGAACCCAGGTCGTGTCTCAGGAAGTTCGTGCCGGGACCGGAAGAACGCAGCCAACGTCACGGCCGCAGCGGCGAGCCAGGTGATCACGCCGACGGCCAGGAGCCACGGTGTGGATCCCATCGACATCACGATGATGTTGAGACGGCCCGGCGTGGCCTACTGAACATTGTTGTGGCCGATGGGCCAACCCAACATTTCGAGAAGGAAGCGCCCAACTCGGCCATGGCGCTTGCGCCGAAGCAAGGTCATGGCCCGGGCCTTATGACCGCGGTTGCCTCAGCTGATATTTCGCACGTTACTTGGTACACAGTACGGCGTACCAAGTATGCTGTCGGCATGGAAGCGATCCAGCGGTACCTTGTCTCAACGTCGGGCCAGATGTCGGTTCCGGCAGCCGTGCGTCATCGGTGGCATCTCGATCAGGGCGGCCCCGTCGACGTGATCGACCTGGGTTTTGGGGTACTCACCGTCCCCGCCGGAGAAGCGCAACGACTATTGGGTGACCTTCTGAGTCGTGATGACCATGCGGCCTTCGTTCGCTCCCTCGCCGATGACCCCGACCTTGCCTCCAAGTGAGTCATGTTGTTCTTGACGACCACCTCCTGCGTGATGTCCTATCCGCCGAGCAGGGCCCCCCATTGGAAAGGCTTGTCAGTGCGAACGAGGTTGCCACGACGAACCTCTACTACGTGCGCCTCTGCAAGAGCGTCATTGCAGCACGTGGGGGCAAGCTCACTGGCGGATGGTCAATCGAGCGCCGACGGGATCTCGGCCGACGTCTGTTGGAACTCCCCGAATCAATCTTGATCTTGCCGATGCGGCTGATCGGTTGCCGGGTAGCCGAGGTGGCTGATAACCAGAGAGTTTCAACCTTGGGCGCCGAAGCAGTTGCGGCCGCCGAGCATCTTGGGGCCTCCCTCTGCGTCTGGGATGGTGACGACGGCCCTGGGATCCGCGAAGCAGCAAGAGCAACCAGCGTCACCTACCTCACCATTCCGCTTTAGGCACTCACGATGGCGAGTGCAGGCGGCTGCATTGCCTCGAGACATCCCAGCGTTCGTGACGCGCGGTTCTCGCTGGTCAATGTCAGATGCACAGTTCCGGTGTCGGAGGGCCGACGCGCTAGATCTGCTACCAACCAATGGCTGCTCGGGCGCTGACGCACCAGGCTATGCCGGAGCGGGCGCTCCCTCAACCGGCGACGCTGACCTTCCTGCCGCACCAACGGGCCCTCCCTTCCAGCTGGTCACTTGCGCCAGCCCCGCTACCAAGCCTTGGCGTCCTGGACCTAGATGCGCCTCTGGCGGCTCCTACGCCTGCAGCTCGTGCTCCCGTACCGGGCCGCAATTGGGTACCAGCCAAGAGCATGTTCAATGTCCCCGGCCGGTCGCCAGGATCCTGCGTAGGCTTTGGGTGAGGTCATCAAGATGAGGTGGATTGCCGCGCACTGGAGACCTGTGGTCGTCATCTCGGTCGTTTCCTGTGTCGCTTGTCTTTGGGTCGTCCTACCCAGCCACACGCAGCCGTACGCCATACTCGAAGGGGCAGGAACCCACTCCCGGATCGCGCTGTGCAGTGTCCCTCTTCAGTCCTCGCCATCTTCGTCTGAAGTGCCAAACGTCACCCCAATCTTCTGCGGGGCGAGGAACGCGCAACTCAACGAGAGGGCATGGGACGCGGTAACACAGATCGTTTACGCGCCTACATCGATTGATATCCACTCAACAGGAGTACTGCCAACTGCAGACATCCCAACTGCGCCCAGCACGTTCTCACAGTTGTGCAGTGCCGCCAAGAACAGCGATGGCTCGATTCAAAACACGAGGGCACAGATTCGACTATTCCGCCAGATCTGGACTGTCTACGCGGCTTACTACGCCTGGAGCACGACGGTATTCCCGTCAAGAGCATTCGTCGCCGACGGGTGTTATCGGGCGTAGGAGTCGGCATCGGGCTCTTCCTGATGCGCCATTAGGGCACCATTGCCCGGTGTCGGAGGGCCGACGCGCAAGGTCTGCTACCTGCCATTGGCGACTTGGCCCATAGCTGGTTCCCGGGCGGCTCGCAGCAGGAGTGCACCCACCCGGAGATCTGGGGGCGCGGAGACTCCAATTCTGCTCAATCGGAATGAGGGCAGAGAACGACCAGGTATCCGTCGGGGTCACGGCAAACGACTGCTCCAGCGTTGGCCCAGTAGGGATTTTCGTGTCGAATCAGTCCGAATCCGGCTTCACTCAGATTCCTGGCAGCTGCCCGGAGTTGGACCTCCGAAACGTAGAACACGAGGAGGTCCTCTTCCGTAGGACTCGGTACTGGCACTCCGCTCTCGTGGCGTGTGAACTCGATGTGCCAGTCGCTCCCCGGTCGGCCGACGAATGCACCGTCGTAGCCATCGTGTCCCGCAAAACTACCCAGCCGCTCAAGACCGAGGACGTCGACATAGAAGAGAAGGGCTGCCGGAATCTGTCTCACTGGTCGAGCTACTCGCAGCGAAGACGGCGAGAATCGTTGAGAGTTCACGATCCGACTGTAGAAGTAAGACCCCCAACGGGCATCCCCAACTATTGAAGGTCCTCCTCATCCCGGCAGCGGTCTGGGTCACACGCCAGCTCGTTGACAGCTTCATGGAACACTTTCTGAGGGCGAGTGATTGAGATCCCACCACTGCCCGACGGAACGATCTTGCTCGTCGAGGTTGGTTCTCCTGCCCAGCGTCGCAGAATGGCAGGTTGAAAGAGTCGTAGTCCGGATCGGAAGGAGTCTCATGAGGGTTAACCGCTCAGTGCCGCCGATGACGGTCGTGCCGATCCTTGTGTACCCAGACGTGCGCGCCGCAGTTGTATTCCTCACCGCTGCCTTCGGCTTCGTCGAGCGCACGCGCATCGGCCAAAGTCATCGCGCCCAAATGGCAATTGGGGAAGATGGCGCCGTCATTGTCGCCGACGCCACCGGCGACAGGCAGCCCCCGCGGTCGGGGACGATGACACATGCGATTCGGGTGCGGGTCGACCATGTTGATGCTGCCTTCAAGCGCGCCTGTGACCATGGCGCCGTCGTGCTCGAAGCGCCAGTCACTCGGGAGTACGGCGAGCGGGACTGCACTGTCGAGGACCTAGCCGGTCACCGCTGGCAGCTCGCCGAGGCGGTGGGGGACGTGGCACCCGAAGACTTCGGCTGCGAGACCATCAGCCTGTGGCCCTGCCACCAAGACAACGACGTCGGCAAAGTGTGACTTGCCTTCCTCACAGGTCTCGACCCGCCCGTCGTCCGGTTGGACATGCATCCCGGATGTGCCTCATTGGGGGACGCTTGAAGAAGCGGTCTGGTGTCGGAGGACCGACGCGCTAGGTCTGCTATCAACCATTGGCGGCTCGGGCGATGTCGCACCAAGGTATGCCGGAGCGGGCGCTTCCTCGGCAGGGTGTGATTGTTGTGGGGCGTGCAACGCCAGAGCTTGCGCCGTGTGCAAGGTGGATACCCACCTCGTCTCGTCCTAGTGCTAGCATTGCTAGCGGAGGTTGAGACAGTGGCAGCTGTGAGCATTCGCAACCTGGACGACACGGTGCGGGAGCGGCTCCGCATTCGCGCTGCGGCCCACGGTCGGTCGATGGAAGCGGAGATGCGGGCGATCCTCGTCGATGCCGTACGAGAGCCAGGCGACGACGAAGGACTTCTCGGCGCACTGGCGTCCCGGTTCGCTGAACTCGGAGGTGTCGACCTCGAGCCCGCACCCCGCTCCGCAGCGCCACGAGCGGTCGACTTCACTACGTGATCGTCGCCGACACCAACGTCGTCTCGGAGCTGATGAGAGTTGAGCCCTCGGCGGCGGTGCGCGCATGGGTGCTCGCTCAGGGGGATCACGAGCTGCGGGTCACGGCCATCACTGTGGCCGAGATTCTCTACGGGATCGAGCGGCTCCCCGATGGCAAGCGAAAGTCGGAGCTGCGTGGGGCAACTGTGAAGGTCTTCAGCCAATTCGCCGAAAGCATTCTCCCCTTCGATGCCGCCGCAGCCACGGTCTACGCGGAGATCGTCCACAAGCGTGACCGCCAGGGAATGCCGATCAGTGGTTACGACGCGCAGATCGCTGCAATCTGTCGGACCAACGGTGCCGCCCTGGCGACGAGAAACGACAAGGAATTCGAGGGCGTCGGCGTTGAACTCATCAACCCATGGCTGGTCACTTAGGCCCAATTCTCTCGCTCGATGGGTACCGCGCGGAGTCCGATGTGCCCCGCTGTGGGACGCAACCCACGCAAGCGCCTGGCCCACCACCCGGCAGCGATGTGGGTCGGTGCTAGATGCCCGAAGCAAGGTCGAGCGGTCCTCCTGCCTCGCTCCGGGCATGAGCCTTAGATTCGCTATGGTGCGCCGACGATTGATCGTCCCTCGCGACGCTGAGAAGTCGGCGTGATCTTCGAGCTGCCTCTGCGCGGTGGTGCCCCAGGTTCTGTTGACTACGAGGTCGTCGACTTTCCTTTCGACGTGACGTTGCTCACTCGCTCCGGCCCGTCCGACGTGGGGATTGAGGACATGCAGCAGGTCGCTGCATGGCTCGAGCAAGTACTCCCTACGCGAGCGAGCACTGCCGAGTCGCTGCTCGCAGCGTTGGGCGCACCCGAGGTGCGGAGGGACGACCCGAAGCCCGGCCTCCTTGCACTCGGCGCTTGGATGCAGGGCTGGATGCCGCTCGTCATGCATCCCTACGTGCAGAAGTCCTATCCCAGTGAGCCTGACTGGGAACCGAACTGGCTCATGGTCACGAGCAGGTACTCACTCGGATTCGGATTTGTGACGGCCGGATGGCCCGACCAAGCCAGGTACTCAGCCATCGGCGACAACCTCCTCCACAGCCTCCTCGTGGACCTCGTGGCACTCGTGACGGAGCGCGCTCGACACAACGGAGCGTCCCCCCACTGGTCAACGGAAGTCAGGGTGGGTGGACCGCCCCCGAACGCGCCGGGCTTCCAGCTCGTCGCTCGCGTCAGTGACCCACCGCTGGATCCGCTAGTGCACGTTCAAGAGCTGCTCCTCCAGTCCGTGAGTCCGATTCGAGGAGAGCGGCACCGCGCGCTTCGCCGACGCCAATCCGAGTTCCTCGCAGACTGCTACGACCAAGTCGTGACCGGGCGTGCTCCCGAGCCGATCGAACGCCTGTTCCCCGAGCTCGGTGGGAACGGGATCGGTCTCAAGCTGAAGCGGCCAGCGCGCTCGGTCCCACCGGCGCCTCCTCGGCTTGCTGAGGCCGTGGAGAAGCTCATCGAGGTGGGCATGTACGAGTCGTGGAAGCACTCTGCCAACGACCTGGCAAGGGCATTGCAGGATCAGTGGAGACGGGCCACGAATCGCGAACTCCCGAGCGATCCCGACGGTCTGTGGACGTGCCTGCTGCTCATGGACCATGAACGGACGTGGTTCACGGACGTTGACGCCGGCATTCTCGGTCCCGGGGATCAGATGTACGCCACCACGCTGTTTGACCTTGAAGGAATCGGCGGCCGAGGATTCGGCGGCTTCTCGGATCCTGAGGAGGACTGGCGCTCGAACCCGAACTCCGTGGCGATCAAGGTGCGCTGGCGGCGCAAGCTCCGGCGATTCGAAGTGCCGCAGACTATCGACGGGGTCCATCACCCGCGCCTCGTCGAAGAGCTCAACGTGCTGCTGGGTGATGGCGGAGCGCGCTTCTGGTTCCTCGACATCGGACCAACCGTCGGGGTTGTCATTCGACTGACCACCGAGGAATGCGACCGATTGAGCGCGATCAGCGGACTCGACCTGCTCGACCATCCTCCGCATTGGTGGACTCAGGCAGCCACAGAGGGTCTTTCGTCGCTGCCACCGATCCGTTCGGATCCGCTCCAGATGGGAGACCTCGCCGACCAGCAGACCCCGGACGAACCAGTCGAGACGTGGACCCTCACTGACTACGACCTGCAGTCCGTTTCCATCACAGACGCGGAGGTGGACGGACATCTTGTCTTCATCGTCTACGTGTCAGCAGCGGAATACATCCGGGGCGGCCACGTTGAGGAAGTCCTCGAGGCGAGAGTCACCGCTGCGCTCAAAGCCGGTCCAGGAGTGTTGAGTGCGGTTCGCGCCGACAGGGAGCAGTGGGAGGTCACCGGAGATTCGAATGAGGCAGAGTTGGAACTCGCAGTCGCCGGGGCAGTCGAAGCAGTGCTCCTCGAATTCGCCGATGAGATCGCTCAGATGTAGATCCCTGTGCCCAATTTGGGTAGTGGATCAAGCGTGGCAGAAGTGCCGTCGGGGAAGATTGAAGAACGGACCAGTGTCGGAGGGCCGATGTCAACAATCCGACTGGAGGATCCGGCCCTGGGCACAGCGTCTTCTTCGATCAGACGTCGTCGGGACGCCGTGGGCTGTCCGCCTCGCGGAGCATCGCGTCGAGTTCGGGATCGAACCCGATCTCCCGGCCAAGTGTCGGAGGGCCGACGCAACAGATCTGCTAACTAATAACTAAGCATTGGCGGCTCGGGGCCTGACATGAGACCTTCCAGGGCCAGCTGCGACGCGACGGGCTTGCGGATGGTCGGTGTTGAGACGAGAACGGACAACCATTACAAGGCAAATATCACTTGCACCTTGTAGAATGACGTCATGACGAACACGGGAGAGGTGCGTGTGTCTCAACGGGGCCAGATGTGCCTTCCCGCGGCCGCGAGGCACCGATGGGGGCTCGACGATGGAGGTGACGTCGGCTACGTCGATGTCGGAGACGCCGTGATACTGATTCCTGAGGGCGCCGACGCGCTACGACGCCGACTCATCGATCCGGTCACGGACGAGGAGTGGCAACGAGCACGCCGGGGTTTCGGCGACGCCGACCTTGTGAGCGAGTGACACAGATTATCGACGACCAGTTGCATGGAGCGGTCCTGCGCGGAGAAGCTCCTCCGCAAGACAGCTCGGACGTGTTCACAACCGGTTACTTCTACGTTCGGCTCTGTCAGGCTGTGCTCTCATCCGCCGCAAACGGCGTGCTGTCCACGCCGTTTGCCTCAATTCCCGCTGCTACTCGTGAGCAGGCACTTCGTGCATTGATGCAACTGCCCGATGCGATCGGACTTTTGAGCCTGCGCGAGCTTGCTCCTCTTATCGGACAGCTACGCGCCCAGCACGACCTCAACATTCTCGGGATGGAGGTCTTAGCGTCGGCAATCCACCTTGAAGCTGACGTCTACCTGAGTGCCCCTCCCCTCGACTCGAGGAGTCTCTCCGTCGCGAGTCGCGCCACGTCGAGGTCGTCCGGTAGCTCTCAACATTGGCGGCTTCGTCGAAATCAGAGTGCGACAAGTGACGAAGCAAAGAACCGGGTCTGTGTCGGAGGGCCGACGTCCACGATCAAGTCTCCGAGTGGAGGATTCACCCCTGGGCGGCCCCGACCCGGCAGATCAGGGACATCATCAGCACGCACGACGGAAGCGCGCTATGGGCCAGCTGCCGCACCCCAGATCCGTAGGAATGCGCTATTACGTAATGCGTGGCAAACCCGTTTGTACAGAGCATGGCCAGCAACTTCGAGGAAGCGCTGCGGCTGACGGAGGCGGCGCTGACGGATTGTCCCGACCACCTGTGGGAGACGGACCTGTGGCCGGACGAGGCGTCAACGGGTCCGACGGCGCAAGGAGGATTGCACGGCTCAGCCCCCTGGTTTCTGGCATACCACGCGCTGTTCTGCCTCGACTACGACCTCACCGGCGAGTTCGAGCCGTGGAAGCCGCGACAGCCCTTTGACGAGAACTCCTATGCCTTTCCCAACCGTGTTTTCACCAAGGCCGAGCTCCTCGGCTACATCGACTACTGCCGCGGGAGGGTGCGCCGCACGCTTGATTTGCTCACCGAGGACGCGGCGACCCGGCCACTCCCTAACGCCCATCGAGACCACGGCACGTTGTTCGGAGTGATGGTCGGCGGCATCCCGTTGCACGTCGTTGAGCATGCCTCCCAGATCCGACAGTTCCTCACTTCCGCCGGCGTCAAAGTGCAACCCATGCCCGGCGATCGTGGGTACGCGAGTTGACCAGTGATGATCCGGAGTGTGCCTCCGAGCCGCTGAGGCTCCCCATGGCCTCGTTAGTGGACGCTTGAAGAACGGCCTGGTGTCGGAGGGCCGACCTCAACTGCTCCGACTGGCGGATTCTGCCTGGCCGGCATAGCGACTCCGACCCGGCAGCGGGTTGGTGATGGGCCTGCCGAGGCTTGATAGCCAGCATGGACGATTCCGGAGAACTTCGCTCTACCGGCTGGAGCTGGATTGGCTAGGAAATGCCGCTCGGAGATGGCTGATCAGTCGTCGATTGCCTCGATGCCAAGCTGCTTGAGGCGTTCGAGATTGTCCTTCATCGCCTGAAGGACTTCGGGAGCGTGCCCCTCCCAGTCCGTTAGTTCGCCTGTGACCAACAGCGGGTCACGAGAGCGGTACGACTTTGTCGGGTTTCCGGGGAACTTCTTGTCCGTCAGGTTGGGGTCGTTCTCAATGGGGCCAGTTGGTTCCACACAGAAGATCCTGCCGGTGCCTTGGCCGATTGCAAGTTCAGCTCCCCAGACAGCAGCGTCGACGGTGGCCGTCAGATAGACATGGTTGGCGTTCTTGCGGCTGCCGAAGTTGGAGTTGTAGCCGGGCTCGATCAGATCCCCAGGCTTCAGGTCGGCACGTGTGCCGTGGTAGTAGCACTCCTGGCTTCCGTCGCCCATGGTCCCATGGTGCCATGCGAAGGCTTGGTGGCATGCGGGAACTCAGTCGTCTCAAGAAGTCAGGGGCACCCTCCAACGCTGCCATGATGGTGCATCCACAATGTGCAGCCGACGCTCGAAGAACGGGCCTGTGTCGGAGGGCCGACGTCCACGATCAAGTGGAGGATTGAAACTTGGAACGCATGATGACCTCCACCCGGCAGCAAGGCACCATTGGAACGGAGCCGTGGGCTCGGGGACCGCTGCTCGAGGGTTTCTCGAGGACCGCCTGCCCAAGGGTCTGATGTCACAATCAGCCAATGTGGTCGTCTTCCCTCGAGCGAGTCTCAAGGCGTGGTCTGGTAACAGGCGTCATCTTGGCTGTCGCGGTTGCAGGAGACATGACGACTCTTACCCGGCGTTATGGGACGCACCCGCTAACGCGTCGACTGTGGACCCTCAAGGCGAGACAAGGGACCGCGATCTAGTACTTCGCTGAGTCGGATGGCCGTCGCGTCCAGGTCGGACTGGTTTCCAGTCCAGATGTTCCATCCGAGGTGCGTGAACCCGATCTGAAGCTCGTAGCAATGGTGACGTGCGGCGGCGTCTACAAGCGCGCCTGGGTCGACTCGCACAGATGGCGCGGCGAGCACGCCAGCGAGTGGCTTCGTAGCGGCGATCCCCTCGTGCCAGGGGGCCCAAAAGGTGCACCATGCAGCGTCGTAGAGAAAGTCGCCGCGCACAGAGCACTTCCAAGAGAACACCGCCTCGACCCGACGCGCATCGGGACTCACGAGCACGTTGCCGTGGAGGAGGTCTCCATGGACAAGGTCTCGACGCTCGGGAAGGGCGTCAACCAGCGCGCTGATCCTCTCTGTAGCTCCCAGTGAGAGCCTGGACAGCGTGGGGTCCGCGCTCAAGCTGGCGCTCCACCCGTGCACCATGCTGTCGGGATCGTCGACCAGGCCGGCCATCAAGAACTGTCGCCAAGAGATGGGCGGAGCGTCAGGGCTGTGCCAGAGGACCGAGGCGTCGGGTGCAGCTGGGACGTCATGCAGGGCCACGAGCAGGCCCGTGAGTGTCGGGGCGAGAGCAGGGGCCCGTTCGATGGGGATGTCCTCCAGGAAGCTTCCCCGGTGCCGTTCCGAGATTACGTAGGCACGCCCGTCCGGAGCGATGCCCACGTCGCGCACCCTTGGAACCGGTAGGCCGGGGCCGTCGAATGCCATCGCCATCCGGTCGATCTCGTACCACGACTTGTTCTCACCGAACCGGACGACCAACTCATCGCACTCGGCCTGATATCCCCATGCCGAGGACCAGAAGCCGCCTCCGAGAGGTTCGAGGTGCCTTACGGGTCGGTCGTACACGCGAGCCAGGAACGACGCCACCTGCTCGCGATTCAGTGGCTGGCGGTCGGTGCCGTGGCCTTCAGACATGGATGGACGATACGGCTGAAGAGCAACATGACGCTCCGAGTGGGTGTCCACGATGTGCCGTTAGGGCGACTGAATAACGGCCTTGTGTCGGAGGGCCGACGCGCTAGGTCTGCTTCCAACCACTGGCGACTCGGCCCGTAGGTGGTCCCTGGGCGGCTCGAAGCAGGTGCGCCCTACCCGGCAGGTGGCACGAGGTGGACCGATCCGCGAGAATTCAACGTGTGAAAGATGCCCGGCCGGAACCGGTCAGCGGTCTGTACTCCGACGCCCCGTACGACTACGCAGCCGTCGCACGACTGGGTGCGCTGCTCTTCACTGCCGGGGCATGCCCGTTGGATGAGGACGGAAAGGTCATCGGTCTCAATGACCATCGGGCTCAGGCGGTTGCCTCGATCGAGAATCTTCGACGCGCGTTAGCTCATTTCGATGCACGGTTCCACCACCTCGTGAAGACCACGGTGTACGTGGTCGGCGATCGGGACGACCTCGTCACGGTCTGGACCGTCGTCGCCGACAGCCTCGCGCCTCATCGTCCTCCGAGCACGCTGCTCGGCGTGTCGACGCTCGGCTATCCAGGGCAACTCGTTGAGATCGAGGCGATTGCAGCGGTCCCTTCGGTAGACGGCTAATAGCGTCGCTCTCTTGGCCGCCGAGATGGGGATCCTCTCAGACGCGCCCGAACTCCAGTACCGCTGACCGTGGCCCTGAGTGTCCCGGATGCGCCGTTAGGGGACAATTGAAGAATGGCCCAGTGTCGGAGGGCCGACGCGCTAGATCTGCGACCAACCACTGGCGACTTGGCCCGTAGGTGGTTCCCGGGCGGCTCGCAGCAGGTGCACCCCTAACCGGTTCGGGGGCGCTGTGCGGTGTCGGATTTAAGGGAGAAATCAATGCCGCCAGCAGATCTGCCGTAGGTGTTCTGCGGCCGCCAGTGGACGTATCGCCCTTATTCGCTCCCGCTGGGCAGCAGGTAGCGAAAGTCGCAGTGCGTGCCTCCCTGCATGATTGTCTGCGTCCGCTCGAATCCAATGCCTAGGCCCTCGGCGATCGGCCCATCGGCTCCGCACAGGAGGAGGAAGCCAAGCTCAGGCTCTCCAAGCTCTTGAAAGAAGCGCGCATACTGACAACTCACGACATCGAATCGGACCTCTCCCTCCGGAGCTTCACGGCTCTCGACTTCAACCACTCCGTCGGACACGGAATACGCGGCGAAGCTCCCGAACGCGACCATGCGATCTCCATGGGCCTCGTCAACCCAGTTACGTGCAAGTTGACGAAACTCGTCTGCGAGGACTTCGCGAGCGAGTTCGTGGGCTCGATCCTTGCCCAGTTCGCGTTCCATCGCCTTTAAGAGTGGAACGAGCACTTCAGCTTGGATCTTCGTCCGATCGATCAAAGGGACGTCTGGCCTATGCAGTTCCATCTCGCCTCCGACCCGTCGCTGACCCGTCGCGGACAAGGCGGACCCGTCGCGGACCCGTCGCGAACCCGTGCCAACGGTAACTTCGTTCCATCAACAGCGCAGACTCCATCGACGTCCGCTCGGCCTCGCTAATGGCGGGACGATGTGAATGCCCGCTGACGCCCTGCGCGATCGAGAGGCGCTTCCAAGCGCCGGTCCAATTGACCTCGTCCGGCGATCGGGGACGCTTCTGAAGATCCCGCGAACAGGGCGGTGGAGATCCTCAAGTGCTCCACCTCACCCACGCTCGGCTCCGTGAGCGAGCGAGGTAGTAGACAGCCCGGCATCGCGATGACTGTGCAGACTGGTACGCGTCTGATGGACGACACGACCTGTGCAGTGTCGCTCGGACTACCCGAAGGGAGACTCAGTGGACATCATCAATTTGGGTGCGATGGACGGTTTGCCGCCAGTGATCTGGGCGGACGTCGTCGAAAAGCTCGATGCCGGATCACCGCCGGCTCCAGACGCCCACAACGCTCGCACGACGTGGCTCTCGACGGTGAACGAGGACGGCAGCCCCCACGTGACCGCGGTCGGTGCGCTCTGGCTGGACGGAAACTTCTGGTTCCAGACCGGATCGGGCACCCGGAAGGGCCGCAACGTCGCCCGCGACCCGCGATGCTCGATCGCGGTGTCGATCCTCGATGCAGACGTCGTCGCCGAAGGTGACGCAGCGCGGGAGACCGAACCCGCCACGCTGTCACGCCTCGCCAAGGCCTGGGCGGACCAAGGATGGCCCGCCGAACTGGATGAGACCGGGGCCGGAATCACCGCCCCGTTCAACGCGCCTTCGCAAGGACCTCCGCCATGGAACGTCTATCGCATCAAGCCACGTTCGGTGACCGTGGTACTGGGCACCGAGCCAGGCGGGCTGACACGCTTCAAGTTCTAATCACAGCCCGGCCAGGCGGCTGACTCGATCGGCGTCGGGAAATTTAATGACTCTCAAGGCACTTTCATTGCCTCGGCTGGCCGACGTAGCTATGTCCCCCTGCCCTGTTCCGGGACACCCGAGGCCGGTTCGAATCTTAACGATCTGGCAGCAGGAGCGTGGCGAGCCCAGCCATGATGGAAGCGAACACGAGGAGGAGTCAATGTCAAGATTGCTCGTGCGGAACTTCTCGATCTCGCTCGACGGTTACGCCGCAGGCCCCCACCAGGATCTCGACCATCCGCTCGGTATCGAGGGCACCCAGCTCCATGAGTGGTTGTTCGCTACCCGCAGCGGCAGTCAGATGATCGGCAGAGAAGGGGGGAGCGAGGGACTCGACGACGACTTCTTCTCGGAGCGGGAATCTGGTGTGGGCGCCACCATCATGGGTCGGAACATGTTCGGCCCGATACGTGGACCGTGGGGCGACAGCGAGTGGACCGGCTGGTGGGGAGAGGAGCCCCCCTTTCGTCACCCGGTCTTCGTGCTCACTCACCAACCGTATGCTCCTATCGAAATGCAGGGGGGAACAACCTTCCATTTCGTTGACAGTGGGATCGAGGCAGCTCTCCGCGCAGCCTCCGAAGCGGCCGGTGATCAGGATGTCCTTGTCGGAGGTGGTGCAGCCACCATCAGGCAGTACCTTCGTGCTTCGCTCATCGATGAAATGCATCTTGTGGTTGTGCCTGTCTTGCTGGGTAGCGGCGAACGACTCTTCGACGATCTCGGCCCCAGCGTTGGTAACTACCGCTGTGTCGAGCACGTTTGTTCGCCAGCCGTCACCCACGTCCGCATCGCTCGGACCGGTCGTGATGTCGTCGGTGGACGGCAACGCTGAGGGAAACAACGCCTCGGATAGTCCCTGATCGCTATCCCCGATGTGCCGTTACACGGGTGATC
>PMON01000011.1 GCA_003162395.1 Acidimicrobiaceae bacterium
CGCCGATAGCCCTCCGACATGCGAATGAGATAGGGCTCGCCGCGCACCATGTGCCAGTCATAGGGATTGACCGAGCTGGCCCGGACCTGCACGAGGACCTGTCCTTCGCCAACCGTCGGCGTCGGGATCTCCTCGAACCGCAGACAATCGGACGACCCGTACTCGCTCCGGACGATGGCTTTCATGTCGGTGCCTCCCCTGCCGTCAGGCTGCTTTCAACTTATGTCGTAAGTCTAGACATACGTTGTAAGGTTGTCAAGTGCCGCCGACAGCTGCCCGCTCCCGTCGACAGCGGGCGCCGCTCAGCCGGGAACGGATCTTGGACGTGGCGATCGAGGTGGCCGACACCGGTGGGCTCGCCGCCCTGACGATGCGCGCGCTCGGCCATGCCCTCGGCGTGGAGGCGATGTCGCTCTACAACCACGTCGACGACAAGGACGACGTGCTCGACGGCATCGTGGACCAGGTGCTCGACGGCATCGAACTCGATCCCCCGTCCGAGGGCTGGAGGGCCTCGATCCGCCGGAGCGCGGTCTCGGCCCACGAGCTCTTGGTCCTGCATCCGTGGTCCTGCGAGCTCGTCCTCCAGCCAAACCGTCAGAGCATCTCGACGGCGAGGATCCGCTACATCGAGTCGATCCTGGCCCGACTCCGCCACGCCGGGTTCTCGCCGAGGGGCGCCTCGCGGGGCTACCACGCGATCGACAGCCACGTCCTCGGCTTCACGCTCTGGGAGCTCGGTCACTCGATGCCCGACGACGCGCCACCGGACTTCCTCGAGACGCTGCTCAAGAGCTTCGACTTCTCGGACTACCCGTACCTGGCCGAGCACGCCGAGGAGCACCTGAGGGAGTCCGACCTCCCCGAAGTCGGCGAGTTCGAGTTCGGCCTCGATCTGGTGCTGGACGGTCTGGAGAAAATCAGAGAGACGGTGTGACCTCGACGGTCCGACCGTGGACGTGGTGCGTCGAGCCGTCGACGTCACGCGCAGCGCGCTGCTCAGCCCCTCGGGACGAGGGTGCGATCGAGGATCGCGAGCGTCGAGCGCAGCGTGGCCTCGGAGATCACCGGGAAGACCCCGGCGTCCTTCCATTCCTGATCGACCGCCGACCAGTCGCAGTATGACGTCACCTCGGTCCCGGCATCGGTCGGGTTGAGCCGGTAGCCGTAGAGATGGGCCCACGACTGCGAGGGCTGCCACTCCAAGAGCCGGTCCTGCTCGAATGCCGTGATCGTGACCGTCATGTCGTAGAGGCCCAGGTCGTAGTCGTTGAGCGCCTCGCGGTCCATGTGCACCACGAACGTGTCACCGACCCCGGTCACCGAGTCGCCCATGGCCCCCATCAAGGATCCTGAGCTGTCGATTGCGACGTGCCCAGTCGGGTCGCACAGCAGCGTGAAGATCGCACTCGCCGGCGCCTTGATGAGGCGAGTGACTTCGAACCGATCGACGAGCGCCATGGCGGCAATCTATGCACTCGGCGATCGCCTAGAACTCAGGTGCCGCCATGCCGCCTGCCGCCGGTCACGAGCGCGACGGCCCGCGACGCCACTGCACGTCTCATGGCACCCGGTTACCTCGCGTCCGCGGCTGCCTAGCATTGCCGCGTGTCGATTGCCCCCGATACGAAGGACTGGACGTGGGTCCTGGATCGGCGTTGCGAGGAGTGTGGATTCGACGCGTCGGCGTGTCGGCGAGACGACGTCGGTCGAGCAATCCGAACGAACGCCGCGGAATGGAGCCCGCTGCTCGAGGGCAGCGACGTTGCCCGACGTTCTCACCTGGGCAGATGGTCGGTCCTCGAGTACGCGTGTCACGTCCGCGACGTGCTGGGCATCTTCGACGGCCGGCTCGCGTTGATGCTCGCTGAGGACGGGCCCACCTTCGAGAACTGGGATCAGGACGAGACGGCCCGCACCGACCGGTACGACCTCGACGACCCGACTGCGGTCGCACGCGAGATCATGACCGCGGCGGCGGCGCTGGCGGGTCGCTACGACTCGGTGACCGGTCCGCAGTGGAGCCGACCCGGCACCCGTTCCGACGGCCGTCGCTTCACGGTCGAGACCCTCGCGATCTACGGGCTGCACGACCCCATTCACCATCTCTGGGACGTGACGGAGTGGCCGGCACAACGGTCTCGCGTCGCCGCACCGTCGTGAGTCCACCGTGGCCGCGTCCCTGATCGAGCGCACTCGACACGCGATCGACGATGCAAGTCGGATCAGCGAGCGAACGTCGCGTCCAGCTTCTCCAACGTGATGGTCATGCTCTCAACCCAGCGCTTGCCGTTGTCCAGCACCTCGCGCAGCCACTCCGGCGCCTGGGAGCAGTCGAAGATCTCGGTGACGGTCGTCGCGTCAGCGCCATCGGGGGTGAGCTCGAACCCCCAGCGATGCCCGGCCCGGTCGCCGATCGCAGCTTGATCCTGTGCGCGAGTGGCGCTCTTGAGAGCCGGCTCCCAGAAGATGCGTCGATTCGGCTCGAACTCGACGACATGGTTTGACATCTCGTAGTCGCCCATCTCGTCATTGTGCATCTGCATCTCAAAGGTGTCCCCGGCGCCCGAGAGGATGCCGTGCTGCCCTGCGGACCGCAGCATCCCGGATCCATCGATGGCAGGATGGTGTGCGGGATCCGCCAGATAGCTGAAGATCCTCTCTGCCGGGGCGTTGATCCGCCGAGACACTGACACTGGCTCAGCGATATCGGTCATGAATGGCTCCTCGGGTCGCGAGTGACGCCCAGCGTATCCATCCGCTCGGTGGGGCTCTGACCCACGGGCACCGTGTGACGCTGGCGTGACGGTGGTCCCCCACACTTCAGACGGCACACCGCCTACGGAAAGGACCACCATGAGAATCCACCCATCACCCACCCACGGCCCGCGCCGCCGCGGAGCCGCGATCGCGTCGATCGCGATCGCGCTCAGCCTCGGCGCACTTGTTCCGGCCGTGAGCGGGGCATCTGTCACCCATGGCTCGGCGTCGACCTCGCACGCGAAGGGCGTCGAGATCTCCATGGCCAACGGGCCCTTTGGGCCCTATCTGGTCGTCGGCAACGGCCAGCTGAAGGGCTTCAGCGTCTACGCGATCACTCGCGACACGAGGACCACGTACGGCTGCACGCTCGCGGTGTTCCACTTTCCAGGTGGTGGCCCGTCCCTCGCCTGCACCGGGTCGTTGTCCTCGCAGAACGCCGAGTGGCCCGCGCTCACCACGACCGCAGCGCCCGTCGCGGGGCCGGGCGTCACCAAGTCGATGCTCAACAGCGTGTTCCGCAAGGGCATCGGGCACCAGGTCGTCTACAACGGGCACCCGCTGTACCTCTTCGACCAGAGCCCCGGCTCGATCACCGGTGAGGGCTGGGATGAGCCGTCGCTCCCGCCATGGCACGGCTCGTGGTGGCTCGTCAATCCCTCCGGCAACTTCCAGGAGTGGAACCAGACGCTGACCGCCGCGAAGCTCGCGAACGGCACGACCGTGCTGGAGGCGATCATGAACACCGGCGGCGGCTACCACACGTTGCCGCTCTACTCCTCGAGCGCGGACACCAGCAACTCGAGCAGCTGCGGCACGCCGTGCTCGCGGGTGTTCGAGCCGCTCCTCACGACGGGCACGCCCGGCGTCGAGGGCACCACTGCCACCGGCTCGATCAGCTCCTTCACGCGCGCAGACGGAACGACGCAGGTCACCTACAACGGTCATCCCGTCTACCTGTACTCGGACGAGGGGATCATCAACGTGAAGGGCCAGGGCTTCACCGCAACAGGGAGCGGTGACGGCAAGACCGTCGGCAGCGGGACGTTCCATCTGGTCACTCCGTAGGCCACCCGCGGTCGCCGGAGAGGTCGCCCGGTGCCGGACAGCCGCCGGCGCCGGGCGACCTCGACGTCCCCGACACCTCGACACGTGCGGCTCGACAGCATCTGAGCGCCGTCCCCGGGCCGCGAGCAACAGTCGATCCGGGCCACCGGGACAGTGGAGGACCTGCTTCGATTCAATGCGCGGGCGAGCAAGAGATCGCATCGAGCTTGGTTCTCAGCGCCGTGCGGGACGAGCGAGAGCACCGGCTGGATCCCAGCGAGTGATGCGGCTCGATCAACTCGTCGCGTCTGATGAGCTGCCAGCTCCTCGGGGCAGCGGCTGGAAGACCCCGATGACGTTGGCTTCGGTGTCGTGGATGTACGCGACCGCTCCCACCCCCGGGATTGCGGACCTGGCGAGCGCGACGTCCGCGCCAAGCTTGCAGACTCGCTCGATCGTCGCGTCGAGGTCGTCCACCTGCACCGTGATGACCGCGCCGACCACGGGAGCGCCGATCGCGGGCCTCGGCCCGCGACGCCTGATGAGCGCGCCGTTGATGCCCGTGCGCTGGCCGTCGCTCGTGGTTGCCAGCCAGTAGTCGTCGTCGCCCATTCGCGCCACGCTCCAGCCGAACGCCCTCGAGTAGAAGTCGAGCGCGCGATCAGGTTCGTCCGCATGAATCTCGAAGTGCACGACTGGGTCCATCGGCCGATTCTTTCAGGCCGACGCGGCGCCCTGCTCCTCGTCGAGGTCTCGCCTCGACAGCCCGAAGCGAGCGCGCGGTGCGAGCCGGCACGCCAAGTCGGCGAGCTCGCACGTGGCCGTCTGCGATACTGGGGCCGGCTATGTCCGACTCCGTCGACGTGCTCATCTGCGACCTGCTCGAGTGGCTGGGGACCTCGTCCCGCCCGTACGCAGAGGTACTCGAGATGTGGCAGACGTCGTGTCCTCGTCTTCCCGTGTGGGAGGACGCCAACGATCGGGGCTTCATCGAGCGGCACCACGTGCCAGGGCAAGGAGAGGTCATCTCGGTATCGAGTGCCGGCACGGCGCATCTGCTCGCGTCTCGACCACGAGCGCTCGATCTGGCCTAACTCGTGGTCGTCCGGCACCCCGCACGTACAGGTTCGGACGCGCGCTTGGACCGAGGTCGGTGCGACGGGCTGCACGACGGTGACCGGTGCAAAGCTGGCAGTCACGCGGACCCCGGTCGCACGCCCCGCGGCGGCGAGGCCGTTACTTGCTCAGGCCAATTGCCCGGAGGAACTGGCGGGTGATCGAGTTCGTCCTCGCGTACACCCTGCGCCTCCCGTATCGCTTGGCGTAGGCGCCCGGACCCTTTTCGGCGGCCTCGACGTTGCCGAGATCCCTCGCCGCGCGGTAGAGCTGGGACCGAAGGCCCTTCCGACGTGCCATGGATGCTCCCGATCTGCAGCCGCGCGAGTGGTGCGCGGCTTTACAGGGTAGTGGGTCACTTTCACCCTGCGCGGGCCGAAGCCCGCTAGGCCCCACCAGCCCACAGCACATTGCAGGCGGCGTTGATGTCGGCGTCGGCCTCGAAGCCGCACGCCGTGCATCTGACAGCCGCCCGTGATCGCCGGCTCGCCCACTACCGAATTGTGCGATCGAATCGAATTCTGGTTCGACCGTTGGGCATGATCGACCTCGGCTCGCGTTACGGTGGGGGGCTCATGAGCAGATATGAAGCGTTGAGCAAGGCACTTGAATCGTCGGATGAAGACGCGCTCGAGTTCTCCTTCGAGGACCTCGATCTCCTGGTCGGTGGGCTCCCACCCTCCGCTCGAAAGTTTCCGACGTGGTGGGCAAACAGCTCGAAGCCGGCACATCAGTCCCGTCACTGGATGACCGCTGGCTACAAGGCACGGCCGGAGTTCGCCCGAGAGACCATTCATTTCACCAAGGCGACGCCCGAGGAGACGGCCTCCCGCCGGACCCCCAAGGCAAAGAAGAAGCAGGTGTCCAAGGACGCGATTGGCGTCACGGTGAGAAAGCCGATCGAGCTCGTGCCGACGGGCGAGGCCACGAGATCGAGCGTGATGTTCGAGTGGCTGACCGCCGGCACGGTCACGCTCGAGAACGGCCGGCTCGAGACGCCCACGCTCAGGGGACGCCCCGGGGTCTATCGGTTCACCATCTCCGAGGCGAGCGGCTCCCGGCAGTTCGTCGTTGGCGAGACCGACAACCTGGCGCTCCTGATGAACAGCTATCGCCATCCCGAGCCGGCCCAGGTCGCTTCGGTCCACGTGCACGAGCTCATGACCAAGACGATCGAGCGAGGCGGCGCGGTGGGCGCGGAGCTCGTGCTCGCCGCCCTGCACGCGGGTGAGGCGCTCGACTTCGCGTATCGGCCCTCGAGAGTGCTCGTGGCGAGCATGGCGCTCACCGAGCTTCACGGTCGCGGGGAGCTCGTCGACGACGTCTAGCGCCTGGGGCCGTGCACATCGACGCCGCGGGTACGCCTCGAATGACCGAGCCGTTGGCTCGCCCATTGTGCGCCTTGCAGATTGAGGAGGTCGGCATTGCAACCATTCACGGACGAAGAGCTCGCGTACCTGCGGACCCAGCGGCTCGCGCGGATCGCGACGTCCTCTGCGTCCGGTCAGCCTGACGTCGCGCCCGTGGGCTTTGGCCTCGACGACGACGCCGTCGTCAGCGGCGGACTGGACATCACCAAGACCGTCAGGTACAAGAACCTCCTCGAGAATCCGCGAGCGACGCTGGTCGTCGACGATCTCGCGTCGACGGATCCGTGGACACCTCGAGGCGTGAAGGTGCGCGGATCCGCCTCCATCGAGTCACACGAGGACGGACTGCGCATTCGCATCGTGCCCGACGTCATCTGGAGCTGGGGCATCAACGAGGGTCGAGAGAAGCGATTCTCCTCGGTCGAGAGGCGCACGGTCACGCGCTAACGGCACGCCGACGACCCCGGCGGCGATGCAACACCCCCGGGGCAGCCTGACCGCATGGCACCGATCACGAGACGCGCAGCTGTGTCCCTCGACTGTCCCCGCGAAGCTCGCCGCGCTCTACGCGCAGGTGCTCGAGCTCGAGGTCATGTTCGAGTCAGACGAGCTCGCGGCGCTAAAGGGTGAGGGCAAAGCCAGCCGTCGCCGGATCGCCGGCGGATCCTCATCGACGCGGTGGACGTCCGTTCTGCGTCACCACGCTCATCTCTGATTGATCGGCCGTGCCAGTCGTAACCCCTGGTTGCACGCCAATTTGCGGACTCATCATTGAGCCACTAGGTAGTGCTGGATGACACAGGCACTCCCGAGCAGCGTGGCCAGGTGCCTCGTCGCGGCGGCCTGCGTCCTGGTCCTCTTGCTCGCGGGCACACTCCACAGCAGCGGCGCGGGAGCGGCGCAGCGCCAGAAGGTCCTCTTCTTCGGAGACTCGCTCTCCTATGAGGCGGGTCCGTACCTGAAGCAGGACTTCAATCCGAGCACGACCGACGACGCGCTGCACCTCTTCCCGGGTACCGCCCTGTGCGACTGGTTGGGGCAGATCGACAAGCTCACGAGACGCACTGCGCCCGACGTGATCGTGCTGCAGTTCATCGGCAACCACCTCACCCGATGCATCGACAAGGCATCAAGCTTCGTTGCACAGTACGGAAAGGACCTGCGATCGGCGATCTCGCAGCTGCGATCGATCGGTGTCAGGCGCATCGTGGTCGACGCAGGTCCGATCACGCCCATTGCCACGTGGTGGCTGTCTCTCGTGCGGACCTACAGAACCGACGTTGCCTCGTTTCACTCGAGGGACATCATCTACGCCACAGGCGCCGACGCTGCGGTCGAGAGCTCGACGGGGGGCTTCGTGACGAACCTGCGGTGCCTGGCCGTCGAGGTGAAGTACCACAAGTGCGTCGCAGGCTCCATGATCAAGGTCCGTGCGAACGACAAGGTGCACTTCTGCCCGGTCCCACTCGCCAACGTGGGGACCAAGGTCGTCGTGTGCCCCGTCTACGCCTCCGGCGCCTACCGCTTCGCAAAGGGGCTCGCCAGGGCTGTCTGGACGCTCGATCCGGCCACCGATCCGTACCGGAAGCGCTAAGCCCGCGAGACCACATCGCCAGACCTGGATCTGGTCGGCACGCGGTCGCGGCCATCGGCAGCACGGACCGCGATGGGGGAAGATGGCGCACTTCACCCAAGCCGTCGCCGCAACGATCGTCACGTGCGCCAGCCGTGCGCGGCCGGGCGCGCCCATGGGCGCCACGACGACGGCCCGAACCAGCTCTTCGTGGGCAGCGTCAACGGAGCACGCGGCATCGGCGACGGCCCTGCGCGAGCAATTGACACGCGGCGCTGCTCCAGTCACAGTTTGCGCATGACTCGACGAACGCCGCCCGTCACTGACTGGTCACGCGACTTCGACGTCCTGGACGCGGGCTATATCCACGACCCGTTCCCCATCTGGGACGAGCTCCGGCAGACCTGCCCCGTGGCGCGAACCGAGCGCCGCAACGGGGCGTGGCTGCTCACCACCTATGCGGACGTCACCGCGGCCGCGCACGACATCGAGCGCTTCAGCTCCTTGGAGGTGGGCGTCATCGACACCGGCGAAATCGTCGACGAGGAGAACAACCAGACGCCGTACGGTCTCCCGCCGATCTCGGCGGACCCGCCGCTGCACACCTGGACACGCCGGCTTCTCCTGCCCTGGTTCTCGCACTCGCGTGTCGCCACCTATGAGGCGATGACACGGGACCTGAGCAACCGCCTGATCGACGGCTTCGTTGCCACGGGCTCGGCCGACGCCGCGGCGGACTACGCCCAGCAGATCCCCGTCCGCGTCATCGCGAAGATCCTCGGCGTCTCCGAGGACATGTCGGACGTGTTCACGGAGTGGGTGCGTGACCTGCTCGAGTTCGCGGACGACCCCGAGCGACTCGCGCGAGGCCAACAGGGCCTGGGTGAGTACCTCATCGCGGAGATCGCGTCGCGGCGTGACGCGCCCGGCGACGACCTCATCAGCGAGCTCATCGGACTCACGCACGAGGGCGAGCCGCTGGAGGACGGGCTCATCCTCGGCATGGTCGCGCTCGTCCTCATCGCGGGCATCGACACGACCTGGAGCGCGATCGGCTCCTCGCTGTGGCATCTCGCGACGCATCCGCAGGACGCCGAACGCCTGGTGCGCGAGCCCGCGCTCATGGGCACCGCGGTCGAAGAGTTCCTCCGTGCGTACTCGCCGGTCACCATGGCACGGGTCGTGACCGACGACACCGAGTTCGAGGGCTGCCCGATGCGAAAGGGCGACAAGGTGCTGATGAACTTCCCTGCCGCGAATCGCGATCCGCTCGCCTTCGACCGCGCGGACGAGGTCGTCCTTGACCGAGCCCTCAACCGGCACGTGGCGTTTGGCTCCGGCATCCATCGATGCGCGGGCTCGAATCTCGCGCGCATGGAGCTCCAGGTCGCGGTCGAAGAGTGGCTCCGACGAGTGCCGTCGTTCCGCATCTCGGCCGACTCGGACGTCGCGTGGGCCGGCGGGCAGGTGCGCGGCCCCCGTCGACTCCCCGTCAGCTTCCCCTGACTCGAGTGTGCACGCCGTCACGATGACCTCGCAGCGCATCGCTCCGACGACCAGCGACACGCGCCGCGAAGGGTCACCGTGTTCACTCCGAGTCATTTCAGTGCCAACTCACAGGTCGCGCTACTGACGAGCGAGCGTCGCGAACACCTCACAGCCCGCCGTTGCTTTGAGCCGTGTGCAAGCAGTGCCACGAGAGCGGCGCTCGCGCGGTTGCCACCGGCAACCCAAGAGCCGTGTGCTCAGCTCGCATTCCCACGACGAGCAGCAGGCAAGAACGCGGCGACGAGCAGGCCGAGTCCGATTCCCGCAATGACGCCAACAGGCGCGAATCCCCCGCTGGCGGCATTTCCCGACGCCCAGAGATGGATCTCGCCCGAGACGCCCCCACCGAGGATCGCCCCGCCGACCAACGCCGAGAGCACGCGAAGTTGACTCATGCCAGGCACGATACCGGCAGCGACACCACTGCCGGCGAGCAGCCGCGACGCCACCTGCAACCGAGTTCGCGGCCTGGTCACGACACACCGGCATTTGGTCCCCTCGATATCAACGGAAAAGCAGACGTCGTGCGCGAGCTCGTGACATATCCTCAACTTGGACACAAGGGGGGTGCAATGTCGGTCGCTCCTTGGCGACATCTCGTTGTCATCGCGTCGCTGATCGCCACGTCGTCCATTGGTGTGCTCGTCGAGGCGCCGCCCGCGGACGCAGCGGGTCGCTGCACCCACATCGGTCCCCGAGCGGATCTGAGCGGCTGCGACCTCGCAGGTCTGAACCTCGCCGGCAAGGACCTGATCGGTGCCAACCTCGCTCGAGCGAACCTGACCGATGCCACGCTGCGGAATGCGAAGCTGGCCCGGGCCAGCTTCGCCGGAGCAAGGCTCACTGGGATCCGGTCGGGTGGCATCAAAGGAACGCCCTCGCACGTTCCCTCGCACTGGGGACTCGTCGCTGGGTATCTCGTCGGACCCGCTGCAAACCTCACGGCCGCGACGCTCGCGTCGGCTGGTCTCGCGGGCGCCGATCTCGTGTCGGCCACGATGGCGAGAGCCAATCTCTCCGGCACGATCCTCACCGGCGCTGACCTGCACGATGCGAACCTGACCAGCGCCGACCTCTCAGGGGCCGCGCTCCACGGCGCCGACCTGACGGAGGCTGACCTCGGGCGCGCGGTGCTCACGGGAGCGCACCTGTGCGACGCCCAGCTCAAGGGCGCCAACCTTGCGCGCGCCGACTTCACGGACGCGCACGTGGCCGGCGTGAGCTCGGGCGGCATCACCGGTGCTCCCCTCGCGCTGCCCACGTCCTGGGTGCTCGCCGGGGGCTATCTCTTGGGACCCATGGCCAACCTCTCCGGCGCCCAGATCGGTGGTGGCCAGTCCGATCCCGAGAGCCTGCCGGGCATCGACCTCGCAGGGGCCAACCTCACCAACGCGGTGTTCGGGTTCGTCGACCTCACTGGCGCGGACCTCTCGGGCGCGAACTTCCTCGGCGCGAATCTCGGGGGCTGCAACTGTCCGGCCGGATACTGGGAGACCCTCACGGGCGCGAACCTCACGGGGGCGGACCTCGCGGGCACCAATCTCGACAGCGCGAACCTCACCAACGCGAATCTCACGGACGCCGATCTCGCGAGCGTCACCTTCACGGGCTGCGGTCAGTGCCTCGCCGGACCGCCTGGGTCAGTACTCGACGGCGCGAACTTCACCAGGGCCAGCCTCCTTGGCGCAGACTTCTACGGTGACGGCGCCCCGTATTACAACTTCTCCATCGGCAACAACGCCTGGAGCGACACCATCTGCCCGGACGGCTCGAACAGCGACAGCGACAGCGACACCTGCGTCAACGACCTCTGACAGGTGCGCGGGGCGCCACCCGAACGTGCCTCGGCGTCGTCGAGCCACGACGCTCAGTCAGTCGTGAGTGCCCGCTCTTCGTCGGCGGTCAGCCAGTGCTCGGGCCACGGGCGATCGCCCCACCACGTGACCACGTCCTCGACGCTCTCGGCCAGCGGCCGCAGCGAGAGGCCGTTCGCGAGGGCACGCGAAGGGTCCATCGAGAGCGCCGTCTCGGTCTGTGGTCCGCTCCACATCGGGAACTTTCCTGCGAGGTCGTCGCGCGCGACCTTGTCCGGTGCGATCTCGACGACCGCGGTCCCCGGGGGGCCAACGTGGCGGGCAACCTGCTCGACGACGTCCACGAAGCGCGCCGCGGGCCACGGTCCTGCGGCGGTGAACGCACCGGACGTGCCGCTGTCGACGAGGGACACGGTGAACGCGCCGAGGTCGCGAGCGTCGATGTACTGCAGTGCGACGTCGCGGGGACCCGGCACGGCGATCCGGCCCCCTCGCCGGCACCGCTGCACCCAGTAGGGAAAGCGCAGCGTGGCGTCGTGGGACCCGATGACGAACGTCGGCCGCACGATCGTCGTCCCGCTGCCGAACCGCTCGACGGCCTCGCGCTCGCTTGCCGCCTTGAGCGGCCCGTAGGTCGTCGCGGTGACCGGCGCGTCGTCGTCGGCCGTGCCAGTCGGCCACAGCGACGCGGTCGCCTCGGTGGCCCCCACGTCCCGAGGATCCTCGTACGCAGAGACCGAGGAGATCTGGACGTGGTGCCCCCCTCGGTCGCCGAGGGCGCCGTGCAGCGCCGCCACGTCGCTCGGCCGGAAGGCGATCACGTCGATCGTCGCGTCGAAGCTCCTGCCAGCGAGCGCGGCGAGGTCGCCCTGTCGGTCACCGATGAGCCGTTCGACGTGCGCGGGGAGGTCCGAGGGCGTCTTGCCCCGATTGAGCACGGTGACCTCGTGGCCGCTGTCGACACTTGCCATCGCTATTGCGCGGCCGACGAACGAGGTGCCGCCGATCAGCAGGAGTCGCACTGGCCATCCTTTCGTCGAGCACCATGGACCGCGCCGACACTACGTCGAGCCCGTGAGGTCGACGGGCGGAACTCAGGGCGCCTCGGGCGGCGCCACGTCACCCGGCGATGTCGGCGGGGCCGGCACGGTCTCCGGCGGCGTGGCGTCGAGCATCATCCGGATCGTGGCCGCCGCCGCGGCCATCCCGCCCAGCGACGCCAGCCACAACTTCCAGCGAGGAAGCCGGAGGCCGAGCACGTGATCCGCGGAGAGCCGACCGGGACCGCTGAGTGCGAGCACGAGGGCCGCGCTCAGGTTCGTGAGTGGGAGCTCGAAGCCGCCCTTCGACGTGAACGGACCCTTCGCGCGATGCGTGGTCGAGGCGACCGCCATCGTCTGGGCCAGCGCGATCGGGCCGAGCGGACTCCAGGCGCCGGCCGCGGTGAGCAAACCGCCGCCGAGCTCTGCGACGCTCGCCGCGGTGGCCATGACGATCCCAGGCTTGAGGCCGATGCGCTCGAATCCCTTCGAGGTCGCCTTCAGGCCCGGTCCTTCGAACGTCCCGAGGAGCTTCTGGGCTCCATGGGCGGCGAGGTAGCCACCAAGGATGAGGCGTCCAACGAGCAGTCCCAGATCGCGAATGACCTTCATGACACTGGACGCTAGTGACCCACGGTCGCGACAGTGCTCGTGACCATCGCGATGGCACGCGCGGGACGACCCGGGTACGGTCGGGTCCGACCAAACCAGGGAGGACCGGCATGGCGGGATTCGTCCAGATCATGGAGATCAAGACGTCGCGGATCGACGACGTGGAGGCGTTCGCCACGCGAATGCAAGAGGAGCGCGGCGACGCGCTGCTCTCGAGCAAGGCGACGGTCACCGCGGATCGCGATCGCCCTGGGTACTACCTGATCATCATCGAGTTCGAGTCCTACGAGCGGGCCATGGAGAACTCGAGCGATCCCGAGACGGGCAAGTACGCCCAGCAGATGTCCGAGCTCCTCGAGGGGCCGCCGAAGTTCTACAACCTGGACGTCCGCCTCGAGATGTGACCGTGCTCGACGGCGTGCGACGCGGCTGCGGGACTCGTGACACGGGTGCAGACGGGCTGAGCTCGACTGAGACAGCCGTGGGTCCACTAGTCGACGGTGCTCGCCGGCAGTGACGCCGGCGGGGCTTCGCCGTGCGGCCACCCACCAGCATTGACAGTGGACTGGGCGTGCGCCGTGACCACCTGGCGGTCGTAGATGACGCAGAGCATGTCGAGCATCAGTCCGACGGCCGCGACCATCAGGGTCGCGAAGAGGCCGACCAGCAGCACGATCCACGGCGTGAAGCTGTCCTGGATGCCATGTTCCACGAGGACCCGATGGACGAAGAGTGGGACGACCACGGCTGCCGCGAGCATCGGGACCGACAGCACCCGACAGACGACGCCGAACGGCTCCGCGAATCTCCTGACGCCGACCGCGCTCACCACCCGAGTCTGCTCCCCCGGCACCGCGCACGACGGGATCGCGACGCCGACGTCGAGGTTGCGGGGCACGCCACGGTCTCATGGGCCCCCGAGGTGATCGAGCGTTGCTCGAGAGTGTCAGCCCTTCTTCAGCTTGGGCTTGGACTTGGTGAGCCTCGCGACGGCACCGATCGCGGGCGCGAGGACCAGCCAGAGGCCGATGGTCGCGACCATCGAGGTCACGTAGCCGAACGCCAGGATGCCGACGTCCTTCGCGAGCACCCCGGCGAAGAGCATGAGGACCCACGCACTCACGAAGAACATCGGGCCAGCTGCGACGAGCTTGAAGAAGTTCCTCATGGACTACCTCCGCTAGGGCGATCGCGACTCATCATGGCTGGTCCCACCATGGGCCACAACCACCGCGCGGTCCGACATCGGCCTACATCGTCGGGGTGATACCGCCGTCGACGACGAGCTCGGCACCCGTGACCGCCGATGCCCGTGGCGACGCCATGAAGCAGATGCAGCTCGCGATCTCCTCGGGTGTGAGGAAGCGTCCGAACGGCGTCGAGGCCGCGGTCGCCGCGGCGATCGCCTCGGCGTCACCATCGCCCCACGCCGCGATCTGGCTGGCGACCCCCTCGGCGCCGAGCCACATCGGCGTCGCGGTCAGCCCCGGCGAGATCGTCACGACCCTGATGCCCTTGCCTGCGTACTCGACCGCCACCGCCTTGCCAAAGTTGAGCAGCGCTGCCTTCGACGCGCTGTAGGCGGCGGCCTGGGGGCTCGGCACGCGCGCGTTCACGGAGGTCACGTTGACGACGACGCCACCGCGCTCGAGCAGGTGTGGGATCGCGGCCTGCGTCGCGCGGACAGCGGCGAGGAGATTCAGGTTGAACGTGTCGACCCACCCGCCGTCGTCAGCGTCGAGCACACCGGTACCCAGCCGTCCCGTTGCCGCGTTGTTGACGAGGGCGTCCAGGCGGCCGTGCCGCTGCACGGCATGCTCGATCAGCGCTTTCGGTGCCGCCGGCTGCGACAGGTCGACCTCGAAGTGCGAGATGCCGTCGACGACCTCGGCTGGCGCGCGCCGCGAGGCTCCCACGACCTGGACGCCCTCGGCGACGAGCGCGAGGGCCGTCGCCCTGCCGATGCCAGTGCTCGAGCCGGTGACGACGGCGACGTGCCCGTTGAAGGAGAGGTCCATGGTTGCACTGTAGGGAGGGGCGCTCAGCGAAGCGAGGCGAGGAAGCCAACGAGCGCGGCAGTGACCTCGTGAGGTCGCTCCTGCTGCACCCAGTGGCCGGCGCCCGGCACCTCGGTCGTGCCTCGGAAGTCCGGAAGCGCCGCCATTGCCAGGTCTGCGTTGCGGAACATGCCCTTCACCGGATCGAGCGAGCCGGTGAGGAAGCCTGTCGGCATCGACAACGTGGACGAGGGAATCCTCCGGGATCGCCGCCAGTTGGCGTCGAGGTTCCGGTAGTAGCTCAGCGGACCGAAGAAGCCGCTCTTGGAGAACGCGTCCGCGTAGACCTCGACGTCGTGCTCGGTGAGCCACGAGGGCAGCTGGGCGGGCGCCTCGAGGAGCGTGTCTTGCAGGCGGGTCCCGTCGCGGGGCGCAGGTCCCATCCCTGGACCCACCAGGCGACCCTCTCCCCCGGCCGAGTAGAAGAACCTGCGGAGGAACGCCGCGGGGTCGGACTCCAGCTCGGCCTCGGCGGGGCCGACGGGCTGGAAGTACAGGATGTAGAAGAACGTGTCCGCGAAGATCGCGTCCAGGCGCTCGATCGGCGGCGACGCGGGCGGCTCCGCGAACGGGACGCTCATGTTGTAGATCGCCGCCACGCGGTGTGGATGGAGCTTCCCCATCTCCCAGACCGCGAGCGCACCCCAGTCGTGGCCGACGAAGACGCCCCGGTCGTAGCCGTAGTGGTCCAGCAGCCCGCAAAGGTCGCCGGTGACCCGGTCCGACCCGTACTCGGCGACGTCCCCCTTCGGACAGCTGGACTCGCCGTAGCCACGCAGATCGGGCGCCAGCACGCGGTATCCGCCATCGCCAAGTGACGTGAGCTGGTGCCGCCACGAGTACCACGACTCGGGAAAGCCGTGGCACAAGAGCACGGGTTGCCCGTCGACGGGTCCGCAGCTGGCGACGTGCAGCTCGATCTCGCCGACCTCGACGATCTCGTGGGCGATCTCGGCCATCCAGTGACTCCCGGTTCGTGACGTCGAGGTTCCCGACGAGGAGCGTGAAAACTAGGAGGCTCCCGACTCGGACGCAACCAGCCCGCCGCCTCGCGGGAAGAAGGGTCCGTGGCTTAGGTTGGCGCGGTCCGCGACGTAAGGACGGGGCCCATGAGTGAGTTCAACCGCGACACGACCACCGACGAGGTGCTGGTCGACCTCGACCTCACGGGACGACGAATCGTGGTGACCGGTGCCGCAAGCGGGCTGGGGTTCGAGAGCAGCCGAGCGCTCGCCTCGCACGGAGCGAGCGTCACGATGCTTGCTCGCAGCCGCGAGCGGGCCGACGATGCAGTGAGCCGCCTGCGCGACCTGCTCCCGACGGCCCGTCTCGAGGCGGGCGTCGTCGACCTTTCGGATCTCTCGAGCGTCGATAGGTTCGCCGAGCACTAATCTCACGACCCACCAGGCGATCGACGTGCTCATGAACAACGCGGGGGTGATGGCGTGTCCCCTCAGTCGGACCGTCGACGGCTTCGAGAAGCAGTTCGGGACCAACCACCTCGGCCACTTCGCGCTCACGGCGCGGCTCGCACCAGCGATCCTCGCCGGTGAGGCTCCGCGGGTCGTGACCCTGTCCTCTGCGGGGCACTCGAGGTCAGACGTCGATCTTGACGACGTCAACTTCGAGGCCACGCCCTATGACGCCTGGATCGCCTATGGCCGGTCGAAGACCGCGAACGCCTTGTTCGCGCGCGAGCTGGCGACGCGCGCGGGCGCAAGCGGGGTGCTGTCCTTCTCCGTGCACCCGGGCGGCATCGTCACCGAGCTCGGGCGTCACCTCGACGACCAGCTCCGCAACGACATGCTGTCGTTCGCACGGGAGCGGGCCGTCAGGTTCGGTGACGTCGGCGACGACGGCGAGCCACGGCGCATGCAGTTCAAGTCCGTGCCGGCGGGCGCCGCGACCCAGGTGTGGGCGGCGACGTCGCCCTCCCTCGCGACACGCAACGGGGCGTACCTCGCGGACTGCGGTCTCGGCGTGCAAGGCGTCAATCCAACCGTCAATGGCTACATGGACTACCTCGTCGATGATGACCATGCCCGTCGGCTTTGGATCCTCTCGGAACGACTCACCGGCGTCAGCTTCTTCTAGCCATTCCGGTCGGCATCCGGCCGCGAGACGGGGGCCAGGCGCGAGGTGCACCACCCCATGGGACGATGGGGTCGTGGAGATCCGGCCGGTGCGACCCGACGACTTCGACGCGCTGGGCGAGCTGACCGTCGGCGCCTACGAGGCGCTCTTCGACGAGCCCCTCGGGGACTATGCACACGAGCTGCGCGACGTCGCCGGACGTGCGGCCGACAGCGTGGTGCTCGTCGCGATCGGCGACCGACGCGACGTGCTCGGCGGCGTCACCTACGTGCCGGGCTCTGCGCGAGCAATGAGCGAGTTCGATGACGTCGACGCGGCAGGTATCCGGATGCTGGCCGTCGATCCGCGCCACCAGGGTCACGGGATCGGTCGCGCGCTCGTAGACGAGTGCGTCAGGCTCGCCCGGGAAGCAGGCCGCGCACGCATCGTGCTGCACTCGACGATCTACATGACCGCGGCCCAGGGCCTGTACCGGAGCCTCGGATTCGTGCGAACCCCGGGCCGTGACGTCTCGATCACCGACGAGCCGTACTCGGACGATGAGCCGTTCCTCCTCGTGGCGTTCGTCCTGGAGCTCTGACGACGCTCCCTTGAGCGTCGTTCGAGACCACCGGTTGCGCAGGTGCCCGTCACGGTGCGCCGTCGTGCGCGCATCGAGGTCAGGGCGACCAGAACATGACGGGGACCACCTGTAGCGTCGTCGGATGAGGAGCGTCGCTGGGCGTTCGGTGACCCCGGCATCTGCGCTGGCGGGCGCCGCGGGCGGGATCGTCGTCGCCTGCGTCGCCTTGGCATTGGCGTTGACCGCGTCGCTCGCCGCGGCCACCCCTGCTCGTGGACCGCGAGTTCGCGTCGCAGCACAACCCCGGGTGCCCACGCTGCTCGCCTCGTCGTGCGGGCATCCGGCCGCAACGTCGGAGCCGTCCCGGCTCGCCCCGCCCCCGACGAACCTCCTTGACGGCTTCACGCTCAGCTACTGCACGGACTTCCCTGGTCGAAGCATCCCGGCTGGCTGGTTCAAGTTCAGCGGCGTGCCCGGCGGCGATCCATCCGGCCTCTTCGCTCCATCCCATGTCGCGGTCTCGGGAGGAGAGCTCTCGATCAAGGTGATGAAGACCTCCGGCAGCGGCTGGTCCTCCGGTGGCATCTGCCATTGCGGGCTGCCTCGACTGTACGGAGCCTTCTTCGTGCGGTCGCGCGTCACGGGGGCAGGCCCCGATGAGATCGACCTGCTCTGGCCGGTCGCGCACCTCTGGCCACCCGAGGTCGACTTCAACGAGTCGAACGCCCACACCGCGACAACCACCTGGTCGGTGCACTTCGGGGGGAGCGACAGCGAGGTGCACGGCGGCGCACGGATCGATCTGCTTCGGTGGCACACCTGGGGCGTTGTCTGGACGGCGCAGCGCATCCGCCTCCTGGTCGACGGCCGCCAGTGGGGAGCGGTCACGAAGAGCTCGGAGATCCCGCACCAGCCGATGACCCTCGACATCCAGAACCAGACCTTCTGCGGGCGCGGCACGGAGTGCCCTGCACATGCCGTCGCGATGCAGATCGACTGGGTCGCCGAGTACGCCCCGTCGTCCTGAGCGTCGAGAGCCCAGCGTCAGGCGTGGCAGAGTGCGTCGAGCACTCCGGCAGATGAGAGGTGGCCCGATGAGCCTTCCCCAAGTGGTGTCGCGGGGCGAGTGGCTGGCGGCCCGCAGCGCGCTGCTGGCGAAGGAAAAGGAGATGACCCGAGCTCGCGACGTGCTCAGCACCCAGCGCCGAGAGCTCCCCATGGTCCGGATCGAAAAGCCCTACGAGCTCCAGGGTCCGAATGGCGCCGCGACCCTCGACGACCTCTTCGGGAGGCACCGACAGCTCATCGTCCAGCACTTCATGTTCGATCCCGAGTGGGACGACGGCTGTCCCAGCTGCACCGCGGCTGCCGACGAGCTGTCGCAGGGCTTGCTCTCGCACCTGGGGGCGCGAAGTACGAGCTTCGCGGCCGTGTCGCGGGCGCCGCTCGAGAAGATCGAGTCGTACAAGCAGCGCCGCGGGTGGACGTTTCCGTGGTACTCGTCGTTCGGCAGCGACTTCAACTACGACTTCAACGTCACGATCGACTCGGCGGTCGCCCCGGTGATGTTCAACTTCCGGACCCTCGACGAGCTCGAGCCAGTGGGGCTCGGATGGCTTGGCGAGGGCTCGTCCGAGCAGCCCGGCTACAGCAGCTTCCTCCGCGATGGACAGGACGTCTTCCACACCTACTCGGTGTACGCCCGTGGCTGCGAGATGCTGGGGGGCTCCTACTACTTCTTGGACATGACCGCACTTGGGCGCCAAGAAGAGTGGGAGGAGCCGAAGGGTCGGGCGGACGACCCGAGGGAAGCGACCCCGGACTTCTCGGCGTGACGAGGGCGCCGTGCGGCGGGGTCGACGCGAGCGTTGCCGACGTCTCGCCCTGGGGGAGCCAGACGCTGCCTCGGTCGTCGAGGGGACGCCTTCTTGGCCCACGCGAGGTCCCGGACGTTCTTTCGGGGTCTCGCCTGCTGAAACCGCCTCCCCACTCCCCACTCCGCGGTGCTCGGCGCCTCGGTCACCTCGCCGCCGTCGACGTGCGCCAGCTGGTCGTGCAGCGAGTCGCAGTCTTCGAACGAGCCCCGTTCACGCACCGCGTGGGGCCCCGGAAACCATCGATGACCTGCCCGAACGAAGCCTCTCGTGACGAGCCGCGTACAGCGCGAAGCGCCCTGCCCGGGTGTGTCAAGTGTCCGGGCACCCGGGCCGCCGCGGGGCTTTCGCGGCGGGGGCCCGAGCTCGCCCGTGGACGACCGTGGTGCGTGGCCGCTGCCGTGTCGACGGGGCTCCGAGCCCCCCTCGGGCGGGAACCAACCTTCATGCCCGCCCTGCGCCGAGCGAGGATCCGCGCGACAATGTGCACGATGAGCGGGCGCCGTGGGGGGGACCTAGGGTGCGGAGCAACGCACACACGGACTTGCCAAAAAGGCTCTAGATTGCGCGCACGGTGAGGTGATGCGGGGATGATGAGAGGTCACAGATTGCGGTCACGATTGCTGGCCGGTGGCGCGGGCATTGGCTTGATGCTCGCAATGATCGCGGGGACCGCGCCGCTCTCCTCGAGCGATTCGGGCGCAGCCACGAACCACGTCGTGGTCTTGCCGTGCGCTGGCTCGCCGCTGCTTGCATCCAAGGAGCCGTCAAAAGAGCTCCCTCTCGGACCTCACGCGCTGCGTGGCTACACGAGGGTCTATTGCCAGGACTTCCCGGGTACTGCACTGCCCAAGGGCTGGGACACGTTCGAGGGCCAACCCAAGGGAGACCCGTTCTCGATGTTCGAGCGCTGGCACGTCAGGATCCGAGGTGGGATCCTCAGGATCAACACCTACCGTGACCCGCTGCTGAAGTACAAGTGGGTGACCGGTGGCGTCTGCCAGTGCGGGCTCGCGCGGTCCTATGGGGCGTACTTCATCCGAGCCCGCATCACCGCTCCTGGTGCGAGCGCGATCGCACTGCTGTGGCCGAAGAACAACTCGTGGCCCCCCGAGATCGACTTCCTCGAGACCTGGCAGGTGCCCAACTCTTCGACGTCGACGCTCCACTTCCCGATCGCGGGCAATCCGGGCGACCACAAGATCCAGCGGCGCATCAAGGCGAACCTCATCGGGTGGCGCACGTGGGGCGTGACCTGGACGCCGCGCACCATCAAGTTCACGGTCGGGACCTACACGTACTGGACGGTCACTGACCCCACGGAGATCCCGAAGCTCCTGATGACGCTCGACCTCCAGCAGCAGTCGTGGTGCGGCGTCTTCATCGGCGGCTGTCCCGTGCACGCCTCGTCCTTCCTCATCGACTGGGTCGCGGAGTTCGTGCCGAACTGGGACCACCCACATCCCTACGCGACGGACCCAACTCCCTCCTCCGCGACACGCCCAACGATCCCCAGCCTCGTCGGCTAGCGAATTCGACACGACACTTGACGTCGTGTGACACGTGAGGAATATGGTCGGAGGATGACCACACTCAAGGATCGTCCACACACCGCGCTCCTCGTCGTCGACGTGCAGAACGGCGTCGTCGCAGAGGCGCACGAGCGCGACGGCGTCGTCGCGAATATCGCGTCGCTCGTCGAGTCAGCACGCCAGGCGAGTGTCCCGGTCATCTGGGTCCAGCACGCCGACGAGGGGCTCGCGCACGGGAGCGACGAGTGGCAGATCGTGGACGAGCTGCGCCCGGGCGACGCCGAGCCGCTCATCGAGAAGCGCTACGGCGACTCGTTCGAGGACACCGACCTCGAGCGCGTGCTGTCGAGCCTCGGCGTCGGACGGCTCGTCGTCTCGGGCGCGCAGACCGACGCGTGCATCCGCTCGACCCTGCACGGTGCGATTGTTCGTGGCTACGACGCGATGCTCGTGAGCGACGCGCACACGACCGATGACCACTCCGAGTGGGGCGCGCCCCCGCCCGACAAGGTCATCGCGCACACGAACCTGTACTGGAGCTACCAGTCGGCTCCCGGGCGCACCGGCGGCACCGTCGCGACCACCGACGTCGACTTCGCCGCGACGCCCTGAGGCCCTGGGCGGCGATGCCGATCGCCCAGGTGACCCGATGCTCGCCATGATCCTCGGCGGGGCGGCCCATCGGGTCCCGTAGCGTTCGCGGGGATGCGACTGCTCGCCGCCTGCTCGCTCGGGGGCGCCGGCCACCTCCACCCGATGCTCGCCTTCGTCGAGCACCCCCGTTTACACGACGAGTGGCTGGTCGCGGGGCCCCCCGCCCTGGCCGACATGGTTCGCGAGACGGGCGTCGCCTTCTGGCCCGGCGAGGAGCCGCCCGAGGGCGAGATCGCGCCGATCAGGGACCGGCTCGCGCTCGCCCCCGCGGACGAGGCGTCGGTGCTCGGGAACCGCGAGCTCTTCGGGCGCATGGCGACGACGGCCATGCTGCCCGAGATGACCCGACTGTTCGAGGAGTGGCGGCCCGACTTCGTGCTGCGAGACCCGTGCGAGTTCGCCTCGGCGGTGCTCGCACGGCGCACGGGAACGCACGTGGCGCAGGTCGCGATCTCGTTCGCCGACGTGGAGGCCGGGTCGATCAGGGTCGCGTCGCCGGCGCTCGAGGACCACGAGCGAGGACTCACCGGCGCGCTGTTCGAGTCGCCGTACCTGACCAGGTTCCCCGAGTCGCTCGACCCCTCCCCATTCCCGTCGACCGTGCGCTATCGATCAGCAGCTCGAGTGACCGCGGGCGCGCTCCCCGACTGGTGGCACGGCAGCGACGCGCCCCTGGTCTACGCCACACTCGGCACCGTGCTCGGCTACATGTCGTTCGCCGTCGACGTCTTCGCGGCCGTCCTCGAGGCGGTCCGCTCCCTTGACGCCCGGGTGCTCCTCACGGTCGGTCGCCAGTTCGATCCCGCCAGGCTGGGACCCGTGCCGGCACACGTCCACGTCGAGCGATGGGTGGACCAGGAAGTCGTGCTGCGCACCGCGGCGCTCGTCATCTGTCACGGCGGGTCCGGGACGGTGCTCGGTGCGCTCGAGGCAGCGGTGCCGCTGGTGGTCGTCCCCTCGTTGGCCGACCAGTTCGAGAACGGGCGTCGCGTCACGAGTGCCGGGGCCGGACAGGTCGTCTCGAGCAGCTCGTCGAGCTCGACGTCCAGCCGTCGGCCACCGAGCGTGGCGGACGCGCCCAGAATCGCCGGCGCGGTCGCGACGGTCCTCGGCGACGCGGCCGCTCGAGCGGGCGCAGCCCGCGTCGCCGCGGAGATGCGGGCTGCGCCGTTGGCAATCGACGCCCTCGCGACGCTGCTCGAGCCAACGGCACTCGGGGGCTGACCACCCGTTCCGGTGAGGTGGTTCGCGACGTGCGCTCACGCCGCTTGATCCCGACGAGTGTCCGCACCAGTGAGCGGGCCAGCCGCGCGAGCACCGGTCGTCAGTTCCACGCCGTCGCGTCCTTCGACCTGGCGCAGTGCGATGACCCCGTGGGGCGGCCCTAGGTGATCGAGGGCACGAAGAGGTCCCCCATGGCCTCAACGCGCCCGAGCGTGTCCTCGGGCGAGAAGCTCAGGCTCGCCGGGTCGCCGCCGTCGGCGCACTCGGCGACCTCCTCCCACGTGACGGGGGTGGAGACCCTCGGGAACGGGCGGCCGCGCAGTGAGTAGACGGCCACCGTCGTCTTCGAGGGGCTGTTCTGGCTCCAGTCGATGAGGACCTTGCCCTTCCGCAGCGACTTGCGCATGTTGGAGACCACGAGCTGCGGAGCGACCCGCTCGACCTCTGTCGCGATCTGCCGAGCGTCGTCGCGGAGCCGATCCCAGGTCAGCCGGCTCGTGAGCGGCGCGTAGAGCTGCAGGCCCTTCGAGCCGCTCGTCTTCGGATACACGTGCGCAAACCGATCAGCCAGCTGCTCGCTGATGAGCGACGCGACCCGACAGCACTCGACGATCGTCGCACCCTCGCCGGGGTCGAGGTCAAAGACCATGTAGTCCGGCGGAGCGGGGAGCTTGCGACGCCGTCCCGCGTGCCAGAGCGGGACGTGGAACTCGATCGAGGCGAGGTTCGCCGCCCACACGAGCGCCGGGAGGTCGCAGATGACGCTGAAGGTCACCGGGTCGCCGTCCGCGCTGGACGCGACGCTGACAGTGCGAACCCAGTCAGGCGCGTGCCGGGGGGCGTGCTTCTCGAAGAACGACTGCCCCTCGACCCCGTCGGGCCAGCGCTTCATCGTGAGCGGACGGTCGTAGAGATGGGGCACCATGACCGGCGCGATCCTCGCGTAGTAGTCGATCATCTGGCCCTTGGTGAAGCCCGTCTCGGGGAAGAGCACCTTGTCGAGGTTGGACAGGCTGAGCTCGCGCCCCTCGACCGACGTCGTGACCGAGGTCCTAGGACTCACGAGTCACCTCCTTTGGTGACTTGTCGGACCGCACGCCGCGCCAGGCCGGGTGTCGCAGGCGCCCATCGGGCGTCCACGCCGAGAACCGGACCTCACCCACCACCGCGGGGCGCACCCAGGTCGCGGGCGCCCCGATCGTCGCGTTCGAGAGCGCCTCGTCGAACGGCGACGTCGCGCGCACGAGCGGGCGCAGGTCGTCGAGGAGCCTCGCACGCGCGTCGTCGGAGAACCCGGTCCCCACCTTGCCGATGAAGGAGAGCTTCCCCTTTGCCGAGCTCGACGGGATCCCGAGCAGCAGTGCCCCGAAGGTCTCGTGCCGGCTGCCGTTTCCCTCGGTCCATCCCCCGATGACCGCCTCTTGGGTGCGCTCAGCTTTGACCTTGACCCACTCGTTGCTCCGGACCCCCGGTCGGTACGTCGAGGTACGGCGCTTGGCAACGACACCTTCCATGCCGAGCTCGACCGCCGTCTTCAAGACGGCGGCGCCCGACACGTCGACGAAGCTCGGCGTCACCGCCCAGGCCTCGCCGCCGAGCCCGAGCCCCTCGAGCTGGCGGCGACGCTCGTCGTAGGTGTCGCCGAGCGTCGAGCGGCCGTCGAGGTGCAGGAGGTCGAAGACGATCAGGCTCGCGGGGTCCCGCTTCGCCGCACGCTCCACGTCGCGCGGCGACGCGAGGTGGATCCGCTTCGAGAGCCGCGAGAACGAGGGGTGGTTCTCGTCGTCGAACACGACGAGCTCGCCGTCGAGGACGACCTGGTGGCTGCCCATCGCGGCGCCCACCTGGCGCAGCTCGGGGAACGCCGCGGTGATGTCGTTGCCGTTCCGACTCAACGCCCGGGCGCGTCCCCCGTCGCTCCAGACCAGTGCGCGGATGCCGTCCCACTTGAACTCGTAGGCCCATCGGCTGTCGCCGTCGGGCAGCTCGCCGGGCGATGCCAGCATCGGCGCGAGGGTGTCAGGGGGTGCCTCGAAGCCCTCGGGCGCCGGGTCCATCCGGTGGATCATCCAGTTGTTCCCGTTCGTCGGGAACAAAACGTAGCGGCCGGTCGCACGTGTGCCGTGCAGCACGACCATGACCTCTTTGTCCCGCCACTTCTCGAGGTCGTACGTGCCGTGGTCCCAGATCGAGACGGTCCCGCCCCCGTACTCGCCCGCCGGGATCGTGCCCTCGAACTTCCCGTACTCCAAGGGGTGGTCCTCGACGTGCACGGCGAGGTGGTTCTGGTCCGGTGTCACGGGCAGGCCCTTGGGCAGCGCCCAGGACGCGAGCACGCCGTCGTGCTCCAGGCGGAAGTCCCAGTGCAGCGCCGACGCGTGGTGCTCTTGGATCACGAACGTGGGTCGAGCCCCGCGCCGCGACCGCGTCGCGGGCTGGGCAGCCGGGATGGGCTCGGGCGTCCGTCCCTTGGTCCGCTTGGCGCGGTAGGTCGCGAGCGGCGCCTGCGCGGGAGCCGGCTCAGAGGCCTTGTCGGCCTTGGGCACCGAGCCTCCTAGGAGGCTCTACGCCTGGCCGGCTTGGCCTTCGCCGTGGGCGCGGCCGGCTTTCGCGCCTTGGAGATCGGCGTCGCCTTGGCCGAGCCCGCCTTCTTCGCAGCCTTGGCGGCGGGGGCACTGCGCCCGGTCGTCGCCTTGATGCTCGCGCTGAGTGCCTCCATCAGGTCGACGACCCGCACGGGGGCCGACTCGTCGGTCGCGTGCTCGATCACGTCGTGGCCCTGGCGCTTCTCCTCGACGAGCGCCTCGACCTTGCGTCGGTGCGTGTCCTCGTACTTCGTCGGATCCCACTCGCTCTCCATCGTCTCGACGAGGAGCTTCGCCATCGCGATCTCACGATCGCTGAGCTCGACGGCGCCGGGTAGGTCGCCCAGCGACTTGGCCGGGGACTGGATCTCGTCGGCGAAGTACATCGTCTGGAGCACGAGGACCTCGTCGCCAGGCCGGATCGCGACGAGGTACTCCTTGTTGCGCATCACGAGCGTGCCGATGGCGACCTTGTGGGCCTCGAACATGACCTGGCGCAAGAGCGCGTAGGCCTTGCTCGCGGCCTCGCCCTCGGGGGCCAAGTAGTACGTCGCGCGATAGTTCACCGGGTCGATCTCACCGAGCTCGACGAAGTCCGTGATGTCGATCAGGCGGGAGCGCTCCGGCTCGGCGCTCGCCAGCTCCTCGTCGGTGAGGATGACGAACTCGCCACCCCCGATGTTGAAGCCCTTCGAGATGTCGCGGGCCTCCACCTCCTGGCCCGTCCGCTCGTTGACCTTCTTGTAGCGGATCCGGTCCGAAGTCCCGGTCTCGAACTGGTTGAGCGAGACGGTCTTGTCAGAGGTGGCCGTGTAGAGGCCAACGGGCACGTTGACCAGCCCGAGGCTGAGTGCGCCCTTCCATACTGTCCGTGCCATACCAATCACCTACCGACTTAGGGACGATCCCACACACTGCTACACCCACTCGTCACACTGGTGACGTGGCCAGCGCCTCTGCGATCGAACCGATGGCACCGACCCTGCTTCGTGGACTCACGATTCTAGGACCCGGGGATTCGCCAAATCCAGACCTCGCGCTCGAATTTGGGGTGTCGGCGTGGATGTTCAGGACCCAGACGGACGTTTACGGGGTCCTCGAGCTCCTGGCTGCCCTGCGCAGGGCCGTCCTCGACGGCGCCGGGATGGACCCGGCCCAAGAGCCCGTCCCCCTCGTGGGCCGGTCGCCACGAGACGACGTGCTGGGATCGGTGGCCTACCTCGGCGCGCTGGTGGAGCGCGCGGCGAGCGTCGCTCGGTGCTCGACCGAGGAGCTGGCCGAGCGCGCGCTCGAGCGGCTGGCCGACATCGCGCCGCACGCACTGGCCAGCGTGAACGCCGAGGACACGACCCGGCTCGCGGTGATCATCCCGCTTCACGCCCCGCCGAGCTGACGACTCGCCGATCGTCGCTCGAGGTGCACGTCGACGAGTATCGGCTCTTGCGGTTGCCGGTCCGCTTGGGCGCCGGCAGGCGTCGCTTTGGAGCCGAGGCGGGCCGTCGGCGCTCCGGCTCGTCAGCACCGCGACGACGAGGACGGGCGTCGTCGTCACCGTCCATGCGCGATCCGGCAAGGTGCAGCACGGCGACTACACGCCCGAGGTGTCCTGGCCGACGCCACGCTCGACGATCCGGAACACCGGGAGGCCGGCCGCCACACATTCGAAGTCTTCGAGCGGGGCGTTGCGCTCGACGGGGATGTGCGGCCTCGCTCCGGGTGCGACGTCCAGGTAGCGGCGCAGGATCGCAGGGCGATCCTCGACGGGGACCTCTTCGAGTGTGATGGCCTCGCACCTGCCGTGCCGGAGGGTCGCGCGTCCTTCATCGGCTCGCACGTGCTGGACCCAGTTCGCGCCCTCACCGAGCATCGACACCAAGTAGCGCTCGCCCGCCAGGTCGGCGATCACGACCGGGAGCGTCACCGTCCCCCCGCTCTTGCGACCCTTTACCTCGAGCGAGGCGGCACGACGCGGGAGGACGCCTCTGGCGAACACGGCGGCCGACGCGCTGTTCTGCAGCCGAGCAAAGCGGTTTGGCCGACCTCCCTTGTACAGCCAGCGGAGATAATCGTGGTACCGCGACATGGCCCCTCCTCTTGGAGCGATGCCTGGAGTCTGCTGGTGACGCTGGCGGATGCGACAGGGACCAAGGTCCCGAAATGTCGCCATGCGGCCCACGAGCCGGACCGCGCCTCGTTGGCGCCGGCCATCACCGGCACGCTCGAGCGAGTGCCCAGACCATGGGTGGGCGGGGGCAGCATCCGTCGAGCTCGCGTCAAGGCCTGGTTCGTAAGGTAACGACGTGACTCGGGATCCCAGGTGGCTGTCCGCACGGTCCCTCCTTCGCCCGGACGCCCGAGCGGGGCGCCTGAGTGCGGCGCTCGTCGGCATCCCGACGTTCGAGTCGTCGCTGTCGCCTCGGTCGGCGACCTCCACGCCACTTGCCATCCGAGCAGCGCTCGAACGCTTCGCCACGTTCTCATGGCCAGACGAGATCGACCTCGCCGACGTCGTCGACGTCGTCGACTACGGCGACGTCGAGCAGCCCGATGGGGTCAGCGGCCGGGCGCGCGTCCGCGCGCATCTCGCACACGTGGACCCGCGGTGCGGCCTGCTGATCGCGCTCGGTGGTGACAACAGCATGACGTTCGCCGCGATGTCCGCGCTCGCCGGTGACGCCCTCGGGACCTGGGGCCTCATCACGCTCGACGCGCACCTCGACCTCCGAGACGGCGAGTCGAACGGCTCGCCCGTCCGCCAGCTGCTCGAGGCGGGTCTCGACGGGAGCCGAGTGGTCCAAGCGGGGCTCGCGGACTTTTCGAACTCGGCTCCCTACGCGCAGGACGCACGCACGGCGGGGATCACGATCGTCCCGCGGTGCGAGATGCGCGACCAGCCGATCGGCGTTGCGGTGGCCCATGCCCTCGAGGTCGCCGGCGCGGGCGACCGACCGATCTACGTCGACATCGACCTCGACGTCGCCGACCGCGCCGTGGTCCCGGGATGTCCCGCCGCGGCCCCTGGCGGGCTGTCCGCCGACGAGGTCCGTCAGGCCGCGCGATTGTTTGCGCGCGACCCGCGCGTGCGTGCGATCGACGTCACCGAGATCGACGTGGATCGAGACAGTGATGACCAGCGAACCGTTCGGCTGGCCGCACTCCTCGTCCTCGAGGTCCTCGCCGGATACGTCGGAAGGAACCCATGACGGTGACCTTGGACGGCACGACGCTCACGATCGACGACGTCGTGCGCGTGGCCCGGGGCCTCGAGGAAGTGCGCGTCGACGACAAGGTCCTGGATCGCCTCGCGGCATGTCGACGCGGCATCGATGCCCTCGTGGACTCCGACGTGCCCGTCTACGGCGTCTCGACCGGCTTCGGGTCGCTCGCGACGACGTACATCGCACCCAACGACCGAGCGGGCCTCCAGCGCTCCCTCCTTCGCAGTCACGCGGCAGGCGCGGGCGGCGAGGTCGAAGACGAGGTCGTTCGAGCCATGATGCTGTGCCGACTCCGGACCCTGTGCACCGGGGTGACCGGCGTCCGCGCCTCGACCGCGCAGGCCTACGCGGACCTGTTGAACGCTCGGATCACCCCGGTCGTCTTGGAGTTCGGCTCGCTGGGGTGCTCGGGCGACCTCGCGCCGTTGGCGCACGTGGGCCTCGCGCTCACGGGCGAGGGCGACGTGCGCAACGCCCAGGGCGAGCGGATGGCCGCAGCTGACGCGCTGCGCGACGCGGGGCTCCAGCCGGTGCAGCTCGCCGAGAAGGAGGGCCTGGCGCTCATCAACGGCACCGATGGCATGCTCGGGATGCTGCTCCTCGCAGTTCGCGACGCCGAGGAGCTGCTCCGGATCGCCGACGTCACCGCGTCGCTGTCGATCCAGTCGCTCCGAGGCACGGACAGGGTGTTTCGCGACGACCTCCAGCGACTGCGACCCCAGGTTGGCCAGCAGCTGAGCGCCGCGAACCTGCTGCGCCTCATGGCGGACTCCCCCATCGTCGCGGACCACCTCGATGACACCTCGCAGGTCCAGGACGCCTACTCGCTGCGCTGCGCGCCCCAGGTGCACGGCGCCGCGCGAGACACGATCGAGCACGCGCGGCGAGTGGCGAGCCTCGAGCTGCAGTCCGCGATCGACAACCCCGTCGTGCTGTCGGACGGCAGCCTCGCTTCAACCGGCAACTTCCACGGTGCTCCGCTCGGCTACGTGCTGGACTTCGTGGCGATCGCCCTCGCCGACGTCGCCTCCATGGCAGAGCGCAGGTCGGACCGGCTCCTCGATCCAGCGCGCAGCTACGGCCTGCCGCCGTTCCTCGCGCATCGTCCGGGCGTCGACTCGGGGCTCATGATCGCCCATTACACCCAAGCCGGACTCGTGTCGGAGATGAAGCGACTCGCGGTACCCGCGTCGGTCGACTCGATCCCCACGTCGGCGATGCAAGAGGACCACGTCTCCATGGGGTGGCACGCCGCGCGCAAGCTGCGCATGAGCATCGCCGCGCTGCGAACCGTGCTCGCCATCGAGCTCATGGCTGGGTCACGCGCACTCGCGCTGCGCGCTCCGCTCCTCGGCTCCCCGCCCTCGAACGCCCTGGTCCGCGCACTCGAGGAGCTCGGCTTGGGGCCCGGGCCCGACCGCCCGCTGGCCGCCGAGATCGCGACCGCCGATGCCTTCCTCCTCGACGGCTCGTGGTGGCGCGCGATCGAGCCACTCGTCGAGCAACTCAACTGAAGGAGCCGCCGTGCAAGGTGCCCGCCCCGTCGCTGCCCCCCGTGGGTCGACCCTGACCGCACGGAGCTGGCCCCAAGAGGCCGCGCTGCGCATGCTGCAGAACAACCTCGATCCCGAGGTGGCAGAGCGCCCCGACGACCTGGTCGTCTACGGGGGGACCGGCCGTGCCGCGCGTGACTGGCCGAGCTTCGACGCGATGATCCGCACGCTCACGACGCTCGGCGACGACGAGACGATGCTGGTGCAATCGGGTCGGCCCGTGGGCGTCGTCCGGACGCACGAGTGGGCACCGAGGGTGCTGCTCGCGAACTCGAACCTCGTCGGCGACTGGTCGAACTGGCCCGAGTTCCGCCGCCTCGAGGCGATGGGCCTCACGATGTACGGCCAGATGACCGCGGGCTCGTGGATCTACATCGGGACCCAGGGGATCCTGCAGGGGACCTACGAGACCTTCGCGGCGATCGCGAAGAAGCGCTTCGGCGGGACGCTCGCCGGCACGCTCACGCTGACCGCCGGCGCGGGTGGGATGGGAGGCGCCCAGCTGCTGGCCGTGACCATGAACGACGGGGTGTGCCTCCTCGTCGAGGTGGACCCGGCCCGGCTGCAGCGACGCGTCGAGCACCGCTACCTCGACGAGTGGACCACGGACCTCGACGCGGCGATCGAGCGGGTGACCGCGGCCAAGTCGGCGCGCCTTGCGGTGAGCGTCGGCGTGCTCGGCAACGCCGCGTGGCTGTTCCCCGAGATCCTGCGCCGAGGCGTCGAGGTCGACATCGTGACCGACCAGACCTCTGCCCACGACCCGCTCAGCTACCTGCCCGACGGGATCGACCTCGGCGACTGGCACGACTACGCCGACAAGAAGCCGGCCGAGTTCACCGACCGCGCACGGGTCTCGATGGCGAGGCACGTCGAGGCCATGGTCGGCTTCCTCGACGCAGGCGCTGAGGTGTTCGACTACGGCAACTCGCTTCGCGCTGAGGCCCTCGCGGGCGGGTTCGCGCGCGCCTTCGAGTACCCAGGGTTCGTCCCCGCCTACATCCGGCCGCTCTTCTGCGAGGGGAAGGGCCCGTTCCGATGGGTGGCGCTCTCGGGGGACCCGAGGGACATCCTTCGCACGGACCGCGAGATCCTCGCGCTGTTCCCTGACAACGAGCCGCTTGCGAGGTGGATCCGCAAGGCCGAGGACAAGGTGGCGTTCCAGGGCCTGCCGGCTCGAATCTGCTGGCTCGGCTACGGGGAGCGCGACAAGGCGGGCGTGGCGTTCAACGACCTTGTGGCGAGCGGCGAAGTGTCCGCGCCCATCGTCATCGGCCGGGACCACCTCGACTGCGGGTCGGTCGCGTCGCCGTATCGAGAGACCGAGGCCATGCTCGACGGCTCCGACGCCATCGCCGACTGGCCGTTGCTCAACGCACTCGTCAACACGGCCTCGGGCGCGTCGTGGGTCTCGATCCACAACGGCGGCGGCGTGGGGATCGGCCGCTCGCTGCACGCCGGGCAGGTCACCGTCGCGGACGGCACCGCGATCGCGCGCGAGAAGATCGCCCGGGTGCTGACCAACGACCCGCTGACAGGCATCATCCGGCACGTCGACGCGGGCTACGCCGACGCCGAGGACGTCGCCGAGACCTCTGGCATCCGGGTGCCGATGCGCGAGCAGTAGCCGATGGGATCGGTCGCGATCAGCAACATCGGCGAGCTCACGACGAACGACAGGACGTTGGGCGAGGGCGCGGTGGGCCGCCGCCACGTCGCGGGCCTCGTCATCGACGACGGTCTCGTCGCGTGGGCTGGCGCGTCGGCGGACACGCCGGCCGCCGACACCTCGATCGACGCGGAAGGTGGCGCGGTCATCCCCGGATTCGTCGACTCGCACACCCATCTCGTCTTCGCGGGCGATCGGGCAGACGAGTTCGAGGCACGGATGGCCGGCGTGCCGTACGACGGCGGGGGGATCCTGCGCACGGTCGAGGCGACGCGTGCAGCGTCGACCGGCTCGCTCGATCGGGCCGCGCGACGACGGCTCGCTGAGATGCGGGCCACCGGCACGACGACGGTCGAGATCAAGTCCGGCTACGACCTCTCGGTCGCGGGCGAGCGGCGCCTGCTCGACGTCGCGGCGAGCCTCACCGAGGAGGTGACGTGGCTCGGCGCGCACGCGGTGCCCCCCGAGTTCGCCGCACGCCGCGACGAGTACCTGCGACTCCTCACCGGTCCGATGCTCGAGGGCTGCGCACCCGTCACGCGCTGGGCCGACGCCTTTTGTGACCCGGTCGCCTTCTCCGTCGAGGAGTGCCGTGCGGTCCTCACTGCGGCAAAGGCGGCCGGACTCGGCATCCGCGTGCACGGCAACCAGCTTGGTGACAGTGGCGGCGTGGAGCTCGCTGCCGAGCTCGGCGCCGCGAGCGTGGACCACTGCACGTTCTGCACCGCGAGCGGCGCGTCGCTGCTCGCCGAGTGCGGCGTCGTCGCGACACTGCTGCCCGCAGCGGAGTTCAGCACCCGCACCCCGTATGCCGACGCACGACAGCTCCTCGACGCTGGCGTCACGGTCGCGCTCGCGACCGACTGCAACCCCGGGACGTCGTTCGTCACGTCGATGCCGTTCGTGATCGCGCTGGCAGTGCGCGAGCTCGCCATGACGAGCGACGAGGCGCTGTACGCGGCGACTGCGGGCGGGGCGGCCGCGCTGTGCCGCGATGACGTCGGACGACTGGCCGTTGGATGCAGCGCCGACCTCGTGGTGCTTGACGCGCCGAGCGCGTCGCATCTCGCCTACCGGCCCGGGTCGTCGATCGCCCGGACCGTCCTGCGTCGCGGCGAGGCGGTCGCATCGCGCCCGTCGTGACATCGGTCCGCTAGTCGGCCGAGCGCACACGATCGGGGTCGCACCCATAGCGCTGATACCAGTAGATCTCGTCGACGAAGCCCATCTTCTTGTAGAGCGCCTCGGGCCTGCCGAGGTGATCCGCGTTGATCATGAGCGAGCGACACCCTTGCGCGCGGCCCGCGGCGGCCCAGCGGGCCAGCAGTTGCTGTGCGATCCCGCGATGGCGGAAGGGCACGCGCGTGCCCAGGTTGAAGACGAGCTGGTCGGTCCCCGCGTAGTACGCGAGGGCGGCGACGGGGACGCCCTCGAGCCGCGCGAGCTGCAGCGTGGCGAGCGCCATCTCGGGTGCCCGCACGGCCGTCTCTGCCGCGATCTGCTCGGCAGGGGGCATTGCCTCGGTGTCGCCGAAGCACTTGAGCTTCGTCACGACCCACTCCTCGAGGCCGTCGGGACCGACGTCGTGCAGCTCGAGGCCGGGTGGACCGGACCGGGCCGCCAGCTCACCCACGAGCGCGAGGTGCGACACCGACTTGATCGGCCGACAGCCGGCATCCTGCAGGGCGCGGTCGAGGCGGCCGCATCGGGCTCGATCGTCAACCCAGACCGTGAGCGTGCCGCCGCTTCGGCGCCGCGCGTCGTCCAATGCCCGAGCCACCTCGCCGGGGTCCTCGACCGTGAGGATGAGCCTCGTCCCCACGACGCCGCCCGGTGCGCTCAGGTAGCCGTACCACTGGGTCGCGACGACATAGCCGAGCGCCGGCGCGGAGTTCGTGAACCAGCTCCTCAGCTCACGCTGCAGCGCGGCGTGCTCGGGGTGGACCGCCTGCGGCTCGCGAGGAGCGCCGGTTGCCGCGGTCACGCGACCAAGTGTGGCAGTGATCCCGCGACTGAGCGCGACCCTGTCGCACCCGCCGCTCTGGCGCGTCCTCAGAGCCCCGAGAGGCCACCTTGATAGCTGCCGAGCACGCGCGTGAACGTCGCGTGCTCGCTCAGCTCGGTGAGTGCCTCGACCATCGCGGGCACGTCGGACTCGCTCTCGATGTCGGCGTAGAAGACGTACTCCCAGGGCCTCCCCGCGCGCGGCCGTGACTCGAGCTTGGTCAGGTTCAAGTGCCGTTCTGCGAACGCGCCCAGGCATCGGAACAAGCAGCCCGGCACGTGCCCGACCCCGAAGACGATGGAGGTCTTGTCGGGCACCCCGATCGGATCTGCGCGCTTCGAGATGACGCCGAACCGAGTCGAGTTGTCGGGGTAGGTCTGGATCCGCTCTGCCAGCACGGTCAGCCCGTAGAGGTCCGCTGCGCGGTGCGACGCGATCGCCGCCGTCGTGCGCAGACCGTCCTGCATGATCCGCTTCGCGGCGCCTGCCGTGTCGAAGTCCGCGCGCGTGGTCGCCGCCAGCGAGCTGAGGAACTCCTCGCACTGGGCGAGCGCCTGGGGGTGCGAGATCACCTCGGTGAGCTCATCGAGCACGGCGCCGGGAAAGCCGAGGAGGCAGTGATCGACGGGCACCGCGATCTCCGCGACCAACGAGAGACCGTGGCGGAGGAAGAGGTCGTAGGTCTCGTTGATGCTGCCGGCCTGCGAGTTGTCCATCGGCACGAGCCCGAAGTCGACCTGCCCGACCTCGACGGACTCGAAGACCCGCCGGATCGAGATGGTGGGCCGGAACTCGGCGTCAGGGAACAGCACCGAGCACGCCTGCTCGGAGTAGGCGCCTGGCTCGCCCTGGAAGGCAACGACCGTGATCCACGGACGATACTGAGCCCGCAGGCCCAAAATGGGTGCGGGGGCCGCCTCCTCATGGCCCTGTCGACGCACGGCGTGAGTCCGCGGTCAGCGTCCTCATGACATCATTTCTATGTCATTATGACGTCATGCCAGACCCGGTCGTCGATCAGGAGCTGCCGCCATCCGAGCGGCCCATCGTGCCGTTGCGGCGGAACCGGAACTTCCGCCTGCTCTGGACCGGCCAGGTCCTCTCTGACCTCGGCTCCGAGCTTGGTGTCCTTGCCTACCCCCTCTTGATCTTCGCGCTCACCGGATCGACGGTGATCGCCGGTGCCGTCGCGACGGCGACGTCGATCGTCTCGTTCTGCGTGCGGCTCCCTGCTGGCGCGCTCGCGGACCGCCTCAACAGGCGCACGACGATGGTCGTGTGCGACGGCATCCGAATGGTCGTGCTGGCCGGGTTCGCCATCGGCGTGCTCGCGCACGCAGTCACGTGGGAGGTCGTGCTCATCGTCGCGATCATCGACCGCGTGGGCGACACCATCTTCTCGCCATCGTCGATCGCGGCCTTACCAACGATCGTCGAAGGTGTGCAGCTCGAGGACGCATGGGCTGCCACTGAGGCACGTCAGTACGCGGCTGGCCTCAGCGGCCCCGCGCTCGGCGGTCTCCTGTTCAGTGTCGGTGCCGCCGTCCCATTCATTGGCGACGCCGTCTCCTACGGAGCCTCGCTGCTCACGTCGAGCCTGATGACCGGCGACTTCGACCCCCCGGCGACCGAGGGCCCCCGCAGGGGGCTGTGGCGGGAGTCGTTCGATGGGGTGCGCGCCATCTGGCACGACCCGCTGCTGCGCGCCGTGGTCGTCCAGGCGCCCCTCATCAACTTCGCGTTCACCGGGATCATGTTCACCGTGATCCTCGGGCTTCGCCACGGTGGCACGTCGCCGTCGGTGATCGGGCTGACACAGGCAGCGATCATGGTGGGCGGGCTGCTCGGCGCGGTGGCGGCGCCCCGGATCCAGGGCCGGCTGTCGCTCTCCAAGATGGTGGTCGCGCTCACCGCGAGCGGCATGGCGATGACGGCCGTTGCCGCGTTCCTCATGCCCTCGCCGCTCATCGCGATCCCGCTCGCGGTGCCCTTCTTCCTCTCGCCGACCGCCAACGCCATGCTCTTCGCCGCACTGCTTCGTGCGACACCGGAGTCGATGCGCGGCCGCGTCACCAACGCGCTGCTCCAGGTCGCCACCGGTCTCGCCGCACTCTCGCCGCTCATCGCGGGGCTCCTCATCGAGCAGGCCTCGGCGAGCTGGGCCATGGGAGCCTTCGCGGGCGCGCTCGGGATCTCGACGATCCTCGCGCTCAGCCTCAAGGGCCTTCGTCGGGCAGAGGCCGCCGCCTGAGCGGATCGCCGCGCGTCACGGTGGACGTGACAAGCCCCCGGCCGAGCAGCTGCTCGACCGGGGGCTTCCCGTGTGGACCGCGTCAGACGTTACGACTCGGTGCCCGAGAGCGCCGCGTTCTTTGCCGTCGTCACCAGCGGCGACGTGCCGGCGATGTTCATGATCACCTTCAGCGTCGCGTGCTCGCTGCCAGGCGCGCTGATCGACGGCTTGAACTGGATCGTGAGATCGCAGGTGCCGGTCGGCGCGATGAGCCCCGAGCAGGTCGAGCCGGTGACCGTGAAGTCAGTCGCGTTCGTCCCTGAGACGCCATAGCCATTGAACGACAGGTTGACCGAGGACGTGTTGGTCAACGTCGCGTTGCCCGAGACCGGGACGCCCTTGGGCGTCGAGGCCAGGCTCGGCGGGCTGATCTTGAACGTGGGCAGCACGCCGTGGCCGATCAGCGCGATGCGCCGTCCGACGAACGACTCGTGCAGGCGCACGGTCTGGTCCAGGGTCACGTCGAACGTGATCGCGAGGGCACCCTGTGACCGCGGGGTGAATGCCACCTCGACCGAGCAGGACGCGCCGGACAGGATCGGGCTTGAGCAGGAGTTCCCGACAGTCGACCAGCTTGACTGGTCCGCGCCTTGGAATGCCGCGGTGTCGTAGTTGAGCGTGACGAGCGAGGTGTTCGTGATGGTCACGAGACCGTCGGACGTGGCACCCACCGTGGTGGTCGGGAACTTGTCAGCCGACAGGCTGAGGGTCGGGCTGATGCCCTTGCCGGTCAGGCTGGTGTGCTCGGTCGACGTCACCGTCACGAGCTTCGCGTTGATGAAGGTCACCTGCGCGTTGAGCGTCGCGTTGTGCGTCACCGCTGCTGCCGGTGAGTACGTCACCGTCAGGTCGCAGCTCGCTCCAGGCACGATCGGCGTGGGGCAGTTGTTGCCCGTGACCGCGTACGCGTTGGAGCCGTTGCTCGTGATCGAGTCCTTGACATAGGTCTCGTTGTGCTTGCCGGTGTTCGTGAGCACGACGATGCCCGTCGCGGTCGATCCGACCGTCACGGTCCCGAAGTCCAGCGCGGACAGCTCGAAGGGCGGCTGGCCCTTGCCGTTCGCCACGACGCCGGTCCCCTTGACGGTGGACTCGCGCGTGACGAGGCTCTCCTTGTCACCGGGCACGAGCATCTTGACCGTGAGGGTGGCGGAGGCGGAGCCGGTGCGGTGCGGTGCGAACGTCAGCACGAGGCCGCAGGTCCCACCGGGGGCCAACGGGATCGGGCACGCGTTCGACGTCACCTTGAAGTTGTGGTTGACGACACCCTCGAGGCTCCAGGAGTGCACTTTCAGCGGCACGTAGGACGTGTTCGTGATCGTGGCCTCCTCGGTGCCGGTCGCGCCGACCATCACGTTGCCCGCGCGTGCGCCCGACAGCGTGAACGACGGAAGGACGCCTCTGCCGAACAGCGCCGCATTGACGGTCGCCTCCGACGTGATCGTGCCCCCGCCGTTCTTCTCGGCGAACGTCACCGCGAGCGACGAGGCGCGAAGGCCCGGCTCGTTGGGAGCGAAGACCACCGCGACGTCGCACGTTGCCGCTGGTGCGAGCGCACCCGTGCACGTGCCGGCAGAGCCGTGGTACTCAGCACCCTTGTTGTCCTTCGACGGCGTCGCCGACACGAAGTACAGCGGCTGGCCCGTGTGGTTCGTGACGATCGATGAGTCTGAACCCGACGTGCCGATGTCGACGGTGCCGAAGGCGACCCTCGTCACCGAGAAGTGGATGCTCTGGTTTGACGCACCAGCGGGCGATGACACAAGTGCCGTCGCCCCTACCAACAGTGCCCCCACCAGAGCAGCAATGCTCGTTCGGGATGACCCGCTCAAAGAGCGGCCCAGTAGTCGTTGCATAATTCCTCCTTTTGCGATTGGTTTGATGATGTAACCGCACCTGGACCGCAAAAACTGGTCACGCGAGTGGTTAATTCGCCTAACCAGTGGATATCCCAGTAACTGCATGGGTTTAATGGCTTAGAAATTCTTGTGGAAACACGTTTGGCGGCGTCGCCGGTGCCGAAAATGACCTAGCGGGGCCGACAAACGAACCGACGAACCGTCTCGGTGCACGGGTGACAGGCGGCGCCCGGGCCGCACGGCGAGCTCGGCTCTGTGAGGTCTCTGCCAGAGTTTGTCGATTCCGGCACGGGCCGATCGTCGTGGAGACAGGCGGTCCGACCGGAGTGCCCCGACTGAGAGGGAGACATGGCTGAGTACCTGGTGTTGATCTACGAGGACGAGAAGAGCTACGAGGCAGCCGACGAGGCGACCATGAAGCGCGTCATGGCCGGCCACATGCAGTTCGGCGAGAAGCACGGTGCGGTCATCAGGGGCGGCAACGCCCTCGAGTCCACGTCGACCGCGACGTCGGTTCGAAAGGGCGCCACCGGCGATCTCAACGTGACCGACGGGCCCTTCAGCGAGACCAAGGAGGGGCTCGGGGGCTACTACGTGATCGAGGCGGCGGACCTCGACGCGGCGCTCGTGATCGCGAGGGACGTCCCTGCGGAGTTCGGCGGCGTCGAGGTCCGTCCGATCAGGGTGTTCGACTGAGGCACCGTGGCCGTTGACCCGGCCGTCGCACGCGCCGTCGCGGACGCCCATCGAATGGAGTGGGCGTTCGTGCTGGCTGCGACCGTCCGGGTCACCGCCGACCTGGACCTCGCCGAGGAGTGCGTCCAGGCGGCGTTCGCGAAGGCTCTCGTTGCGTGGGGCCCGAGCAGCATTCCGGCTCGCCCGGGCGCCTGGCTGACAACGACGGCGAGGAACCTGGCGCTCGACCAGCTTCGGCGCGAGACCGTGCTGCGACGGCACCTCCCGCTCCTCGTCGAGGACGAGACCGCCCCGCCGTTCGTCTGGGGCAGGGCGCACGAGATCGAGGACGACCGGCTCCGGCTGATCTTCACGTGCTGTCACCCGTCCCTTGCGGTCGCCACGCAGGTGGCGCTCACGCTTCGGTTCGTGTGCGGGCTCACGACCACCGAGGTCGCGAGGGCGTTCCTTGTGAGCGAGTCCACGATGGCGGCACGCCTCACCCGTGCGAAGCGGAAGATCACGCAAGCTCGGATCCCGTATCGGACCCCGAGGCTCGACGAGCTCGCCGACAGGATCACCGCGGTGCTCCAGGTCGTGCACCTCGTGTTCACGACCGGCCACGCCTCGCCGAGGGGCGACGAGCTCGTCCGCGACGACCTCGTCGAGCAGGGCCTCCTGCTCGCGCGGATGCTCGGGGACCTGCTGCCCAACGACCTCGGCATCGAAGGATTGCTCGCACTGCTCGTCCTGACCGATGCTCGGCGAGCTGCCCGCCTCGTCGACGGCCGACTCGTCTTGCTCGCCGACCAGGACCGTGCGGCGTGGGACCGCGACGCGATCGCCGAGGGCACGCACCTCGCCGAGGCGGCGCTCGAAGGGTCGCCACCCAGCATCTATGCCCTCATGGCGGCGATCGCTGCGATCCACGACAACTCGCCGAGCTGGGAGGCGACGGACTTCACGGCCATCGTGGGGCACTACGACGCGCTCATGGCCGCCTGGCCCTCGCCCGTCGTCGCGCTCAACCGGGCCGTCGCCATCGGCTTCGCCCAAGGCGCCAGGGCCGGCCTTCGCGCGCTCGAGCCACTCGCCGCCGAGCCCCTCCTCGCTGCGTACCCGTACTTCCCCGCCGCCCGCGCTGACTTCTGCCGCCGAGTCGGCGACGTGCGCTCGGCACGGCTGTTCTACGAGGAAGCACTCATGCTGACGGCGAACGAGGTCGAGCGCGCCCACCTGGAACGTCAACTCGCCGAGCTCGGGAGCTGACGGGCCCGACTGCTCTCGGAGCGTGAAGCCCCGCCCGACAACTGCATCGCCGGCGGCGGCGAGCGGTAGCTCCGAGCCTGGGAGGACTGGGCCGAGTGCACAGGAGTCTGCCACCGAGCGGCACGCAGCGAATGGGTCAAGCCAGACCTCGCCGCACTGCCCGTGCCGTGCTGAGTCGATCGCCTGCTCGCGCAGTTCTCGCCGCACCCGCCGGCGTGGAGCGGCGATGAGGACGCCGGCTACCCGATCGGGTCCGGATACGCCAGGGCCACCTGCACGCCCCCGCCGTTGAGCGGCGGACCGAGCACCACGGTTGACGTGTTCTTCGAAGGGTTGAACCACAGCGCCGACTCACCGCTTCCGCAGGCAACCGTGGCCTGCAGGGCGAGCTGTCCATTCGCGGTGCCGAGCACGAACACGCTGTCGGCGCGAACGACGCCAGGCACGGCAACCGGCGTCGTGAGATGGTCCGGCTGGAGCTGCGCCAGGTACTGGACGCCGCACCCGCCCGCGTCTTGCAGGTAGACCGAGGACCCGATCGCCCACGCGTTCTCGTCACCCTCGTCCGGTCCCGTGACACGGGGTGGCGCGGTGAGCGCTGACGCCGTGCCGCCGGTCAGGGAGACCTTGAAGAGCCGCTGCGTGGACGAGGCGCCGCCGCACGACGCGAGCACCACGTTGGTCGCCCACCACCGCTTCACCTCGCAGTACGTCGCGCCAGGGACACGGACCTGGCTGACAAGGGTGCCGTCATTGTCGAGGAGCGCGATCCCCCCTCTCGCCCCAAGCGCGAGCTGGAGGCCGTCGGGACTCGACAGGACGCTGCCTCCGAAGGCCCCGACCTCCGAGAAGCTGGCTGGGTAGGTGTGCTGCAGCGTGCCGGTCAGCGAGTAGCGCTGCAGGAGCTGGGCGTTGTTGGTCTGCGTCGTGACGAGGAGCGCGAGCCCGCCTGGCCTCGTGTAGGCCACCGACTCGAAGAACACGGTGTTCGAAGTGGACAGCGCGAACGAGTCGCTGACAAGGCCGGTCTTGAGGTCGATCGAGCTGATCCGCGTCGGCGAGACGTCGTCGACGAGGAGGGCGCGACGAGCGTCGCCGGACCACCCTGCCAACGACTCGTTCTCATTGGTGTACCGCGCGATGAGGTAGCGACCACCCGCGGGGTCCACGAGGAAGATCGAGTTGACCGGATTCGCCACGTTCCCGGCCACGTGGGACCCCGGCGCGGTGCCCTTGTTGCGGTTCCAGGTGGCGAGCAGCCACCCCGATCCGACCTGATCCCATGGAATCGACGACGCCGACAGCTGCACGCCCCGGTGTGCGGGCCGCTGCTGGGCCGAGGTCGTCGAGCCGCAGCCCGCGAGGAGCGATCCCGCCACCACCGCCATGATCGCAATTGGTCGGATCCTCATTGTCGCCCCCAGCACGGTCATGTCCGTCGAAGGCTACGCCGGAGCACTGGATCGTGGTGCCCTGGGGCGCCGCGTGAGCACGCGCCGCTCGCCGATCTACTTCTTCACGACCTCTTCGACCGCGAGTGCGAGCAGCGCCTGGCCTGCGACGCTCGGATGGACGCCGCAGCCGCTCGGGGTCAGCTGGGTGAGCAGTCCCGCCTTGCAGGTGTCGCCGCCGGACTGCAGCGCCGCGGCCTTGAAGGCCCCATAGCCGTCGGCGATCTGGACCTTGTAGGGCTTCGCCGCCTTGTCGACCGTCGTGTTCAGCGTCTGGCTCCCGGCGTTGTCGACCGCGTTCGAGTAGTCGAGCGAGTAGTAGTTGAGGATCACGATCTGACCCCTGAAGTGGTCGCCCGTGCGGATCGACGACAGGATGCGCGCGACGTTGCTCGAGATCGACTTGAGGACCGTGGGCAGCTCGCTCGCGCACTTGTCGGCAGTCGTCTCCTGGCACAAGAAGGCGTCGTTCGCCCCGATCATCAGGCTGACGAGCTGAGTGCTGCGGTGCGACTTCAGGTACGCGTTGGCGTAGGCGAGCTGTGTGCCCTTGTAGCTGACGTGGAGCGGGAACGCCGCTCGGTAGCCGGGACCGCCGCCGGGCACGTTCTCGCAGCCGTTGCTCTGGACGCCTTTCGTCGTGAGGCTCAACGACGTCTCACCGGGGCAGGCGGCGTTTGCAACCTGGAGCCCCAGCGCGAGACCGACGTCCTTCGGGTACGCGACGAGCGACGAGGCGACGAGGTAGTTCGGCGGTGGCGTCGTGTTCGACTCGCGATAGCCGAATGTCACCGAGTCACCGAGCGCGAGGTAGTCATGCACGGTGGTCGCGTGGCGCGAGGCCGCAAGTCCCTCCGTCGACTGCCAGACGGCAGCGAAGACGAGAGCGCCGGCGACGAGCAGCCCGGCCCCCGCTCGTGAGATGTTCGGTCGACCAAGCAGTCGCATAGAAAAACTCCATTCACTCTTGCCCTCGAGGGGCGTCAGCTGGATCCTCTTCGAGCACAGCCCGTCAGTCATTGGCGCACTGGATTCGTGGATTCTACCCATGGCGCCCGATCGCCGGGGAGCGCCACCAAGAGGTGTGTCAATGTCGCCGGTCCCGGGACCCGTTCGAGCCAGAAGTGGCGCGCCTCGCCGCGAGGTATCTTCGAGGCCTCAGTGTTCGAGGACTCAGTGAGGGTGGGCGGGGGTCAGACAGATGTCGTGTTCGCAAGCTCGCTCGGCGCTGCACGCTCGCTCGAAGGAATCTATGCCCAAGTGCCCGCGCCGGCCACCTCTAGAGATGGCCTGCGGTGTCGTCCTCGTCATCCGGCACGGTCCATGTTGACGCGGCATCGACTCCTGCCAGCCGCCGCGTCGCTCATTGTCGCTGCGGCACTCGGCTGCACCGCGCTGTCTGGGCCGGTCGCGGCGGCATCGGTGCGCACCTCCCAGCACGTCCAGGTGCCGCGGAGCAGCGCGAGACCGGTGCAGATCGCGGCGGGGCATGCTGATGGGTGCGAGCTCGAGCTCGTCGGGGCCGCGCGGTGCTGGGGCTCGAACGCCTATGGCCAGCTCGGCGACGGCACGACGAGGGCGTCCTTGTTGCCGGTCGACGTGCGCGGACTTACCGGCGTTCGTCAGATCGCGACCGGGTTCGGGCACACCTGCGCGCTGCTGCAATCGCGGACCGTGCAGTGCTGGGGGTGGAATCGCTACGGCCAGCTCGGCAACGGCAGGACCACCAACACAACAGTGCACGTCGGGGTGCGAGCCCTCTCGGGCGTGCGCTCGATCGCGCTCGGATTCGAGCACAGCTGTGCCCTGCTCGCGTCCGAGCGGGTCAAGTGCTGGGGCTGGAACTACTACGGGCAGCTCGGCACGGGGACGAGGACCAACTCGTCGCTCCCCGTGATCGTGCGTGGCTTGCGCAACGTCGTGCAGATCGCGGCGGGCTACGGGCACAGCTGCGCGCTGCTGAGGACCGGGACCGTCAAGTGCTGGGGATTGAACCAGAACGGCCAGCTCGGCAACGGTACGACGAGGACCGAGCCCGTGCCGGTCGTCGTCAACGGCCTCGCCGGTGCCGTCGGGATCTCTGCCGGCTTCGGGCACAGCTGTGCGATCCTGCACACGGGTGCGGTGCGGTGCTGGGGATTGAACCAGGACGGCCAGCTCGGCGACGGCGAGAGGCGAATCGAGCACGCGCCCGTCGCGGTGCGCGGCCTGTCAGGCGTGACACAGCTCGCCCTCGGGTACGGGCACAGCTGTGCGCTGCTTCGCACCAAGACGATCAAGTGCTGGGGCTGGAACCAGGACGGCCAGCTCGGCACCGGTACCTGGCAATCGTCCTTGCTCCCGCTCGACGTTCGCCTCACCGGCGTCATCCAGCTGGTCGCCGGTGACGACAGCACGTGCGCCCTCCTCGACCTCGGCCTGTTCTCATGCTGGGGCAGCAACGTCGACGGACAGCTTGGCGACGGATCGAGGGTCTCCACATCGATCCCACCATTCACACCGGCCGCCCCGACCAACGTCACGGCAGTGGCCCGGCCAAGCGCCGCGGTCGTCAGGTGGCACGCGTCGCGCAACGTTGGGCTGGGGTCGGTCAAGCGCTACGCCGTGACGTCGCATCCCGGGAAGCTCGGGTGCGTGACGAGCCGGCTCTCGTGCACCGTCCCGGGCCTCTCCAACGGGGTTGGCTACATCTTCACGGTCACGGCGACCAACCTCGCGGGGATCGGACTCGCGTCGTCGCCCTCCGCCATGGTCATCCCGGCGACCATTCCGACCAAGCCAACGACGGTCACCGCGGCACGCGGCAATGCCACGGCGCTCGTCAAATGGCACGCGCCGAGCTCCAACGGGGGCGCCCGCATCTTGAGCTACACGGCCACGGCTGCTGACTTGACCACGCCGGCGAACGGCCACGAGACCTGCTCGTGGACCACGGGCGCGCTGCAGTGCACCGTTGCTGGGCTCACCAACGGGGACAGCTACACGTTCACCGTGCTTGCGACGAACGTGGCGGGCTCCTCGCCGGACTCGACTCCGTCGTCGGCGGTGATCCCCGCCGACGTGCCCAGCACGCCGACCTCGGTCTCTGCGGTGGCAGGGAACACCACCGCGCTCGTGAGCTGGAGCGCACCGACGTCCAACGGCGGCGCGACCATCGTGGGCTACACCGTGACCGCGGCTGACTTGACGGCGCCTGCGAACGGCAATGAGCACTGCGCCTGGACCACGGGCGCGCTGCAGTGCACCGTTGCAGGTCTCACCAACGGTGACAGCTACACCTTCACGGTGAGCGCGACCAACGGCGCGGGCATGGGCCCCACGTCGTCGGCGTCGTCGGCCGTCGTGCCCGCGACGGTGCCCGGCAAGCCGACCTCGGTCTCTGCGGTGGCGGGGAACACCACCGCGCTCGTGAGCTGGAGCGCACCGGGGTCCAACGGCGGCTCGACCATCTTGGGCTACACCGTGACCGCGGCTGACTTGACGGTGCCTGCGAACGGCAACGAGACCTGCTCATGGACCACTGGTCCGCTCACATGCATCGTCGTCGGGCTCACCAACGGGGACAGCTATACCTTCACGGTGACGGCGACCAACCGCGTAGGGACCGGCACCGCGTCCTCTGCGTCGTCGGCCGTCGTGCCCGCGACGGTGCCCGGCAAGCCGACCTCGGTCTCTGCGGTGGCGGGGAACACCACCGCGCTCGTGAGCTGGAGCGCACCGGCGTCCAACGGCGGCTCGACCATCGTGGGCTACACCGTGACCGCGGCTGACTTGACGGCGCCAGTGAACGGCAATGAGCACTGCACCTGGACGACGGGTGCGCTGCAGTGCACCGTTGCAGGTCTCACCAACGGCGACAGCTACACCTTCACGGTGACCGCGACCAACGGCGCGGGGACCGGACTCGCGTCCTCGGCGTCCTCCGCCGTCGTGCCCTCGTCGGTGCCTGGCAAGCCGACGGGCGTCTCGGCCACGCCTGGCGACACCTCGGCGCTCGTGAGCTGGAGCGCGCCGGCCTCGGACGGCGGAAGCACGATCACGGGCTACACGGTCACCGCGGCCGACTCGACCACGCCGGTGAACGGCAACGAGACCTGCTCGTGGACCACGGGTCCACTCTCGTGCACCGTTGCAGGTCTCACCAACGGTGACAGCTACACGTTCACGGTGACCGCGACCAACGGCACGGGAACGGGACCCGCTTCGCAGCCGTCTGCTGCCGTCGTCCCGGCGACCACTCCTGGGCAGCCCACCAGCGTCTCTGCCACGCCTGGCGACACCTCGGCGCTCGTGACCTGGAGCGCGCCGGCCTCGGACGGCGGGAGCGCGATCACTGGCTACACGGTCACCGCGGCAGACTCGACCACGCCGGCGAACGGCAACGAGACCTGCTCGTTGACCACCGGTCCGCTCTCGTGCACCGTCTCGGGGCTCACCAACGGCGACAGCTACACGTTCACGGTGACGGCCACGAACTCGGCGGGTACTGGGAGTCCCTCGTCCCCCTCGTTGGCCGTGGTTCCCGCAACAACTCCAGGTCCGCCCACAGCAGTGGCGGCCACGCCGGGCATCGCCTCTGCGATCGTGACCTGGAGCGCGCCGGCCTCGGACGGCGGGAGCGCGATCACGGGCTACACGGTCACCTCGGCCGACTCGACGACGCCGGCGAACGGCAACGAGACCTGCTCGTGGATCACGGGCCCGCTCACATGCATCGTCGTCGGGCTCACCACCGGCGACAGCTACACGTTCACGGTGACGGCCACGAACTCGGCGGGCACTGGGAATCCTTCGTCGTCGTCGTCGCCCATCGACGCGGCACGCGTGCACTTGCTCACGGGAGGTTCCTACGGCTTCAACGCTCCAAGCGCGTTCGCGCCTGTCGGTGGGGACATCTTGACCTGGATCAAAACACTGTCAGGGGGCTAGGCATGTCAAATGTGTCGGCTCCGGATTCGATGGGACGAACCGCGTTGGTCGCCTCCGCGTCGGCACTCTCGGTCACGGGCTTCTCCAATTTCTAGGTTGAGACTCACCCACCGCACGCGACGCTGCACCGCGGACTGGCCGCACGCAGTTGGCGCCGGTCCGTCCGCGTGAGACTCGTTGCGCCGATGGCGACAAGCAGCGTGCACGCAGCGCTTCGAGCCGCCGAAGCGGCGTCGCCCACCTTCGACGGACCCGCGGTGCTCGGCCTCGACGCGCCACCAGCAGGCTTCACCCTCGAGCGCTACGACACGGCCGTCGGCCGCGGTCGCCAGGACTTCGTTCGCGCGTGCGAGGGCCTGCGGACGTGGGCCACGCACCGGACTCTTGGCGTGCGGGTCCACCCGACCTCGACGCCGGTCAGACTGGGGGGCGTCTACGTCGTCACGCTCGGCACGCCGGTCGGGGCGATCGCCGCGCCGTGCCGGGTCACCCGTGTCACCGACGAGCCGGCGCACTGGGGGTTCAGCTACCGGACGCTCCCGGGTCACCCCGAGGTCGGCGAGGAGGCCTTCGACGTCCGCTTGGCGTCGAGCGACCAGGTCCGTCTCGGGATCGTCGCGGTCTCCCGGCATGCGGACGGGGTGATGCGCCTCGCGGGGCCCATCGCCCGCCTGGTCCAGCGGCGCGTCACCACCGGTTACGGACGTTCGCTCCGGGGCTTCGTGCGCGAGCCGCCGGTGTGATCGAGAGGTTCACGAGCCTGCGGGCACGATGCCAGCGAGGTTCGATCGCGACGGCATCAGCCGGCCCGCGGGGCCCTGGCCGAAGAGCCACAGGATGTTGCCCGTGATGCGCTCCAGCTGGTCAGCCGCGCAGCCCCCGTGGGTCGGGCAGGTCCCCATCGCGTTGATCCAGTTGTTGTTGCCCGTGTCGATGACCCCGGCCATGCCGTGGGGGTCCGTGTAGTAGGTCATGTCCGAGTAGGTGTCCGCGCCCCACGTCCCTTGGTTCGTGTACACCTCGCTCAGCGGGATCGGCGAGTGTCCGAGCACCATCAGCTCGGCGGGCTCGCCCTCGAACTGGCTCACGTGGTCGATGTCCGACGCGATCACGCCCGGCAGCACGGACCCGTTGTGCAGGTGCGTGCCGCGGTAGATCCACGAGCTCGCGTCGGCGACGACGAACGGGGCGGGCGTGGACCCCGGCACGAGATACCCGCTGTAGGTCTCGCCGACGAGCGGGTCGCCCGGCCAGCTGGACGGCGGCGAGCTCCACGTGTTGCCGGTGATCTGCATCGAGTTGCCCCCGTGGGCCGCGAGCGGGTCCTCCGACGAGTCGCGGTAGTCGACCTCTTGTCGGTCCGCGCCAAGTGGCGACGCCTCGAGGCGGACGTGGCGCAGCACCGACGCCGCGCCGAAGAACACGATGTTGAGCCCCTCTCGCTCCGCCTGCTGGACGCCGACGCGCTCCTCGTAGGACCAGGACTCGTCGTGGCCGAGCGACAGCAGCACGCGGTGTCGCGCGACGATGTCGGGGTGCTGGGTGACGGTCACGTCGGTCACGTAGGTGACGTCGAGGCCGTGCTGCTCGCAGAACCGAATGAGCGGGTACTCGTCGCCGAAGAAGTCCGACGCACCGTTGCCCGTGTCGTACGGCCGGTCGAAGGAGACCACCCGCGCGCGGTTGCACACCGGGTACACGGGCACCCCGGGCGAGCAGGGGCCAAGCCCCTGGTAGTAGGAGTAGCCGCCGAAGGCATTCCACCCCTCCTCGACGAACGTCCGGTTCATGATGAGGTAGGTCGCTCGGCTGGTCGGGTCCCAGACGGTCAGAGGCACGTAGGCCTGCTGGTCGCCGCCTCCCGTGAGCTTGAAGAGGTAGTCGCCCTGCACGAACGACTTGCTGATCGTGACCGTGACCGAGGGCGACCAATCCGCGCAGCTCGTCATGTTGATGACCGGGGTGAGCCGGCACTGGCGCTGGACGTGGCCGCGCAGCACGCCGGAGCTCCAGATCCTGCGAGCGCCTGTGCCCCCGTAGTAGCCCATGCGGTACGCGACGACGCCGAAGCGCCTCGCGGTCGACGAGACGTAGAGGGTCACGTGCTGGCCGACGGCGACGTAGTTCTCGTTGGCGAACCCCTCGATGCCACCCTCGTGCGACGGAGGGATCTCCCAGGAGGTCGTGCCGGCCAGCCTGTTCTCCGCGACCACCCAGGGGGCGACCATCCCCGTCGGGCCGAGGTACGGCCTCGTCGACCCCGATCCCGCAGTCGACGTGCCCGGCGCGGTCGTGCCCGCGGCCAGGACGAACACGAACAGCACGCAGGTTGCCACCAGCGCGCCCAGCCCTCCGACGACGAGCCTGCGTGCGCGGTGCGGGGTGCGCGGGCTCGTTGTCGCGTCACTCACCTCAGACATCCCTTGCCTCCCGCTGGCGTCAATCGATTCGGTCGCGACGTGCGCGACCGAGCTCACGTGACGATAGAGAAACCGCCGTCGACGGCGACCACCTGTCCGGTGACGAAGGGCGACGCAGCGAGCGCGACGACGAGGTCGGCCACGTCGTCGGGCTGGCCGGAGCGGCGCAGTGGGGCGACCGCGCTCACGAACGCCCGGATGTCGTCCCAGTCCTTGGTCCACGGCGTGTCGACCAGGCCCGGCGCGACGGCATTCACCCGGACCTCGGGCCCGACGACCTTGGCGAGCAGCAACGTCATGTGGTTGACCGCTGCCTTGGAGGCCGCATAGGGAATGGAGCTCCCCGTCGGTCGGAGCCCCGCGATCGACGACACGTTGACGATCGCGCCGCGGCTCTCGCGCAGCGCGTCCATCGCCGCGACCGAGATCGCCCACGTGCCGAACACGTTCACCTCGAAGATCCGTCGCCAGACCGACAGGTCGGCGCGCTCAAGGTGCTGGTGCGCGATCACCTCGGTCGTCCCGGCGTTGTTGACGAGGACGTCGAGGCGGCCGAACGCCCCGAGGGCGGCCGCGACGAGCCGCGCGACGTCGTCGTCGTCGGCGATGTCGGCCTGCACGTGGATCGCGGACCCGAGCTCGGCAGCGATCCGCTCACCGGCGTCCGGATTGGAGCGCGAGTTGACCACCACCGACGCACCGGCCGACGCGAAGCGTCGGGCCGTCGCCTCACCGATGCCGCTCGAAGAGCCGGTAACGAGCACCACCTTGCCCGCGAAATCGGTCGTCTCGCTCGCGGCCGTCACGTGCGCCGCACCCGCCATGAGCCGGTCCAGCGTTGCCCCGGCTCGAGCACGACGAGGTCCCGCCCGGTTCGCAGCGCATCCGGGGGGCACGTCATCGGCTCGATCGCGACAGCAGATCGCCGACGCGGCGGCACGAGCGTGTCCCCGGTGAAGACCTGCAGGTACGGAAAGGTGCGGTCGACGCTCAGCTCGACGGTGCCGAGGTCCACGTCGGCGAGGCGCGCCGTCGCCCAGCCCGACTCGTCGCGCTCGAGCTCGCAGTAGGTCACGTCGAGGATCGAGTCGCCGAGCACCGACGGCTTGCGGCGGTCGAGCGAGCCGCCGTCGACGGGCCGCACGAGGCCCGTCGGGCGTCGGAACTCGTCGATGTCGACGATGCCGTGCGCGGGCACGCTCAGGATCGCGCGGTCGACGCCGTGCGCAGGGGCGGCGAGGTACGGATGGAACCCGAGGCCAAAGGGGACGGGGACCTGGTCGGCGTTGGTCACCGTCGTCGTGACCGTCAGCCCGAAGCTCCCGAGGTGGAACGCGACCTCGACGAGCGCGAGGAACGGGTACCCGGGCTCGGGGTGCACGAGGAGAGACAACTGGCATCGGTTCTGGGCGACCGAGTCGACGACGAAGGGACGGTACCGCACGAGCCCGTGGATCGCGTTGCCGAGCGCGGGCTCGTTGAGCGCGGCGCGCGCCTCGCGGCCCGAGTAGCTCCACGTGCCCTCTCCCAAGCGGTTGGGCCACGGGAAGCACAGCTGGCCGCGACCCCCGGTCGCCATCTCGTCGGCGCTGAAGCCCTCGACAACCTGGATGCCGCCCTTCACGTAGTCGCGCAGCGTCGCGCCGATCTCGGTCACCACGGCGCGCTGGTCGCCGTGCGCCAGCAGCAGCTGCTCGCCGGTGGGAAGCGTCACGGCGTGCGACGCCACGTCGCTGGGGCAGCAGGCATCACCATTATGGTACGGCGGTGCGGGTGCTCATCACGAACGATGACGGCGCGTCGGCCCCGGGGCTCGCCGCGCTCGCTGCGGCCACCCATGCCTGGACCAAGCGGGCACCGAGCGGGCAGCCCCGCGAGCTCGTCGTGGTCGCGCCGAATCGCAACTACTCGGGTGCAGGCGCCTCGGTCGGCGAGGTGTACGCGCGATCGTCGATCGCCTATGAGCGTCACCACCTCGAGGGCCTCGAGGGCGTCGAGTGCTACGCGCTCGACGCCTCTCCCGCGCTGTGCGTGCTCGTCGGCATCCTGGGCGGGATCGGACCGAGACCTGACATCGTCCTCGCGGGCGTCAACGCGGGCGTGAACGTCGGCCGCTCCGTGCTGCACTCCGGCACGGTCGGGGCGGTCCTCGCTGGCAGCCAGCTCGGCCTGTCGGGGCTGGCGGTGTCGATCCAGTGGGTGGAGAACGCCCCCTTCGACGTGGCGGCGCTCCTCGCCGTCGAGGTCCTCGACCAGCTCATCGCCGCGCCGCCTCGCACGCTGTTCAACCTCAACGTCCCCGCGCTGCAGCGCCATGAGCTGCTGGGCGTTCGGCGGGGCCGGATCTCGACGGCGGGAATCGTGAAGGCCGCCGGCCCCGCGGCGGGCGGCGAGCCGCTTGGCGACGAGGGCGAGATCAGCCTGCGGCTCGGCTCGGCGGTCCCCTCGCTCGGCGACGTGAGCGACGAGGAGCCTGAGGACGACGGCGCGCTCGTCGCCGCTGGCTTCGCCTCGCTCACCCCGCTTCGATCCGTCCACGAGGACACCGACACCGGCGCCGACGACGCCGTCCGTGCCGCCCTCGAGGCGGTGAGCAAGCACCTCGCAGCGATCGGCTGACGGACCGAGCCGCGCGACCCGCCGGCCGACTCGGCGGGCGGCGATCACTCGTCGTCGTCAGCGGCGCGCAGGCGCTTGACTCTGCTGCGTCGCCGCTTGGACTCGAGCCGGCGCTCGACGGCCGAGGTCTTCGGCTTGGTGGCACGACGTGGCGCGGGCACGTCGAGTGCGGCGGCCACCCGCCGCTCGAGTCGCTCCTCTGCCACCTTGCGATTCTCGCCCTGCCGCCGCGACGCCGACGACGAGGCTCGCACGACGTCGCCGAAGACCTCGCGAAGCCTCGCACGCGTCGGCTCGTCGAAGCTCGAGGCGGTCGTGAGGTCGAGCTCGACGGTGATGCGGCTGCGCGTCCTGTTCGCGTGCTGGCCACCGGGCCCGCCCGCGGTGTCGGCCCGGACCGCGAGGTCCTTCGGATCGATGCGCGGCGTCGAGGCACGCGATCGCCTCGCCGCGACGTCCACGGATCGAGGCTACGCGCCGAGCGGTACGCTTCGCGCCCATGCAGCACCGACACCTTGGTCGAAGCGGGATGATGGTCTCTACGATCGCGTACGGGAACTGGGTCACCCACGGTGGCCAGATCGCCGACGACGCGGCGATCGCGTGCGTTCGCGCCGCGCTCGAGGCCGGCATCACGACGTTCGACACGGCCGACATCTACAACCTCGGCCGCGCCGAGGAGGTGCTCGGGCGCGCACTCGCCGGCGTGCGACGCGACTCCATCGAGATCTTCACCAAGGTGTACTGGCCCACCGGCCCGAACCCGAACAACCGCGGCCTGTCGCGCAAGCACATCATCGAGTCGTGCGACGCCTCCCTCACGAGGCTGAAGACCGACCACCTGGACCTGCTCCAGGCGCATCGCTACGACGTGGAAGCCCCGCTCGACGAGACACTCCGCGCCTTCGACGACCTCGTTCGCGCGGGCAAGGTCCACTACATCGGCGTGTCGGAGTGGACGGCCGGCCAGATCGCAGAGGCCGTCTCCATCGCCAGCCAGATGGGCCTCGACCGGATCATCTCCAACCAGCCCCAGTACTCCTTGCTCTGGCGCGTGCCCGAGGCCGAGGTGATCCCCGTGTCCAAGGCGAACGGGATCAGCCAGATCGTCTGGTCGCCCCTCGCCCAGGGCGTGCTCACCGGCAAGTACGCACCCGGCCAAAAGCCTCCCGAGGACAGTCGCGCGACCGACGAGGGCGCGCGGCACTTCATCTCGTGGCTGCTGCGCGACGAGATCCTCGAGCCCGTCCAGCAGTTCACAAAGCTTGCCCGTGACGCGGGCCACAGCCCCGCCGAGGTCGCCCTCGCGTGGGTGCTGCGCAACGACAACGTCGCGAGCGCGATCATCGGCGCGACACGCCCCTCACAGGTCGAGGAGAACGCGAGGGCCGCGGACCTGACCCTCGACGACGACCTGGTCGCCGCGATCGACGAGGTGCTCGCCTCCACCGTGCTGCGGGACCCATCGATGACCGCGAGCCCCTCGCGTCGCCCCTAGCTCGGGAACCGCACCATCGCGAGCTGCACCGCCTGGACGACGGGACGCCCCGTCGCGTCCCACAGCTCGCACACCTCGTCGACCAGGCTCCCGGCCACCAGCGTCGCGCGCTGGCGGGCGACGAGCCAGCCCTCGGCCGGCATGCCGCGCACGTAGACGCTGAGCTGGATCGTCGGCACCCAGCCCGACGAGCCGATCGGGAGCGTGGCAGGCGGCAAGGCGTCGGACGCGAACAGCAGCGACAACGGGTCAAACGGACGTCCACCTGCGAGCCGGAGCCATCCACGCACCTCGGCCTCGGCCGCGAGCTCGCCGCGCGAGAACCCCGTGGTCGCCGGGTCCAAGTGCAGCTCCACGCGGTCCATGATCGTGACCCCCTCGCCAGGCGGGCCGCCGGGCGCGACGCGCGGGCAGTGCTCGAGGTCGGGGAGCACGACCGAGCAGGGCTCGGCGTAGCGTGGCTCGCTCGACGCGTCGAGCCGTCCGCACGAGAGGATCGCGTCGACCGCGACGCGGCCGTCCTGGACGATCGCGGCGTGCACCTGGCTGATCTTCGTGCCGCTTCGGTGCACCGTCACGCGGACGTCGGCGGGGCCGCACTTCGGTGCGCGGATGAACGACGCGCTCGCCGCCACGCAGTGCGGGTGGTTGGTCCCGCGCTCGACCAGCTCGGTGGTGGCCGCGCGTGCGGCGACGGCGAGCAGGTACCCCCCGTTGGGCTTGCCGAGGATCGAGAAGGACTCGTCGAGCTCGGCTCGATACCTGCCGTCACCGATCGATGCGACCGCCGTCGCCTCGTCGAATTCGTCGAGGTGTGCGTCGCGTGCCGTCACGATTCTCCAGTCCCGGGCGAGCCCGCGAACCTACAAGCATCGGTAGGTTGAGAGCGACGCCGGCGCGCGCCGCGCGTCGGAGGGGGCTGCGTGCACGAGACATCCGCGATACGAGCCAACGGTGACGCGACCCTCGAGCACGTCTGGCGGATCGGCGCCTACGCGGTCTGCCGGCGCGGCGACGAGGTCCTCGTGGTGCGCGCGTCCAGCCGGACCCAGGTCGAGGGCGCCTGGTTCCTCCCGGGCGGCGGCCTCGAGTTCGGGGAGGCGCCCGAGGCCGCGGTGCTCCGCGAGCTGACCGAGGAGACCGGGCTCACCGGCCGCTCCCCGCGACTCCTTGGCGTCACGAGCACGCTGCACGATCGCCTCGAGGGCACTTCGGTCTTCACGATCCGGCTGATCTACGCGCTCGAGGTCGATGACGACGGGCGTCCGCTCACCCACGAGCTCGGCGGCACGAGCGACGAGGCGAGGTGGGTGCCAGTCGCCGACGTCGAGTCACTCGGGGCCACGCGCTACGTGCTGGACGCGCTCGGGCTCTCCGCGAAGTAGGTCGCACGCAGCTCGCGCTTGAGGAACTTGCCGGCTGGGTTTCTTGGGAGCGGTTCGGTGATGAACACGATGCGCGTCGGGATCTTGAAGGCGGCGAGGTGGCTCGAGAGGTGCTCGCGCAGCTCGTCGGACGTGACCGCGGCACCCTCCTTGAGGCTCACGACGCACGCCACCTCTTCTCCCAGGCGTTCGTGGGGCACGCCGAAGACCGCCGCCTCGTGGACACAGGGATGCTCGTAGATCGCCGCCTCGACCTCCGCGGAGTACACGTTCTCACCCGCGCGCAGCACCATGTCCTTGGCCCTGTCCTCGACGTAGAGGAATCCCTCGTCGTCGACGCGGCCGATGTCGCCGCTGCGCAGCCAGCCGTCCACGATCGTCTCGGCGGTCGCCTCGGGCTTGCCCCAGTACCCGCGGAACAGATTCGGCCCCTTCATCCAGATCTCGCCGCGCTCGCCGGTCACCACTGGTTGCAGCGCATCGTCGCGGATCTCGACGTCAAGGATCGAGGTCCTGGCCCTGCCCGTGGAGGTCGGGCGCTTCACGTAGTCGTCGCCGCTGTTGCCGGGTCCGAACGCGTTGGTCTCGGTCATCCCGTAGCCGATGCCCGGCCGCCCCTTCGCAAAGGACCCCTCGATGCGCTCCACGAGTCGCGGCGGCGCGGGCGCGCCGCCGCCCCCGACGCTCACGAGCGACGAGGTGTCGAAGTCCTTGAAGCGAGGCGACTCAAGGAGGTCCCAGCTCTGCGTCGGCACGCCCACGAACGCGGTGACCCTGTGGCGCTCGATCATCTCGAGCGCCTTCTCGGGATCCCAGCGGTGCATCATCACGAGCTTCAGCTGGACGCTGAAGCATGACAGCATGACCGGGACGCACCCGGTGACGTGGAAGAGGGGCACGATGAGGATGAAGCACGGCGGGTTGGAGCCCGCGGGCTGCGGGGCCGGGCTCGGCCCGCGCACGATGCCCTGGAGCGCCCCGTTGCAGCCGAACGCCATCAGTGCCTGGCAGATCGAGCGATGCGTCGAGACCGCGCCCTTCGGGAAGCCCGTGGTCCCCGACGTGTACAGGATCGTCGCGTCGCTCTCGGGGTCGACCTCGACGTCGGGCATCGGGTTGCCCCGGACGACCACCTCCTTCCAGCGGATGACGCCGGGCGGCACGGGCACGAGCGTGTCGGTGCGCGTCGCGAGGAGCGCGACGCCGCGCCGCTCGCACACGGGGTGCGCACGGGCCATTCGCTCGGGGTCGCACACGAGGACCGAGAGCCCCGCGTCGCCCGCGGCGTAGTCGACCTCCTCTTCGGTCCACCACGCGTTGAGCGAGACCGAGATCGCACCGACCGAGAGCGCGGCGACGAACGTGACGATCCACTCGGGCAGGTTGCGCATCGCGATCCCGACGCGATCCCCGGGCTTGACGCCGAGCTCGTGGACCAGGACGTGGCCGAGGGCGTCGGCCTCGGCGAGCACGTCGTCGAAGGTCCACTCCTCGTCCTCGTAGACCAAGAAGGTCTTGTCCGAACCCCTCGCGCCGTTGAAGATCTCGACCAGCGTCGCGGGGGCGTTCTCGAACGCCCGGTAGGCGATCCCGCCGAGGACACGCTCGTTGGTCTCGAAGAACTGCCCGGTCCCGGTGACCTCGGCCAGTGCCTCTTCGTACACGACCGCCATCGATGTCCTCCCGCCTCGCTTCCGCGGCATCCTACGAGAGCCGCCAATTGGGCAGGCACGGTGCTTGGTTGCTAGTAATGCGCCATGCCGATCAACGTCACCGCGGTCCCGACCCTGCCTGACCACGTGAACGACGTGCGACTCCGCACGGCCGCCATCGTGAATGAAGAGATCCTCCCGCGCGAAGGCGTGCTCTACCCGCACCGCAACGGCAACCCGAGCGACGCCCAGCGCGAGGCCGCGCAGGTCGCGCGCGAGTCGATCAAAAAGCAGGTGCGCGACGCTGGCCTGTGGGCGCCGCACCTCCCCACCGAGTACGGGGGCATGGGGCTCGACTTCCTCGCTCATGCCTATATGAACGAGATCCTCGCGTACGCCGGCGCCGCAGCCTTCTTCGGTGTGGTCGCTCCCAACTCGGGCAACCAGGTGGTCCTCGCCAAGCGAGGCACCGAGGAGCAGAAGCGCAAGTGGCTCATCCCCCTCATCGAGGGGACCATGGAGTCGGGCTTCTCGATGACCGAGCCGGAGCACGCCGGCAGCGACCCGAGGAGCCTCACGACCTCGGCGAGGCGCGAAGGCGACGAGTGGGTCATCAACGGCCACAAGTGGTTCACGTCCAACGGCAAGAGGGCCGACTTCTTCATCGTGATGTGCGTCGCCGAGGACCCGACCGGCGAGCTCGGCCGTGCCGGCCAGCAGATCCAGATCATCGTGCCCACCGACACGAAAGGCGTGGACATCGTCCGAGGGATCGGCATTTGGGGCGCCCCGACGTCGGACCACTGCGAGGTCCGCTACACCGATGTTCGTGTCCCGGTCGACAATCAGCTGGGCGCGGTCGGCCAGGGCCACGAGATAGCCCAGGAGCGCCTCGGCGCAGGCCGCGTCTTTCACTGCATGAACTCAGTCGGCGCGATGTGGCGAGCGTTCGACCTCATGGTCGAGCGATCGCTCACCCGCGAGGTGCACGGCGGGCTCTTGCGCGACAAGCAGTTCGTCCAGGGCTTCATCGCCGACTCCTACATCGACCTGCAGACCTCACGGCTCATGACGATCAAGACCGCCGAGCTCGTCGACCGCCAGGACCCGCGCGCGCGCGTCGAGATCTCCGCGCTCAAGGTGTACGTGCCGAACGCCTTCCACCGCGTCGTCGATCGAGCCATCCAGGTCTGGGGGGCAGCAGGTGTGTCGAGCGACCTCCCGCTCGCGGGCATGTACCTCGGGGCGCGCACCCTGCGCCTCGCCGACGGACCCGACGAGGTGCACCGCATCCTCGTCGCCAAGTCGATCCTGCACCACTACGAGAAGGGCGAGAGCTGGGACTTCGCCAAGTAGTTGCCCATGCAGGCCGAGCGTGCCTCGTCGTGTCGCTGAGCCCGGAGGGGACCTAACCTCGTCGTGATGGACGAGGGCCCGCGCGAGACGCTGCGATTCGTCACCGCCACGGCGCTGTTCGACGGCCACGACGCGTCGATCAACCTCATCCGGCGCCTCCTCCAGCGCGAGGGCTGCGAGGTCGTCCACCTCGGCCACAGCCGATCGGTCACCGAGATCGCCGACGCCGCGGTCGACGAGGACGTCCACGGCGTCGCGATCAGCTCGTACCAGGGCGGGCACATGGAGTTCTTCCGGTACCTGGTCGACGAGCTCGCGCGACGGGGACGCCCTGCGATCAAGGTCTTCGGCGGCGGCGGCGGCGTCATCATCGCGCGGGAGATCGCGGACCTCGAGGCGCACGGGGTCGCCAAGATCTTCTCCCCCGACGACGGCGCCAAGCTCGGCCTCGCCGGCATGGCGGCCGAGATGTGCGCGATCGCGAGGACCACTGCGCGCCCGCCGATCGACGTCGCGGACGGGCTCTTGTCCGGCGACCGTCTCGCCCTCGCGCGCGCCATCACCTCGATCGAGCACGACGCCCTCTCCACGTCGGTGACGACGTCGCTGCGTGCGGCCGCGATCGCCCGTCCGGTCCCCGTCCTCGGGATCACGGGCACCGGCGGGTCGGGCAAGAGCTCGCTGTCCGACGAGCTGCTCCGGCGGTTCCGCCTCGATCTGGAGGACAAGCTCCGCATCGCGGTCATCGCCGTCGACCCGACGCGGCGGCGCGACGGCGGGGCGCTGCTCGGCGACCGCATCCGGATGAACGCGATTGACACGCACCAGGTGTTCTTCCGCTCGCTCGGGGCGGGCGGGGCGCCGGGCGGGCTCCCCGCGCACCTGGGCGACGTCGTCGCGGCGTGTGCCGCGTGGGGGTGCGACCTCGTCGTCATCGAGACCCCTGGGATCGGCCAGGGCGACTCGGGCATCGACGAGCTCGCGGACGTCTCGCTCTACGTGATGACCCCCGAGTACGGGGCCCCGACCCAGCTCGAGAAGGTCGAGATGCTGGACGTCGCCGACGTGATCGCGATCAACAAGTTCGAGCGGCGCGGCGCCGACGACGCCCTCCGCGAGGTGCGCCGCCAGGTCGCAAGGCTGCGCGGCACCCCCGGCCAGGGGCTCGAGTCGCTGCCCGTCTTCGGAACGGTCGCCGCGCGGTTCAACGACGACGGGGTGACCGCCTTGTACCACGAGATCCGGCGTCGCCTCGCCGGGCACGGTCTCGTCGCGACGACCGGGGTCCTCACGGACCCCGGCGTGCACGCCTCGACGCACGCTGACGTCATCATCCCGCCTGACCGGATCGGCTACCTCGGGGAGATCGCCCGGACCGTCCGCGACTTCCACCGCGAGACCGAGCGGCTCGCCGAGGCCGCCGCGCTCGCCTCGTCCCTGCGGCGGGCTGCCGGGCACCTCGGGGCCAAGGGAGCCGACACGAAGGACCTCGAGCTGGCCGAGGAAGAAGCAGCTGCTGGGCTCGACCCCTCGCTGCGCCACGAGCTCGAGCAGTGGCCCGACGAGGTCGTGCGACTGTCCCAGCCCAGCACCGAGCTCGCGGGCCGCACCGTGGCGCTTCGGAGCACCACGCTGTCGGGCACCGACGTGCCGCGTGTCGCGCTGCCCCGTGGGCTCGACGACGGCTCGCTCGTTCGGTTCCTGCGGCGCGAGAACCTCCCCGGGCGCTTCCCGTACACCGCGGGCGTGTTCGCCTTCAAGCGCGACGACGAGGACCCGACGAGGATGTTCGCGGGCGAGGGCAACGCCGCGCGGACCAACCGCAGGTTCCACCTCTTGGCGCAGGGACAGCCCTCGACGAGGCTCTCAACGGCGTTCGACTCGGTCACGCTCTACGGCTTCGACCCCGACGAGCGGCCGGACATCTTCGGCAAGGTCGGCAACGCGGGCGTGTCGGTCGCCACGATCGAGGACATGTCGGTCCTGTACGGCGGCTTCGACCTGTGCTCGCCGACCACGTCGGTGTCGATGACGATCAATGGACCCGCCCCCGCGATCCTCGCGATGTTCCTCAACGTCGCGGCGGACCAGCACGTGGCCGACGCCGGGGCGCTCGCCGGACGCGCGCTGACCGACGTCGAGCGCGACGGCGCAAGGCGCGAGGCGCTCGAAACGGTCCGCGGGACGGTCCAGGCCGACATCCTGAAGGAGGACCAGGGCCAGAACACCTGCATCCTGTCGACGGAGTTTGCGCTGCGGATGATGGGCGACGTCCAGCAGTACTTCGTCGACCACGAGGTCAGGAACTTCTACTCCGTGTCGATCTCGGGGTACCACATCGCCGAGGCCGGGGCGAACCCCATCAGCCAGCTCGCCCTCACCTTGTCGAACGGCTTCACCTACGTCGAGTCATGGCTCGCGAGGGGCATGCCCGTCGAGTCGTTCGCCCCGTCGCTGTCGTTCTTCTTCTCGAACGGCATGGACGCGGAGTACACGGTGCTCGGCCGGGTCGCACGGCGCATCTGGGCGATCGTGCTGCGCGACCGCTACGGGGCGTCGCCGCGAGCCCAGAAGCTGAAGTACCACATCCAGACCTCCGGGCGGTCGCTGCACGCCCAGGAGATGTCCTTCAACGACATCCGCACGACGCTCCAGGCACTGTGCGCGATCTATGACAACTGCAACTCGCTGCACACGAACGCCTACGACGAGGCGGTCACCACGCCGACGGGCGAGTCGGTCCGCCGCGCCATGGCGATCCAGCTCATCATCAACCGCGAGTGGGGGCTCGCGGACTGCGACAACCCCCTCCAGGGCAGCTACATCGTCGAGGAGCTGACCGACCTCGTCGAGGAGGCCGTGCTCAGCGAGTTCGAGCGGATCAACGAGCGCGGCGGGGTCCTGGGCGCGATGGAGCTGGGCTACCAGCGCGGCCGGATCCAAGACGAGTCCATGGCCTACGAGCAGCGCAAGCACGACGGCTCGCTGCCGATCGTCGGGGTGAACACGTTTCTCGACCCTGACGCAGCCCCGGTCCCCGACACGATCGAGCTCGCCCGCTCCACGCTCCAAGAGCGCGAGAGTGCCGTCGAGCGGCGGATCGCGTTCCAGTCAGCGCACGCGAACGAGCGCGAGGCGGCCCTCGAGCGGCTGCGCGAGGCAGCGCTCAGCGGGGGCAACACGTTCGAAGTCCTGATGGACGTCGTGCGGTGCTGCACGCTCGGGGAGATCACCGCCACGCTGTTCGAGGTGGGCGGGCGGTACCGGCGGAACCTGTAGCCACGCCCGATGCCGCGTCACACGGACTCGTTAGCGTGGATCCGTTGTGTCGCAAACCACGCTCACGCCTCGGGAACGACTGCTCGCAAGACTCCCACCCAACGTCCATGACCTGATGACGCCGGCGCTCAGGCGCCTGCTGCTCGGCACGCTCATCGGGTTCCTCGGCATGGGCCTTCAGTTCTCACTGTTCGTCCTGTACTGCCACGACATCCGAGGCTTCACCGACATCATCGCGGGTTGGATGCTCGTGCTGGAGGCGCTCCTCGGCATCGCCCTCTCCCCGCTCTACGGCACCCTCGTCGATCGGTTCGGCCCCTCCCCCGTCCTTGCCGTCGCGATGCCGATCTCGGCAACCGGAGTGATCGCGATCGGCTTCACCACGACGGTGCCGCTCATGTTCGTCGTCGTCTCGGTCTTCTCCGTGGGAGGCGCGGGGATGTGGAGCGCATTCTCGGTGCTCATCACGAGGATCGTCCGCGAAGAGCACCGCCAGGACGCCTTCGGGATCAACTTCATGCTCATGAACGTCGGGATCGGTATCGGGTCCCTCGTCGGCACCCAGATCGCGAACCTCCATGACGCGGGGTCGTTCCAGCTGCTCTACACGATGAGCGGGGCGCTCATGCTCGTCTACGCAGCCATCATGTTCACACTTCGGCGCCACGGCGGGAGACTCGAGACGCCGGTGCACGACGACCTCGCCGAGGAGGGGTGGGTCGAGGTGCTGAAGGACCGACGCATGGTCCGTCTCGTCCTCTCATCGCTCGTGGTCATGGTCTGCGGCTACGGCTCGATAGAGGCCGGGATGCCGCTGTTCGTGACGCAGGTTGCCAAGCTGTCGATCCACTACGTCGGTCTGCTCTTCTTCTTCAACACCTTCACGATCATCGTCGCGCAGCTCTTCGTGCTGTCCGGCATCAAGGGCCGGAGCCGCTCGTTGCTGATGGGGCTGGTGGGTCTGCTGTGGGGGGCGTCGTGGTTGCTCGCGACGTCGTCATTGCTCGTCGGCGCGATCGGCACCGTGGCAATCCTGTGTGTTGGCCAGATCGTCTTCGCGATCGGCGAGACGATCTGGCAGCCGGTCTCCCCCGCGCTCGTCAACGACCTCTCGCCCGAGCACCTGCGCGGGCGCTACAACGCGTTCATCGGGATCGTGTGGGCTGGATCCGGTGCGATCGGCCAGCTCGTCGCCACGGTGTTCATCCAGTACGGCCGGGGCCGACTGTGGACGCTCTGCCTCGCGGGAGGGGCCATCGTCGGAGGCCTCGGCCTCACGACGATGCGCAGGGTCCTGACCCCCCTCGAGGACGGTCGGGTGCTTCCCGAGCCCGCCTAGTGGGGCCAGCGGGAGAGAGGGGCTGGCTCCCTCCCGCTGGCGCTCACGACGTGTAGTTGAACAGTGCCGTGGGCGTCTCGGCCGACGTGCCGTTGTCACCGACCACGACGATCGCCACCACGCCGGGGTACCCCCCGAGCGCCGCCGGCGAGGTGACGACGATCGACTGGGTCGCACCCGGGTCCGTCGCCGCGGGACCCGCGCTGGGCGTCGCGGCGGCGACCTCCTCGCCGAGCCCGTTCACGAGGTACACCGTCAGGTCAGCAAGCAGCCCGAAGTTGGTGCCCTGGACCACGAAGTTGGTCCCGCCCGAGGTGGGGCCCGATGGCGGGGCGCCGCCGAATGCCTCGGCGCTCGTGACCGCCGTCGTGCCCGGGTAGATCACGTCGACCGTCGAGGTGATCGGCGTGCTCGGATCGCCCGTGCCGCACGAGTACTGGCCGCAGACGACCACCGTGTAGGAGCCCGGCACCATCGAGGGGCTCGAGAGCGTGATCGTGGTGCTCGAGACCACCTTGAAGTTCGCCGGGAACACCGTCACGGGTGGGTCGTTGAAGCTGTTCGACGAGAAGATGACCTCGGTTGCCTTGTTGACCCCGAGGAAGCCCCCGCCGCTGATGACAAGGGCGGTGCCACCCGCGGAGGGCAGCACGTCCGTGCTGAGCGACGTCACGTCCTGGATCGCCGCGAAGCTGAACGGCTTGGTGTTCGACGCCCCTGCCACGGTCTCGAAGGACACCGGGATCTTGTTCCCCGTGACCGTGGGACTCGGGTCCCCGAACGAGAAGAAGGACAGCGACGTCCCCTTGGCGTTGACCTGGAGCAGCTCGAAGTCCACGGACGACGCCGCGCTCGCGACGCCGAAGTTCACCCAGTCGAGCGTGAGCACGTTGAGACCCGTCCCGTCGAATACGGCCTCGTTGCCGCCATTGGGGTCGCCGACGAACGACTTGCCGTTGGGGTTGGTGATCCGGCTGAGCGAGTACGACGTCGCGTAGTCGTACTCGCTGATCGTCGGGTAGCCCTCGCAGCCGCAGGTCGGCGGCACCTGGAGCACGCCCAGGTTGGAGAAGTTGAAGTAGCCAAAGTAAGGCTTCTTCGCGGCCTCGATCTTGCTCGGGCCCCCGGGCCCGGTCACCTGGACCTGGGTCTGGCAGAGCCCGAGGCTGCCCGTGTTGGACGCCTTCAGGCACTGCGAAGCGCGCCACTTCGGCGCCACGGCCCAGATGAGCACGTCGCTGTGGACCTTGAACGTCGCGGCGACGCCACCGAAGGTGACCTTCGTCGCGCCCGTGAACCCGCTGCCGTCGACCTCGACGGTGTTGCCGCCCTTGCCCGGTCCACCGGTCGGTCCCACCTGCAGGACGACGGGCACGGTGCTGCCCGCGTGCTGGACGACGTAGTGGAACTCGGGCCCGACGGCCACCTCCTTGTCGGTCGTCGTGAGGGCCACGAGGACGCCGCCGGTGTGGTTGGTGACCCCGTTCAGCGTCGAGTTGGTCGTCGGCGTGGTCTCCGTCGACGTGGTGCCGGTGATCTTGGTGTTCGAGACCACGACGAAGGTCGCCGCGGGCGAGGTGCCGAAGGTGACCTGGGCGACGTCACTCGTCCCGCCCGGCTTGAATCCCGAGCCGGTGATCACGAACGGCGTGCCACCCGAGGCCGAGCCGCTCGTGGGGGCGATCGACGAGACCTTGGCCGTCGTGGTGCCGAGCGCCGCGGCGCACAGGCTCGCGGCCAGCCCAGGTCCGACGACGTGGGGGGCCGCGGTGAGCTCGGGCGAGCCGAGGCCCGAGGCGAGGTCGTAGCCGACGCCCGCCTTGAAGGCGCCGTGCGTCGTGTTGAAGATGTCGTTGTTGCCCCTGAAGACGTCGTTGAAGCCCGACGCGTAGTCGGTCGGGTTCGAGGCCACCTGGTAGAGGAGCGGGGAGGCGAACCCGACCCCTCGCTTGGTGGACGTGGAGGCCTGGCACGTCGAGGACGCGTTGATCTCAGCCAGCATCGCGGCCCAGAACGGCGACGACGAGGACGTGCCGCCGATCGTGGTCCATCCTCCGCCGATGTAGACCGTGATGCCCGTGTACTCGTCGGCGAAGCCCGTCACGTCGGGGACCGTCCTGCAGACCTCGCCCGTCGGCGCGTGGCAGGGCGTCGTGGACGAGAGGGCGTTCGCGGAGGCAGGCACCCAGGCCGGCTGCTCCCACAGCCGCGAGATGCCGCCGCCGCCGCCGCCGCCGTCGGCGCCGTCGTTCCAGACCTGCTCTTGGGGTGGCTGGGACACGCTCACCGCGGTGGTGCCGCCGACGCCGACCACGTAGGGCTGCGACGCGGGGTCGTCCTCGGTCTCAACAGGCGACGTCGGGTATCCGTTCTGGTACGCGCACGAGTCGTTCCCGCCGTCGCCCGACGAGTTGAAGACGGTCTGGCCCTGTGCGGCAGCCTGCTCGAAGATCAGGTTCTCCGCGGCAAGCGAGCCCGGCGAGTACGTGAGGGCGTCGGCCTCGCAGAAGCCCCACGACGAGCTCGCCGACTGGGCGAGGTCGTCCGAGACGATGCGGTTGTACGCGTCGATCGAGCCGGCCTCGGTGTTCGGCGCCTGGTACACGAGGATCTTGGCGTCCGGCGCGATGCCCGAGACGTTCTCGATGTCGAGCGCGGACTCCCCCGAGCCCGTGCCCGTGCCCGGGCCCCCGTCGACGTTCACGGCCTTGACCCGGCTCGTGTGGCTCGAGCCGAAGTAGCACGTGTCGAATGCCGCGATGTCCGCGGTCGAGTACGGCTCGAGCTCGTAGATCGCCACGGTCTGGCCCTGGCCGAGGTCACCCGCGGTGTAGAGGCCGTCGACCCCGTAGGCGTTCGAGACCTGGTCGTCGGTGATGCCGCCGAAGCCGAGCTGGGTCGTGCCGACGGCTGCCGGGCACGCTGCCGGCGCCCCGGGTGCACCGTGTCCCGGCGAGCTCGAGAAGTGCCGCCCGATCCCGCGGATCGTCGGGCGACGGAGCATGTTGTGTCGCTCGAGCGACGTGTGCGGACGCAACAGGTCGTTGAGGCCGATGACCGCGGCGACCGACCGCGCGACCGACGCGGGGAGTCGAACCGCCGAGTTGGTCCGCGCCAGCGCACCCGAGGCCAGGCGCACGTTCGAGATGGTCGTCGAGAACGCCGCGGAGAACTGTCGGACCGTGCCGCTGACGGACAGGACGAGGTGGTTCGACGAGAGCGCGTCGAGGTGGAGGCCCGCAGCTCGGACGAAGGCCTCGACGCTGCGCAGTGACGCCGACGTCGGGCCGAACCGCGCGGCGAACTCGCCGCGCCGGAGGTAGTGGCGGAACATCGGCGAGCGCACGTTGCTCACCTCGGCGGCGAACGCGGCGAGCGCCGACACGCTCCGAGGGAGCAGGACCACGCTCGTCCCGAGCCGCTGGCTCGAGGGCGTCGAGCCGATGACGTGCGCGCCAGCGGGGAGCTGGGGCGCGACGATCTCACGAGCCTGGAGTCCCACGGGCTGGCGTGCGGCGAACGCCGCGCTGGGCAGCGCGACGGTGAGGAGGGCCGTCGCGGCGACGACGCTGACGACGAGGGAACGGACTCCACGCTGGGTGCGCATTTGACCTGCCTTCTTCGAGGTGCGTCGCAACGATACTGACTAGGCGCCCCTCATGACGGGGACCGCGCACCACGCGGTGCCAAACCCCCGCGCCCCGAGGTCAACGCGCGGAGTGGAAGAATCCTCCGACCGTGGGTCGAGGCGGCACGATGCTCGACGGCCCTGACGCACCACGGGAGCGACGCCCAGGGCCGGCACGAGCCATCTGGTGCAATGACAGTCGGTTCTACGAGTCGAGCAGCATCCGAGTGTCAGCCCACGTTGCGTCCGAGGGTCAGTTCCGAAGGGGAACCTGCTTGGCGGTGGACCGGATGCGGGCCGATCGCCGCGTCGATCTGGCACGCAACGAAGTACGCGTCGACGGCACTCACCGGGGTGCCCGCCTCCATCTCGTGCTCATAGGCGCCGATGACGCCGCCCCGGCTCCGGGGCTGCCTCCAGTCGCAAGCGACGGTGGCTCCGAGGCGCTGCGTCACGCGCACCGACCCGGCGATTCGCTGTGGACCGTCGGCGCTGAAGGCGTGAGCAGCCCGGAGGTGCACCGTTGACGTTCGAGGGTCGACGCTCCAGAATCACTGAGTGTCCGCCTCTGTCATCGTCCTGAACGGGCCCAGCAGCAGCGGCAAATCCACGATTGCAGCGGAACTCCAGAAGCTCTGGCCGCGTCCACTGTGGGTCACTGGACTCGACGTCCTCATTGCGGGTTGGCCGGACTCCTACGTGACGGTCCCTGGCGACGGCGGCACGCCAGCGGCTCCGAGCACCGGATTGCGGGTTGTCCCCGGACTTGGTCCGGATCCGTCCTGGATCCTCGAACTCGGCGAGGACTTCCACGCGATGACCCAACTCGCGCATGAGTCGTGGGCCCTGATGGGCCAGGGTGGTGTGGACCTGCTGATCGACCACGTCACGATCGATGCGACCTTGCGCGAGCAGGCGAGGACCAATCTCGCCGCTGCCTACTGGGTTGGCGTGACGTGCGACATGGACGAGTTGGCGCGTCGCGAGACCGAACGGGGCGATCGGCACATCGGCTTCGCGTCAGGCTCCCTTGCAGTCGTGCATGAGGAGATGACCTACGACTTGGTGGTTGACTCGACCAACGCGCCCTCGGCGCTACTCGCCCAACAGATCCTTGACGGCGCTATGGGCTTCAATGGCGTCGGACGACTCAGCTCGCGCCCAGGACGCACGCAGTGAGCTCAGGCTGCGTCACCAATTCGACAGGCGACCCTCATCCAGCCACCGGCGGCACTCGGCGTGCCGGTCCTGCGTGCAGGTCCTCCTTGCGGCCTGCCACGTGCCCCCCCGGCGGACTGGAGCAGTCGCGGATGCGATCATCACCCGTGGCCGAGCCTGTTCGAGCCGCAACCTCGAGCTCTCGGGCCCCAGCGCGCCCGCGGGATGGCCCGAGCCCAGACGGAGGCCACGCTCCCGCGTCTTATTGCACTCAGTCCGAAGGATCAGACAGGTGACACGGCGGTGCAGCCGCGCTGCAACGCTGCCGCAATCGCCGTGATCTCCAAAGGCAGTTGCAGTGACAATCGTCCAAAGGCAGTTGCAGTGACAATCGGATGCAAATCCCACTGACGTCCGAGTGCAACTCGACGCTACGAGCAGCCCGACGTCGAGCCGCACGAGCCGCACACGTAGCACGACCCGGCGCGCTGCATCACGTTGCCGCAGCTGTAGCAGTACGGGGCGTCCCTCGGCTCGGCGCGAGCGGTCGTCGGCGCGGTCGTAGCCGGTGGCGACGCGGGGGGCTCGATGCCGACCGAGACGGTCGCTTGCTCCTCGACGCCCGGGAGCGTTGGCTGCGTGCGCTCGCCGGTCGACAGCACGCCGAGGTCCTCGCGCTCCTCGAGCGAGAGGTAGTCGAGTGCCAGGCGCCGGAAGATGTAGTCGACGAGGCTCGAGGCGATGCGCAGCTGCTGGTCGTCGGTCATCCCGGCCGGCTCGAACTTCATGTTGGTGTACTTGCGCACGTAGGTCGACAGCGGCACGCCGTGCTGCAGCCCGAGGCTGATCGAGATCGAAAAGGCGTCCATGATGCCCGCGAGCGTCGACCCCTGCTTCGAGACGCGGATGAACGTCTCGCCGGGGCGGCCGTCCTCGTACTCGCCGACCGTGACGTAGCCCTCGCAGTCCGCGACACGGAACGCGAAGGTGTTGGAGCGGCGCCGGCGCGGCAGTCGCTCGCGCACCGCACCGACGACGACCGAGTCGCGGGGCCTCGCGCGCTCGGTGGCGAGTGCGGCCTCGAGCTTCGCGATGTGCGCGCCCAGCTCGTCATGGCGGCGCTCCACCTCGCTCGTGGCGGCGGACTCCTGGGAGGCCGTCTTCGTCATCGACAGGGGCTGTGCCACCTTGCAGTTGTCGCGGTAGATGGCGACCGCCTTCACCCCGAGGCGCCAGGCCTCGAGGTGCAGCTGCTCGACGTCCTCGATCGTCACGTCCTCGGGCATGTTGACGGTCTTGGAGATCGCCCCAGAGATGAACGGCTGGACCGCGCCCATCATCTTGACGTGCCCGTGGTAGTCGATCGCGTTGTCGCCCATCGAGCACGCGAACACGGCGAGGTGACCGGGACGCAGCCCCGGCGCGCCGACGATCGACTTGTGCTCGTCGATGTACGACACGATCGCGGTCACCTGCTCGGGCGTGTAGCCCGCGACGCGCAGCGCGCGCGGGACGGTCTGGTTGACGATCGACATGGTGCCGCCGCCGACCAGCTTCTTGGTCTTGACGAGCCCGAGGTCGGGCTCGACGCCCGTCGTGTCGCAGTCCATCAAGAGCCCGATCGTGCCCGTCGGGGCGAGCACGGTCGCCTGCGAGTTGCGCACGCCGTACTGCTCGGCGAGCTCGACGGCGTCGTCCCAGGACTTGCGCGCGGCGTCCAGGAGCTCTGCGGGCACGACGGTGTCGTCGATCTGCGCGGCCGCCGCGCGGTGCTTGCGCAGGACGCGCAGCATTGGCTCGGCGTTGTCGTGGTAGCCGGCGAACGGCCCCATGCGACCTGCGGTCCGCGCGCTCGTCGCGTAGGCGTGCCCGGTCATGAGCGCGGTGATCGCGGCCGCCCACTGGCGCCCGCCGTCCGAGTCGTAGGGCAGGCTCGACGCCATGAGCAGCGCGCCGAGGTTCGCGTAGCCGAGGCCGAGCTGGCGGAACTTGATCGAGTTCTCGCCGATCTTCTTGGTCGGGTAGTCCGCGTTGCCGACCAGGATCTCCTGGGCGGTGAAGAGGACCTCGATCGCCGCGGTGAAGCCCTCGACGTCGAAGCGGCCGTCAGCACCGAGGAACTTCATGAGGTTGAGGCTCGCGAGGTTGCACGCGGAGTTGTCGATGTGCATGTACTCGCTGCAGGGGTTCGACGCGTTGATCCGCGAGGTGTTCGGCGCGGTGTGCCAGTCGTTGATCGTGGTGTCGAACTGCAGCCCGGGGTCCGCGCACTCCCATGCCGCGCGTGCGATCTGGCGCCATAGGTCCCTCGCGCGCACCGTGGCGACGACCGAGCCGTCCGTCCGCGCGAGCAGCTGCCAGTCGGCGTCCTCGAGGACGGCCTGCATGAACTCGTCCGAGACGCGCACCGAGTTGTTCGCGTTCTGGTACTGGATCGANNTTGGCGTTCTGGTACTGGATCGAGTGGATGTCCTTGCCGTCGAGGTCCATGTCGAAGCCCGCGTCGCGCAGGGCGCGCGCCTTGCGCTCCTCGTTGGCCTTGCACCACACGAACTCCTCGACGTCGGGGTGGTCGACGTCCAAGATGACCATCTTGGCCGCGCGCCGGGTCTTGCCGCCCGACTTGATCGTGCCCGCCGACGCGTCCGCGCCGCGCATGAAGCTCACGGGCCCCGACGCGGTGCCGCCGCCCGCGAGCAGCTCTTGGCTCGAGCGGATCCGCGAGAGGTTGACCCCCGCGCCCGAGCCGCCCTTGAAGATCGTGCCCTCCTCGGTGTACCAGTTGNNCCGATGTTGAACCAGACCGGGGAGTTGAACGCGGCCTTTTGGTGGACGATCAGGTGCTTGAGCTCGCAGCGGAAGGTCTCGGCCTCCTCGTCGTCCACGAAGTAGCCGTCTGCGATGCCCCACGCGCAGATGGCCTCGACGATGCGGTCGGCGACCTGGCGCAGCGACGTCTCGCGCTCCGCGGTGCCGAGGGTGCCTCGGAAGTACTTCTGCGAGAGGATGTTCGTCGCGTTGACGCTCCAGTCTTGGGGCACCTCAACGCCAAGCTGCTCGAACGCCACGACGTTGTCGCGGTAGTTGGTGATGCGCGCGTCGCGTCGCTCCCAGGTGACCTCGTCGTACGGATGGACGTCACTCGTCGTGAAGTGTCGTCGCAGGCCGATCCCCGTTCGCTGTGGAGCGATAGCCATGCCCAAGTCCCCTCTCCGTGGAATCCCCACGCCCGTGCGTCCCGCGCGTCCCCAACGGTCCGAGTGCCGTCGGCTCGGGAGCGATTCCCCCGGCCCGTGACACAAGATGTTGTGGTTGCCGCAACATCCGTCGCAAGATGCAGTGGTAACTACAGCACGGTAACTACGACGGTGTCAACGCTTTGTTTCCCCAGCAATCCTATCGGAGGCACCCTCGCGGCGGTCTCCCGATCGCCCCGGGCGGGCCAGCTCGCCCGACCACCGACCCGACGAGGCGGGGTCCACCGAGGCGCTCGGTGCACGGTCTGCCAGCCCGTGCGACGCGTGCCCACGGGGCTCGCCGACGAGCCGCTCGCCTGTCGCGCGGATCGAGTGTCGTGGGCCTCCCGATCTGGCGCGCGCGTCCTCGTCGCCGCGAGCGGCTCGGGCCTAGCCTCCTCGCGTGCGCGTCCTGCTCGCCGTCGACGCGGGGACCACGGGCGTGCGGGCGCTCGCCGTCGACCCGCTCGGTCGCGTCATCGACGTCGCGCATCGCGACCTCTCGCAGTCCTATCCCGTCCCGGGCTGGGTCGAGCACGACGCCCACGAGATCCTCCGCCTCGTCGACGAGACGCTCCATGAGCTCACGACTCGACTGAACGACGCGGACCACGAGGTCGTCGCGATCGGCATCACCAACCAGCGCGAGACGACCGTCGCGATCGACCGCTCGGACGGCAGGGCGATGGCGCCCGCGATCGTCTGGCAGGACCGGCGGACCGCAGCTCGGTGCGCGTCGCTCGGCGATGCAGGCGATGACGTCGTGATCCGAGCGCGCACGGGGCTCACGGCTGACCCGTACTTCTCGGCGACCAAGATGCAGTGGCTGCTCGAGCACGCACCGCTCGACGGCGCGCGCGAGCTCGGCCTGTGCACGGTCGACACCTTGGTCGCCTGGCACCTGACAGGTGGCACGGACGGCGGTGCGTACGTGACGGACCCGTCCAATGCCTCGCGGACCATGCTCTACGACCTCGACGAGGCGGCGTGGAGCCCGGCGCTGTGCGCGCTCTTCTCGGTCCCCACCGACGCGCTCGCGACGATCGTGCCGTCGTGCGGGGTCATCGGGACCGTCGGGCAGGGGGTCGTGCCCCTGCTCGCCGGCGTGCCGGTCGCGGGCATCCTTGGCGACCAGCAGGCAGCCCTCTTCGGGCAGCGCTGCACCTCAGCGGGGATGGTGAAGGCCACCTTCGGCACGGGCGCGTTCCTCCTCGTGCACGCGGGCCAGGCGCGCCCGCCGAGCGTCGAGGGGCTCGTGACCACGGTCGCGTGGGACCTCGGCGAGCACGGTGCGAGGAGCTTCGCCCTCGAGGCGTCGGCGTTCGTCGCCGGCGCGGCGATCCAGTGGCTCCGCGACGAGCTCGGCCTGATCGAGGCGTCCGGCGAGGTCGGCGTCCTCGCGGCGAGCGTCACCGACGCCAACGGCGCGACGTTCGTCCCCGCCTTCACGGGGCTCGGCAGCCCGTGGTGGGACCCGTCTGCCCGCGGGACGCTCACGGGCCTGTCGCGCGGCGTCACGAGGTCCCACGTCGCGCGCGCGGTCGTCGAGTCGCTCGGCTTCCTCGGTCGGGCGATGCTCGACGCGATGCGCCTCGGCGGCATCGAGCTCACCGAGCTCCGCGTCGACGGCGGGGCCACCGCCATGGACCTGCTCTGCCAGCTGCTGGCCGACGGCGCCGCGCTCACGGTGCGCCGACCCTCCTCCGTCGAGGCAACCGCGATCGGTGCCGCGCTGATCGCGGGCGTCGCGGTCGACGAGCTGACGCTCGCTGGGCTCGAGGGCTCCTGGGATCAAGCGGCGTCCTTTTCGCCGCGAGAGGACCTGGCCGGCGACGCCGCGTACGCGGCGTGGCTCGACGCGGTGTCCCGCGCGCGCACGCTCGGGGACCGCACGCCGTCGCCGACGCACGACGCGGCGCATCAGTAGCGTCACAACACAAAGGAGGTTCGGATGGTGACGACCTACGACGCGACCGTGACGCACACCGGGCTCAGCTTCGGCGAGGCGCCGCGGTGGCACGACGGGCGGCTGTGGTTCAGCGACTTCTACCGGCACGGGATCTTCTCGCTCGGTGAGGACGGCGAGCGGCTCGAGCACACCGTCGCGACCCAGCCCTCGGGGCTCGGGTGGCTCGCCGACGGCACGCTGCTCGCGGTCTCGATGACCGACTGCGCGATCCTCGCGATCCGCCCCGACGGCGAGCAGGCGCGGCACGCCGAGCTCGCCGAGTACTGCGGCCACTGGGCGAACGACCTCGTCGTGGCTGCCGACGGCACCGCGTACGCGGGCAACTTCGGCTTCGCCCTCGACGACTGGCTCGAAGAGCACGGCGTCGAGGGCCTCCTCAACGAGCCCGGCCCGCCGACGGCGAACCTCATCGTCGTCGCCCCCGACGGCTCGGTCCGCCAGGTCGTCTCGGACATGGCGTTCCCGAACGGCTCGGTGCTCACCGAGGACGGCCGGACCCTGATCGTCGCGGAGACCTTCGGGCGGCGCCTGACCGCGTTCGACGTCGCCATCGACGGGACCCTGTCGGACCGGCGCGTCTTCGCCCAGCTCGAGCTCGTCTTCCCCGACGGGATCTGCCTCGACGCCGAGGGGCAGGTCTGGGTTGCCAATCCCGCCGCCCGGGAGTGCCTGCGGGTGAGGGAGGGCGGCGAGGTGACCGCACGGCTCGCGACGAGCCTCACGAGCTTCGCGTGCATGCTGGGCGGCGAGGACCGCCGCACGCTCTTCGCGACCACCGCGCCGAGCTCGACCACCTCGGCGGTCGCCCACGTGCGCGAGGGCCGGATCGAGTCGTGCGTCGTCGACGTGCCGGGGGCGGGCCGTCCCTAACGAGGGTCGTCGTGGGCGAGCTCGACCGCTTCGACGAGGGCCTCGAGCGGCGTGCCGGTCGAAAAGACGGCCCACGTCGAGCCCGCGCGGTCGAGGGTGCGAAGCAGCGCGGCCGTGGCGTCGACGTCGATCTCGTCGTTGCGCGTCGGTGCCAAGCCCGCCCAGCTGACCGAGACGAGCTCAGCGGTGCGCTCGACGTCGGCGACGCTCGCGTTCCAGAGGTTGAGCGTGCAGCCGAGCTCGTCGGCGATCGCGTTCGTCTTCGGCGCGCCAGCGCCCACCCAGACCTCCGTGCCCTCGTCGAGGAGCGTGCCCGCGAGCGAGCGAAGCTGGTCGCGACGCTCGTCGGGCGGCGCGTAGTCGATGCCGAAGGCGAGGTTCTCCTCGCGCGACAGGCGGTCGCCCGTGCCGATCGCGGCGATGAGTCGTCCGGCCGCGACGACGCGCAGCGCCCGGAACTGGCTGAGGAGCACCTCGTTGCCGACGAGCCCGACTCGCGCGACGAGGGGGCCGACCACGAGCGAGTCGTGGCGCGCAGCCACGACCGAGAGCACCTCGAAGGGGGCGATCGCCGGCCGCTCGGGCGACCCCATCGGCCAGAGGTGGTCGTAGCAGAAGACGCCGTCGAGGCCGAGTGCCGCCGCGTTCGCCGCCACCTCGAGCGCGGTGCGCGGGGACAGCTGGAACGTCGGGAGCAGGACGCCGAGGCGCATCAGCTCGACGCGGCGAGCAGCCCCGCCCCGATCGCGCCCGCCTGGTAGCCGAGCTCGGCTGCGACGACAGGGATCACGGGGCGCAGCTCGCCCGCCTCGAGCAGACCGGTCAGGTGCCGGCGCGTCGACGGCAAGAGCTGGGCGCTCGCCTCGGCCAGCCCGCCGCCGAGCACGAAGCACGCCGGGTCGAGCACCGCGGCGAGGTTCGACAGGCCGAGCGCGAGCCACCACCCCACCTCCTCGAGGACCGCGAGCGCCTCTCGGTCCCCCGCCGCCGCGGCGTGGGTGACGTCCTCGCCCCGCACGGCCTCGGCGTCACCCAGCTGCTCGACGAGCGCGCGCAGCCTGCCAGCGGTCGCCGCCTCGCGGGCGAGGCGCGCGACGCCGGCGCCCGACGCGTAGCGCTCCCAGCACCCCCGCTTCCCGCACGGGCAACGAGGGCCCGACGTGTCGATCACGAGGTGGCCGATCTCGCCGGCGAACCCGTGGGCGCCGCGCACGAGCCGGCCCTCCGAGATCACGCCGCCGCCGATGCCCGTCCCCAATGTCACCATCACGAACTCGTCGATGCCGCGTGCCGCGCCCAGGCGGTGCTCGGCGACCGCCGCGGCGTCGGCGTCGTTGGTGAGCTCGACGCGCCGGCCCAGGCGCTCGGTCATCACGGTCGCGAGGTCCGCACCTGACGCGCTCTGCAGATTGGGGGCAAAGACCAGCGTCCCGTCACGCGACAGCATCCCGGGCACCCCGATGCCGACCGGCAGGTCCGCGAACCCCGAGCCCGCGACCTCGGCGAGGTCACCGAGCGCCACCGCGACCGCGTCGGCGACCACGACGCCCGGGGCGTCCTCACCCGGCGGGGTCGCGTGCCGCGCCTCGGCGAGGACGCGGCCCAAGTCGTCGAGCAGGACCGCGAGGATCTTGGTCCCGCCGACGTCCACGCCGACGGACACCGCGGTCACGAGAGGGACTCGGCCCGCGCCTTCAGCTCGCGCAGGGCGGTGCCCTGGATCCGTTGTGCCGCGCGCTGCTTCACGAACCCGGGGATCGGGACGCGCAGCTCGACTTCCAGCTGGTACGTGACGAGCGTGCCGCCGTCGGCGGGCTCGAAGCGGTAGGAGCCGTCGAGCTTGGAGGTGAGGTCGCCCTCGACCATCACCCAGGACAGGACCGTCGGGGCCTCGTCGTAGTCATAGCGCAGGGTGTAGGTGGAGGAGCGCCCGAACGCGGCCGCGCGGAAGGTCGCGACGAGGGGACGGCCCTTTTGGTCACGCTCGGTCACGACGACGCTCTTGAGGTCGCCCACCCACTCGGGATAGTCCTCGAGGTCCACGGCGACGGCGAAGACCGTGCCCGGGTCAGCCGCGACCGATATCGACTCGACGGCGCGCTCCGTCATGCCCGTTCCCCCACGGCGAAAGAGCCTACGACGTGGGCGCTCGCGCGCCGCCCACCGCTGCTTCGAGGCCGCTCGCGAGGCGGCCGGCCAGCACGTCATAGTCGAACACGGCCCGTGCCCGCTCGCGCGCCGCCTGTCCCATCTGCTCGCTGCGCCCTGGATCGCCGAGGATCGCGTCGAGGGCGGCGGCGACGGCGTGGGGGTCGGTGGGGTCGTCGACGACGAGCCCGGTCGTGCCCGACTCCACCGCCTCGTCCGAGCCGCCCGAGCGGCCCGCGACCTGGGGCACCCCGCACGCGGCCGCCTCCAAAAAGACGATGCCGAACCCCTCCTGCTCGAGGCCGCCCCACCGCGATCGGCACGGCTGGGCGAAGACGTCGGCGGCGCCCATGAGGGCCGCCTTGTCGGCGTCTGTCACCTTGCCGAGGAAGTGCACCCGGACGCGGGCGGACCGGGCACGCCGCTGCAGGCGGTGCAGGTCCCTCCCGTCGCCGGCGATCGCGAGGGTGAGCGATGGATCCTGCGTCGCCAAGATCGCCGCGGCGTCGATGAGCACGTCGAGGCCCTTGCGCGGCACGAGCCTGCCGACCGAGACGACGAGCGGACCGGTGCCCGGGAGCAGCAGCCGCGTGCGCACCGAGGCGCGCGCCCGCTCGTCGAGGGGCGCGAACCGCGCCACGTCGACGCCCGGGGGGATCCCGACGACCGGCGGCATGGCACTGCCCGCGAGCCGACGTGCCTCGGCCTCGGGGTACGACCCGGCGCACACGACCACCGCGGCGTGCGCGAGCACGTCCTTGGACCACCTCGCAAGACCGGGCATCCTCGCCGGTATCGTCACCTCCGCGCCGTGGAGCACGACCCCGTAGGGAACGCCCCCCCGCCGCCCGAGCGCGCCGAGCGGCACCCAGGGGTCGTAGAGCACGAGGTCGGGCGCGACGCGCTCGATCGCCGCGTCGACGGCGGCGCCGGCGCGGCGCGTGGGCAGATACAGCGTCGACGTCGCAACCCGGTCGATCCGTAGCCCGCGTGCGCGCTGGACCTCGTCGTAGGCGCCGGCACCTTGGTCCGAGCTCGCGGTGAGCACGCCAGTCGACGCCGGGTCGAGCCGCAGCCAGAGCGCTTCGAGGTAGCTCTGGATCCCCCCAAGCTTGGGCGCGAAGTCGTTGGTGACGAGCAGGGTGCGGATCACGACGCGCCCCGCGGGCTACGAGGCGCTCGCCTCGAAGCGCGACGGCGGCACCAGCCCCGCGCGACTGAGCACGCGCAGCGCCCGCGCCTCGTCGGCATCGATGATGACCGCGTCGCCGGGATCGCGGTCGAGCACGAAGCTGACGAGGCAGCCCTTGCACGACGACGTGTGCTGCAGGACGCACCGGTCGCAGTCGATCGTGACCGGCTCGCCGTCCGCCTCGGTGCCTGCTGGCGTCTCTTCCGACATACCTGACTCCCCTCGCTTCGCATCCACCCCGTCAGGTTGCGGTGGACCTGTGACATCACCCGTCCTTGTCGACGGCTCGGACGGCGTCAGGCGCTCCGGCAAGCACGCGAGCGCAGTGCTCGGCGACGTCACGCCGACCGAGGGCGACGCCCTCGACGACGACGTCGCCGGCAGCATCCACGATGACAAAGAACGGTGCCGAGCTCACCTCGTACGCCTCGAACGCGTCGTCGCCAACGAGCCACCGGCCCTTCGCGCCCACGAAGCTCGAGAGCTCCCCGCTCGGGAGCCCACCGGGCGGGACCCGCAGGACCCCGAGGACGCTGACGCCACCGACGCCCTCGCGCACCAGGCAGGCGAGGTCCCGGCAGCCGTCGCAGGTCGTCGAGAGAAACACGACGAGGCTGGTGCCCGCGAACTGGACCACGACGTCGGCACCTCGCGGATCGAGCCCGCGCAGCGACGTCCGCGGTCGCCGGGGCGTCGAGCGTCCCGGCGGTATGGGCACCGCGCGCGCCAGGGCCTCGGCAGCCTCCTCCTCGCTGAGGCCACGCGTCACGGGGACGACGGCTCGCCTTCAGGCTGCTCAATGGCCTCGACGCCTGCGCCGTGGCCGCACCACCGGCACGTGACCGACGCGATCGAGCGCTCGAGCACCGCCTCGTCCTCGGCGCGCACCTCGCCGCCCAAGGAGACGTGGTGGAACGCCCTCGCCGTGGTCGTCGCCAGGACGTCGAACCTCGTGCGGTTGCCGCACGACGCGCACCGGGAGGCGGTCACGCCCGAAGGGTAACCCGGGCTCGCCGCCGACGACGACGGTCACCTCTTCGTCCCTGGCCCTGCAACTTCGCCATGCGGGGCCGTCGAATGAGCGGTGCCATGATGTCGCGGTGCTGACCGTGGTGCGCGCGCCGTGAGTCCCCGTCGGCAGAGCCCCCTCGAGCGACTCCCCCAGGCGATCGCCGAGCAGGTCGTCAAGCGCATCGTCGAGGCCGTCGACGTCAGCGAGATCGTGCGGCGCATCGACGTGAACGACGTCGTGCGTCGCATCGACGTCAACGCGGTCGTCGAGCGGGTGGACCCGAACGCGCTCATGGATCGTGTCGACGTCGAGCGCGTCGTCGAGCGAGTGGACGTGAACGCGATCGCGGCACGCCTCGACATCGACGCGATCGCGGATCGAATCGACCTCGACGAGCTCGTCCGCCGTGCCAACCTCGGCCCGATCATCGCCCAGTCGACGAGCGGGATGCTCGGCGAGTTCCTCGGCCTGTTCCGTCGCCAGGTCGTCTCGCTCGACGAGCTGCTGGATCGGGTGGCCCTTCGCGACCGGCGGACGGCGGGCAAGCCACTCGGGCCGCCCGCCCTCGTCCAGGCTTCGCCGAAGCGCGGCCCACAGGGCCGCGAGGGCCAGTACGCCGGGGGCGTCTCGCGCCTCGTGGCGCTCGCCATGGACGTCGGGGCAGGCTGGGGGCTGTTCTTGCTGCTCGCGCTCGGGATCCAAGCGGCCGTCCGGCTCTTCGCGGGGAGCTCGTACTCGATCCTCGGCCACCGCGTGGTCGGGATCGTCGCAATCGTCGCCTGGGGGTTCTTGTACTTCGCCACGCAGTGGGCGCTCTCGGGACGGACGATCGGCATGGCCATCGTGGGTGCGCGGGTCACGACCACCGAGGGACGCAGCATCCCGAGGCGTGCGGCGATCATCCGGACGCTCGTGCTCCCGGTCAGCATCGCGTTCTGGTTCGTCGCGGTCGTCGGCGTCGAGCTTCGCGCCGACCGGCGGGCGCTGCACGACCTGTGCGCCGGCACGTGCGTCGTCTACCACTGGCACGCGCGAGGCGCGTCGCTGCCGTGGCTCCAGCGCGACGACTGATCAGGTGTTCCGCAGCTGGTTGGCGGCCATCTCGAAGTAGCCGTCGAGCTCCTCGCGGACGTCGGCGTCGAGCTGGGCCCCGTCGAGCGCGTCGTGCATGTGGCCGAGCCACGCGTCTCGCGCGGCATCGTCGACGACGAACGGCGCGTGGCGAATCCGCAGGCGGGGGTGCCCGCGCGTGTCGCTGTAGGTACGGGGTCCGCCCCAGTACTGGATCAGGAACAGCGAGAGGTGATCGCGCGCGTCGGTGAGGTCGTCGGGGTACATCGGTCGCAGCAGCGGGTCAGCGACGACGCCGTCATAGAAGCGGTCAACGAGCGCGACGAAGAACGACTCGCCACCGACGCGCTCGTAGAGCGTCAGCGTCGCCACGAGCCAAAACTACGACGTCGTAGACTCCACGGTGCGCGGGTGTAGCTCAATGGCAGAGTCCCAGCCTTCCAAGCTGGTAATGCGGGTTCGATTCCCGTCACCCGCTCCATGTCTCAGGACATAGGAATACCTGTGAACCTGCAACTCGCCGATCTCATCGACGACGCTTCGGCGCCGGCCCCGGTGGCTTCCCAGTCCCGTGGTAGCGCTTGGAGAGGTCGATCGTGAGCTCCCTGAGCAGCTCGCCGGTCGCTGCGTCGACCACGCGGACGTCCAGGTCCTGGACGAGCAGGATGACGTGGGTTCGGGCGAGATGCCG
>PMON01000061.1 GCA_003162395.1 Acidimicrobiaceae bacterium
ACCGTCGTCTCCGGTCGGGAAGGAGTGGCTAAACCAGAGCCAGCCATCTTCAGACGGCTGCTCGACCGTTTCGGCCTGACGCCGAACACGACGTTGATGATTGACGACGCCAGGGAGAACCTCGAGACGGCCAGCAAGCTAGGGATCCAGACCGTCCTGTTCCGCTCGTCCCGCGATCTCCGGGGGGAGCTTGAGGAGGCCGGGGTCCTGGCCCGATCTCTCACAGCGCCGTAGCAGCACGGGGGGCGATAGCGCCCCGAGCCGTGCTATCGGTTGTTGGTGGGTCGCAAGGTTCACACGCGGTGCCCGCAAGCAACGAGTCGGCAAAGAAGTCCTCCCACCACGTGATCGCCATGACCGCTGCCACCATCACTGCCGATCCCGACACGGGCGAGACGACGCTTAGCTGGGTCGCGGCCGACGAACGCGGTCGAGAGCTCGAGATCGTGGCGATCGAGAAACCAGACTGCTACCTCATCATTCACGTGATGCCCACGCGCCATCGAAAGAAGGGTCGATGACACGCCGCAAGATCGAGCCCGGAGCAATCGGGACCGACGTCGATCTCGACGCCGAGGAGGTCTATTTGGCCGATGGGCGACGACTGACCGAACAGATCGCCGAGGAGTTGGTGCAGCGAGCCCTCGCCCGGCATCGAGGTCGCCCATCAGTGACGGGGGGAAACACTCGTACGCCAAGTCTGACCGTTCGCGTTCCACCGGAGACGAGGACTGCACTCGAAGAACTCGCCAGGGCTCAGGGCAAGAGATTGGCTGACGTGAGTCGTGAGGCCCTGGACGAATACGTGTCTCGCCATGCCAGCTAACGCTTCCCCGGATCGCCGGCCTGGGGGCTGACTCTTTGCGCGGCTTGAGCCGATTCAGGCGACCACCAGACGAAGGCCAAGCTCTGCTGCCTCGAGATCCAGTAGGTCGCAGTTCCGTTCGGCCCACCAACCAGATTCGAGGTCTGCATCGAGGTTGCGAACTGCCCTCTGCTCGGCGTCGTGCCCGACTCTGGCCCACACCGATATTCCGCGTCGTACGTTCTCGTCCAGGTACGCCTCAGGCCGGCGCCAATAGGCCTCGAAAAAACCATCAGCGCAGTCCCACGGAACGGGCACCGGCTCAATTCGAGCTCCCAACGCGTCGGCCAGCTCCGTGGCGAGCCCGACGCGAGACGCAGCGACCTCTGGCAGGTAGTCGCGGGTCAACCAGAACCGGCGACGCCAACTCCGGTCAGTGGTGTCGCAAGTGAACACCACTACGCAGCGAGCCACACGCTGCATCTCGCGCACGCCAGCAATCGGGTCCTGCCAGTGATGTGCGGTGGCAAATGCCATCGCTGCGTCGAAAGACTGGTCAGCGAAGGGGAGCCTGTCCGCGGTGGCAGCGATGCACCGCGCTGCGCCTTTCGGGCGTTGCGCACGCATGACCGCCGACTGCTCCACCGCGGTCACGTCACGGTCAGTGGGCTCGTAGGAGCCCGTGCCAGCCCCGACATTGAGCACGGTTCGCGCATCACCGAGCGCAGCCCAGAGCTGGGCGGCGATCCGCGGCTCGGTGCACCGAGTCAATGTGTAGGTAGCTCCGATGGTGTCATACAGCTGCGTGCTGGGCATTGAACTCCGTTCCTTGCCATCACCACCCTAAACTTGCCCCGGACCGCAGAACGACGGAGCCTCAAATGCCCGAATCGCTCCAAGTGAAGGGCCCCCAGTCCCGTGAACAGAACGTGAGCGGGACTGCCCTAACCGGGACCGGGCGTCAGGTGCTGAGCGGACACACTTGGCTAAAGACTCCAGGAAGGGAGAGAAGGAGTGGCCGCTCCGGGTGAGCTCTCTCGCGTATACATCGATCGCCACAACGACGGCGATCTCGACGGACTCCTCGAACTGGTCGCCGAGGACATCGATTTCAAACGCGTCGGCGACGAGCCACTTCGGGGATCTGCAGCTGTTCGGTGGCAGTATCAATTGGATTGGCGCGATCACCAACAGGTGGTGGTCACGCCGGTTCGCACTTATGAACTTGGGCGCGCGGCTGCCATCGAGATTCACGTTGAGAGCGGTCCTCCCACCAACGTGATGTACGACGGCGTGGTCGTTCACGAGTGGGACGACGCGGACCGGCTCGTTCGATACCGGCTGTACATCGACGAGGTCGTCCCCTCCAGCGACCCCTCAGACTGACCTCTCGAACCAGGTGCCCCGGAACGCCGGGTCGGAGGCGTTATGCAGCCGCCCAGGGCTCGATCCGCCATTTGATTGTTTGGGTCGGCCCTCAGAAGAAGGCAAGTGCGGCAACCACGGACATCGTGAACCAGATTGCAGCCCAGCAGAGGAAGGCCAGGGCCTGATTAGGTCCAGCCCTGCGCGTTTCACTCGGCCGCGTCATCCGGGCAGTGATCGCAGCACCATTCCGAGCTCCCCCGCGGTGGCAGTCTGATCGCGATGAGAGTGGTCGAGATCGTCTTCGCCGTCGGATGGGCAGCGTTCTGGCTGTACTGGATCGTGGCCGCATTTTCCATGAAGAGGGGTCGCGTCCCGTGGTCCCGCGAACTGGGCATCCGGGCGGTGATCGCTGTCGTCGCGATCCTCCTAATTCGTGCGGGAGCATTGCGCGGCCACGATCTCACTACCGATGCGTGGCGCGCGGGCCTGGGTCTTGCCCTTTTCGCCCTGGGGCTGGCATTCGCAATCTGGGCCCGCATGCACCTCGGGCGCAACTGGGGCACGCCGATGACGCAGAAGGTCGACCCCGAGCTGGTGACCAGCGGCCCCTACCATCTGGTGCGCCACCCAATCTATTCGGGCATCCTGATCGCTGGCGTCGGCACTGCCCTGGCCTTGAGTTGGATGTGGCTAACCGCAGTGGTCCTTGCCGGGATCTACTTCGTCTACAGCGCGACCGTCGAGGAGCGCTACATGACCGAGCAGTTTCCAGACACCTACCCCGTGTACAAGCGATCGACCAAGATGCTCGTGCCGCTCATCTTCTGAGCGGACTCGATCGTCCAGTACAGGCCGTGGGAGTGGCCAAGAGGCACGATCCTTGCCATGGAGCCTGGAGCCTCCGACCGTCGCTTGTGCCCTTCTGCTTCACGTTGGACGAGCCTCGTGACCGTCCCTCTCGTGAGGCGAGCGACAATGCGGCCAAAGGGTCCTCTTTGATCTATCGAGAGTGTGAGGTTCACGGCACTGGGACCAACGACATCTATGCGGTGGCCCGCGACGAGTGTCAGGCCCGGTCGCTTCGCCTCCCAGACGAAGGAACGGCCAGGGGAGAACTCCGTGACTGTCCAGACCGTCGAGCCGAGCTTGGGCTGCTTCATGCGAGCCTTGCTTCCCACGGCGAGCGCTCCACCATCAACCCGGGCAACTGACTTCATCGTGGTCCACTCGGGCCATTTCTCCACATCAATCAGAACTGCCCAGACTCGGCCTACCGAGGCGTTGATCCTGATGACTACTTCGATGCTCATCCTGCGACCTCCCGAGAACTGGCTCATCGCTGGCACGGACGGCCACGCCAAGAACCACTCCCCCAACGGCCGTCCTTGTACAGCAGAGCGGTCTTGGCTTGCGCTCCGGCCACGCTGAACACGACCGATTCAGGAGGCAGAAGGACTAGAGCGAGTCAGCGGCCACCCAGCCGGGTCGTGCCGTCGAGCAGCTCCCTCGCGATGTCCAGATGCCCGGCATGACGCGCCGTCTCCTCGATCATGTGCAGCACGACCCAACGAACATTCGGTGGCTCGAATGGCCCGTGCTTGCCCAGCGGCTGGGCCGAGAGGGGGGTTGTCGCCAGCACCGCATCGGACTGCGCGCACTGGTCGCGGTAAAAGGCGATGACCTCCGTCGAGGGCTCGTCGGCTGTGAACACCACGGTCAGGGGGTCGTACGGCGGCTGATCTTCAGCGAGGTCGCCCGGCAGCTCAGGCTGCTTGCCCGCCACGACGCCTTGAAACCAGTGCCACTCGGCGCCGCCCAGGTGCTCGATCATCCCTGCCGGCGTCCAGCCAGTGGGGACGACCGACCGATGCCAGTCCGACTCGTCCAGTCCCTCGACGACCGCCAAAACCGCTTCTCGCTGCTTCCGCAGAATGTCCCGCAGCATCTCGTCGTCAGCTTCCCGTTCGTCCCCAACCACATCCACCCTCCTCGTCGAACGGGCGAGTTTACGGCGGGCTTGGAACTCACATCCGGCAAAAAGGCAGAGGTCGCCGAGCTTCGGGAGCTCGTGGAGCGGTCGCTCGGGACGCTCACCTGCGCAGGCGGCGTCGGCAAGACCCGACTCGCGCTGCAAGTCGCCGCCGAGCTCCTTGACGGCTCCGGCGTGGGGGTCTGGCTCCGGGGCCGATTGGTTGGAGAGAGCGCTCACCCTGACTCGGTACCGTGGCCCAATGAGCAGCCAGCGAGTGCCCGGTGGGGTAGTGCACAAGCTTCCAGTCGACCTGCGCAACGCACTGATCGCCAACCCCACGGCACTCGGTGCCTGGACGGACATCACGCCGCTGGCCCGCAACGAGTTCATCTGCTGGGTCGAGGCTGCCAAGCAGCAGATGACCAGAGAACGCCGCATTCGCCGGACCCAGGAGGAGCTGGAGGAGGGCCAGCGTCGGCCTTGCTGCTGGCCAGGGTGCACGCACCGCGAGCGCACCGGCAGATAGCAGTCGGCTGTGGCGCCCGGGTGGGTGCCACACTCCGCACGGTCGCCACGGGCATCCGACAAGATGCCGGGCGTGCCGACGTGGCTCAAGGACCGCTCTGTCGAATCACTGGTTCACGAGCTCGCGCGCGTCGCCCCGGACTTCGCGGGCGGGAACGTCGTGTTGCATCCTTGGATCGAGCAGTCGGACCCAAAGTGGTCGTCGGGAAGCGCCACGATCGACGAGCGATTCGTTGTGAAGTTCGGCTGGTCAGAGCTCGCCGCTCAGAGACTCTGGCACGAGATTCGCGTCCTGGACGCCTTGGCGCCCGAGCGCACGTCGCTGCGCATTCCCCGGGTGCTCTTTCGCTCCGACGATCCGGTCATCCTCGTGACCGAGCTGGTTCCAGGGGATCCTCTGACCTCTGAGGCCGACGTGCGCTGCCGGCCCCACCATGTCGATCGCACGGCGACGGAGCTGGCGCGCTTCCTCTCGAAGCTCCATGAGCCAGGGGTCCTCTCGTTTGTCGAGGGCGCATTGGATCCGCTCCCTGCTCCCATGCCGCAAGCGACCACCGACGAGCTCCGTCAGGGCATCGCACAATGGATTCGGACCGACCAACTTGAGACGGTCCGGACGTGGTGCGATTGGGTGGATCGCGTCCAGGGAGTCCCTGGCGGACGTGTCTTCGTCCACGGCGACCTTCACGGATACAACCAGGTATGGGATCTCGACGAGCACATCCTTCGTGTTGTCGTCGACTTCGAACACGGTGGTGCACACGAGCCTGAGTTCGACTTTCGCTACCTCCCCTCCCAGGGGACTGGCATGGGCCTTCTGCGGGCAACCGTCGCGAAGTACGAGACGCTGTCGGGGAGGACCCTGCGCATCACCCGAGTCATGGCATGGCACATCCGTACGATGCTTGGTGACGCGCTGTGGCGGAGCCGTGCAGGCGTCACCTTGCCTGATGGCGGCACGCCCGAAGCATGGGTGGACGAGCTCGGGCACCGTCTCGACGCGCTCGACGAGGAGATCGATGGGAAAGCGCCTGACGCCGACGATTGGCTGAGTGCGCCGTAACTGGCCATTCGCTCCGAGCATCGATTCGGCGTCGGTGGTCACGGACGGCCACGACGGGTGGGACCGGCTCGGAGCGGTCCACCACGAGCCGGCGTGCAGCTTCACGGAGGATCCCAGGATGAGCCACCCCGGCGGCTGGCACAACCGCCGCCGTGAATGGCCGGGTCACCGGATGACTACCTCGGAGTCGGGTGCGCTTCACCCCTCGTTCATCTCCCACCCGTACGGTGCAGACGTGGCATGGCCTCGGCGGAACTCTCCCCCTCAGCCGACGGTCGTGCCCACCTCGAGCGGCGCCGGCACGCCGGCGGTGCAGCTTCGACCGCACGCCGCGTGCCAACCGACGCGCCCGCGCCCGACGCGCTGCAGCACGCCGCGCTCGCTCCACCTGGTCCCCCGTGCGGTGCGGTGAGCACGACGGACCCTGTCGCCGCGCCGACGATCGAGGAGCGCCGCCACGAGCTCGTCCTGGTCGTCGACGACGAGGAGAGCTACCGAGACGCGCTCGCGGTCGGCCTGAGCCAAGAGGGCTTCGACGTCATCGTCGCGGCGGACGGCGCCGAGGCGCGCGCGGCGGTTCGTCGTGACCGGCCGGACCTGGTGCTCCTCGACGTCATGCTCCCCGACATCTCGGGCATCGAGCTGTGCCGCGAGCTTCGAGCCGAGCGCGACGTGCCGGTCATCATGGTGACCGCGCGCGACGGCGAGGTCGACGTCGTGCTCGCACTCGAGCTCGGCGCGGCGGACTACGTCTCGAAGCCCTACCGGCTCCGCGAGCTCGTCGCTCGCATGCGCGCCGTGCTGCGACGGCGTCACGACCCCGCGGTCGACGACCCGATCGTGAGCGCAGGCGGCGTGCGGCTCGACCTCGCACGACACGAGGCATCGGTCGACGGTGCGGTGCTCGAGCTGTCGCGCAAGGAGTTCGACCTGCTCGCGCTGCTCGTCTCGCGAGCCGGGCAGGTCGTGACGCGCGAGGAGTGCATCGACACGCTGTGGTGGGACCAGCACCTCGCGGACACCCGTACCCTCGACACCCACGTCAAGCGCATCCGACGGAAGATCGAGCACGATCCCGCCACCCCGGTCCACCTCGTGACGGTGCGTGGCATCGGCTTTCGCTTCGACCCCTGAGCCACGCGGCCAGCGCCCGCACCGATTGCGGAACGTCGCCGTCCCGCGCCGTACGATCTGGCCATGCACGAGGGCGACGTCGCACCGGACGTGGAGCTCGCGGACCAGACGGGCGCGGTGCGGTCGCTCACGTCGATCGCCGCGGGGAGGCGACTTGTCCTCTTCTTTTATCCAGCGGCCATGACGCACGGGTGCACGAAGGAGAGCTGCCACTTCCGCGACCTCGGGTCGGACTTCGAGGCCGCGGGAGCCGTCCGGGTCGGCATCTCGATGGACACGGTCGACAAGCAGGCCCGCTTCGCGGACGCCAACTCGCTCGACTACCCCTTGCTGAGCGATCGCGACGGTACCGTCGCGACCGCGTTCGGCGTGAAGCGGGCCCTCGACATCTTGAAGGTCCGTCGCAAGACCTTCGTCCTCGACGAGGACCGACGGGTCCTCGGGATCATCGGCTCGGAGTTCAACACCGACGCCCACGCCGACCGGGCCCTCGAGATCCTGGCGTCGACACCTCGGCGCACCACGTCGGGCTGAGGGCCGGCCCGCAATCGCTGCCGCCGTCGACCACGAGCGCGCCGCGCACGACACGTGACCTCTCACTGTCATCCCGATTGCCCGCGACGTGCCACGTGACGGGGACCGAGCACCTCGACGGCGTGCGCATGTCGAGCGGCGCCGGACGCTGGATCGTCGTCGCGACGGTCCTCGGCTCGGGCTTGGCGGCGATCGACGCCACCGTCGTCGGCATCGCGCTGCCCAGCATCGGGCGCCAGTTCCACGCCTCATTCAGCGTGCTTCAGTGGGTGGTCACCGGCTACTCCCTGACGCTCGCGTCGCTGCTCTTGGTCGGCGGGGCACTTGGAGACCGGTTCGGACGACGCAGAGTCTTCTCGATCGGCATCGTGTGGTTCACGCTCGCGTCAGCTGCCTGCGCGCTGTCGATCGACCCCACCATGCTCGTCGCGACCCGCGTGCTCCAGGGCGTCGGGGCCGCGCTCCTCACCCCGGGGAGCCTCGCGATCATCCAGGCGTCGTTCGCATCGCGTGACCGCGCGCGGGCGATCGGCGCATGGTCGGGGCTCGGTGGGGTCGCGACCGCCGCGGGCCCGCTCCTCGGGGGCTACCTCATCGCGGCGGCGTCGTGGCGATGGATCTTCGTGATCAACGTCCCCCTCGGCGCCGCCGTCCTGTGGCTCACGAGCCGCCACATCCCCGAATCACGCGATCCTGACGCCCGTCGGATCGACGTGCCAGGTGCGCTCGCCGCGGTGCTGGCGCTCAGTGGGATCGTCTTCGGCCTCATCGACGGCCCGACGCTCGGCTGGGGCTCACCGATCGTCGTCGGCGCTCTCGTCGCCGGCTGCCTGTGCGCGGCAGCCCTCGTGGTCGTCGAGCGCCGCTCGCCGGCGCCGATGCTCCCCGTGGCGTTCTTCAAGGTGCGCCAATTCACCGTGACCAATGCCGTGACGCTGTTCGTCTATGCAGGGCTTGGCGGCGTGCTCTTCCTCCTGCCCACCGAGCTGCAGGTCGTCGACCACTACACGCCGCTCGATTCGGGCGCGTCGCTCCTGCCGTTGACGCTGCTGATGCTCGCCTTGTCCTCGCGATCAGGCCGGCTCGCGGCCTCGATCGGCCCGCGCCTGCAGATGGCCGTGGGCCCGATCGTCGTGGGCGTGGGCCTCGTCCTGCTGGCTCGGACGACGTCGGACTCGACCTACGTCACGGGCGTGCTGCCCGGCGTCATCGTGCTGGGGCTCGGGCTCGCGACGACCGTGGCGCCGCTGACGGCGACCGCGCTCGCGGCGATCCCCGTCGAGCACTCGGGCATCGCGTCGGCGTTCAACAACGACGTCGCCCGCCTCGGCGGGCTGCTCGCCGTCGCCGTGCTGCCGGCCGCCTCGGGCATCACCGGGCACAGCTACCTGCATCCCGCACAGTTCGCCGTCGGCTTTCGGACCTCGATCGACGTCGCCGCGGCGTGCTGCGCGCTGGGCGGACTGCTCGCGGCCGTCGGGATCTCGAACGGAGCCGCCACGGGTGCAGGACCCCCCGCCGCGGCCCGCGAGGCACGCACGTACCACTGCGGGCTCGATGCAACCCCGCTCGCGAGCTCGCGCGCGGCCGGGTCGTGAGACCTCGCGAGGGAATGCCCACGGTGCGCACGGTACGGTGAGCCCATGACGACACCCGTCGCGGTCTCCGCGGACATCGCCGCCTCACCGAGCACGGTCTGGGCGCTCATCTCGGATCTCCCGCGCATGGGCGAGTGGTCCCCGGAGAACGAGGGCGCGGAGTGGCTGCGCGGCGCGAGGGGACCCGTCGTCGGCGCAACCTTCAAGGGATCGAACCGCCGCGGGTCCAAGACCTGGACGACGCACGGTCGGATCGTGACCGCCGACCCCGAGCGGGCACTGGCCTTCCAGGTCACCGCGCTGGGCATGAAGGTCGCCGAGTGGCGCTACGAGCTCGCCGCGACCGAGCAGGGCTGCACGGTGACCGAGGCCTTCACCGACGAGCGCGGGCCGATCCTCAAGGCGCTGGGTCGCCTCGCGACGGGGGTGAAGGACCGCGGGCCGCACAACCGCGCGACGATGCAGGCGACGCTCGAGCGGCTGAAGGCGACCGCCGAGTCGCCGGGTGCGGGTCGCTGAGCCTGTCGCTCAGCGCATCGACTCAGGCAGCCAGTACGCGTTGGACGGCTCGTCGCGCCGGCGAGGACGTCGCCCACGCCCGGGTGCCGCAGCGCCCCAGCTCGCGGCGCTCCGCGCGTCGCGGCGCGGGTAGCGACCGAGGTCGACGCGCGGGTCGACCCTTATCCCACGAGGAGCGCCGCGGCCGGGTCCTCGACGAATCTCGCGAGGTCGCGCAGGAACGTCGAGGCGAGCGCGCCGTCGACCATGCGGTGGTCGAACGTCACCGCCAGCTCGACGACCTGTCGCACGCACAGCGCGCCGTCGAGCACCCAGGGCTGCGGCGAGATCTGGCCCACCGCGACGATGGCGGCGGTCCCGGGCGGCAGGATCGGCACGGCGCCATCGATGCCGAACGGACCGACGTTGGTGATGGTGAGCGTCGTGCCCAGCATGTCCGCCGGCGTCGTCGTGCCCGCCCTCGCCGTCGCGACCAGCGCGTCGAGGGCACGTGCCATCCCCACCAGGTCGAGCTTGTCCGCTGCCTTGATGTTGGGGACGATGAGGCCGCGGTCGGTCGCGGCCGCGATGCCGAGGCCGATCGAGCGACGCACGATCACCTCGCCAGCGGCGTCGTCGAAGGACGAGTTGATGCCGGGGTGCGCCCGAGCCGAGTGACACACGCCGAGCGCGATGAACGCGAGCGGCGACAGCTTGAGGCCGGCGAGCGCGGGGCGGTCCCGCACCGACGCGACGAGGTCCATCGTCCTCGTCGCGTCCACCTTCAGCCACGCGGCCGCGTGCGGCGCGGTGAACGCGCTCTTGACCATCGCCTCTGCCATGGAACGGAGCACTCCGCGCACGGGGATCCGCTCTTCGAGCGGGCCGTCGTCCCAGCCGGCGATCGTGACGCCCGCGAACTTGGACGGTCCTGGCGGTGCGTGCACGGTCGTCGTCGTCCGCGGCGAGGCGGCCTGCTCGACGTCGGCGCGAGTGATGAGCCCGTCGCGCCCGGTGCCCTGGACCGAGGCGAGGTCGACGTGCAGCGACTTCGCGTACTTGCGCACCGGCGGGGTGGAGCGCGGAGCGAGCTGCGGCACGCCCGGAGCGCCGGTGACCGGAACCGGAGTGCTGGGGGCAGTCGCTGCGGGTGGCCCCGCGGCGCTGCGTCGGTGCCGCCGCGATGGCGCTGTCTCGGTCGCGACGCCGTAGCCGACGAGGACCGCGGTGCGCGCCGACGGCGCCTCCGCCGTTGTCGACTCGGACGTGGCCGCGGCTGGCTCGTCGCCGCCGACGTCGATCGAGATGATCGCCGAGCCCACGTCCACGACGTCGCCGGGCTCGGCGAGCAGCGCGACGACCGTGCCCTCGTAGGGGCTCGGCAGCTCGACGGTCGCCTTCGCGGTCTCGATGTCGACGAGCGGCTGGTTGAGTGTCACGGTGTCGCCGACGTGCACCTTCCACGTCACGATCTCTGCCTCGGTCAGGCCCTCGCCGACGTCAGGCAGCAAGAACTCGCGCGATGCCACGACCTAGAACTCGAATGCGCGGTCGAGCGCGTCGAGCAGGCGGTCGACATTGGGGAGGTAGTCCTCCTCGACGCGGCTCGGCGGGTAGGGCGTGTGGTACCCGCCGACGCGCAGCGGTGGCGCGCTGAGCGAGTAGAAGCACCGCTCGGTGAGCCGGGCCGCGATCTCCGCGCCGATGCCGCCGAACACGGGGGCCTCGTGCGCGACGATCAGTCGCCCGGTCTTCTCGACCGAGGCGACCACGGTGGCCACGTCGAGCGGTGAGATCGATCGCAGGTCGATGACCTCGAGGCTGCGCCCCTCGCCCTCGGCCGCCGTCGCGGCCGCGAGGCAGGTCTTCACGCTCGGTCCGTAGCTGACGAGCGTGGCGTCGGTGCCCGTGCGGCGCACGGCCGCGCTGAAGAGGCTCGAGGGCGGCGCGGTCTCGTCGACCTCGCCCTTCTCCCAGTACCGGCACTTGGGCTCCAAGAAGATCACCGGGTCCGCGCACTCGATCGCCTGGCGGATCATCCAGTACCCGTCGTTCGGCGTCGACGGGGACACCACGCGCAGCCCGGCGGTGTGCGCGAAGTAGGCCTCGGGGCTCTCGGAGTGGTGCTCGACCGCCCCGATGCCGCCGCCGAAGGGGATCCTGACCACGAGCGTCATCGTGATCGCGCCCTCCGAGCGCGCGTGCTGCTTGGCCACCTGGGAGACCAGCTGGTCAAAGGCCGGGTAGACGAAGCCGTCGAACTGGATCTCCGAGATGGGCCGGTAGCCGCGCATCGCGAGACCCACCGAGGCGCCGACGATCCCCGCCTCGCCGAGCGGCGAGTCGATGACGCGCAGCTCGCCGAAGTCCTTCTGCAGGCCGTCGGTGACGCGGAAGACGCCCCCGAGCTTGCCGATGTCCTCGCCCAAGAGCAGCACCTTGGGGTTGTCCTCCATGGACTTGCGCAAGCCCTCGTTGATGGCCTTGGCGAGTGTGCGCTCGGTCACTTGAGACTCCCTGCTTCCTCGGCACCTATCAGCGCGACCATCTCGGCGCGCTCCTCGTCGACGAGCGGGTGCGGCTCTTGGTAGACGTGGTCGAAGATCGAGATCGGTGAGGGGCCGAACATCGACAGCACGGCATCTCGAAGCTCGCGGGCCGCGACGTCGGCCTCGGCGTCGATGGACTCGACCCACGCCTGGTCGGCGGCCTTGGTCGCCAGCAGGTACGTGCGGAGCCGGTCGATCGGGTCCTTGCGCTCCCACTCTTCGACCTCGGCGAGGATCCGGTAGCGGGTGGGGTCGTCCGAGGTCGTGTGGGCGCCCATCCGGTAGGTGAAGGCCTCGATCAGGGTTGGCCCCGAGCCCTCTCGTGCCCGCGCGAGCGCGGCCCTCGTGACCGCCAGCATGGCGAACACGTCGTTGCCGTCGACGCGCACGCCGGGGAAGCCGAAGCCGTCCGCGCGCTTGTACAGCGGGATCCGGCTCTGGCGCTCCGTCGGCTCAGAGATCGCCCAGTGGTTGTTCTGGAGCAGGAAGACCACGGGTGCTTGGAACACCGCCGCCCACACGAAGGACTCGGCGATGTCGCCCTGGCTCATCGCGCCGTCGCCGATGCACACCATGACGGCGGACTCTGCACCGTCGTGCTGGACGCCCATCGCGTAGCCGACCGCGTTGATCGCGTTGTTGCCGATCACGATCGACGGCTCGGCGTGGTTGAACTCGTAGGGGTCCCAGCCGCCGTTGGTCACCTGGCGGAAGCTGCGGGCCGACTGGGCGGGCGAGATGCCGCGGCACCACGCGATGCCGTGCTCGCGGTAGCCGGGGAAGGAGAAGTCGTCGGGCTCGAGCGCGCGTCCGGCACCGATCTGTGCGGCCTCCTGGCCGCGCAGCGGCGCCCACAGGGCGAGCTGCCCCTGGCGCTGCAGCGACGTGGCCTCCACGTCGACGCGCCGGACGTGCACCATGTCGCGGTAGAGGCCCTTCGCTTCGTCCGCCGAGATCTCGAGGGCATAGTCCTTGTGCTCGACACGCTCCCCGGTGGGGCTCAACAGCTGGACGAAGTCCACCTGTGCGTCCGGCGCATCCTCACGCGTCCCACGTCCCGCACGCACCATTTCCCGTTGCCTCCTCGGGGCACACTGTGCCCCAATCACCGTAGTCGGGGGCACCGTCGATTCGGCGCCGGCTCTCCTAGCATCGCGCGGTGCCGCGGATCCTCGTCGACCTCTCCCCGCTGCGCGCGAGCCGCGACTTCCGGCTCCTGTTCTCCGGCCAGCTGGTCTCGATGCTCGGGAACCAGGTCACCATCGTGGCGGTCTCGTTCCAGGTGTACCACCTGACCAACTCGACGCTTCAGGTCGGCGCGGTGAGCCTGGTGCAGCTCCCGCTCCTCGTCGGCGGCTCGCTCGTGGGCGGGACCGTCGGCGACGTCGTCGACAAGCGAAAGATGCTCGCGTGGAGCGCGCTCGCGCTCGCGGTCGTGACCTCGCTCATCGCGGTCAACGCCACCCTCGCGCACCCGTCGCTCGTCGCGATCTACGTCCTGACTGCGATCACGTCGGGGCTGGCCGGCTTCTCCAACCCCGCCCGGAACTCGGCGATACCGAGCCTCGTGCCACGAGAGCTGCTGATCGCGGCCTACTCGCTCAACCAGGTCACCATCCAGATCGCGACGGTCTTGGGGCCCGCGCTGGGCGGTGTCCTCGCGGCCATCAACCTCCCGGTCGCCTACGGCCTCGACGCGGTGAGCTTCCTCGCGATCTTCGCCGCGACCTCGGCGATGTCGCCGATTCCCCCGTCGGGAGAGGCACGTCGTGCGGGGCTTCGCGCGATCCTCGACGGCTTCTCGTACCTTCGCGGTCACCAGGTGGTCCAAGGGGTGTACCTCCTCGACCTCAACGCCATGATCCTCGGGATGCCGTCGGCGCTGTTCCCCGCGATCGCGATCCACCGGTTCCACGGCGGCGCCGCGACGGTCGGGCTCCTCTTCGCCGCGCCCGGCATCGGCGCGCTGATCGGGGCGTCCACGTCCGGCTGGGTCGAGCCGATCCGACGCCGCGGCCTCGCGGTCGTCATCGCCGTCGTCGTCTGGGGCGTGGCCATCGCCGGTTTCGGGGCAGTGAACGTGCTCTGGGCGTCGATCCTGCTCCTCGGCATCGCCGGTTGGGCCGACGTCATCTCCGCGGTACTGCGCAACACCATCTTGCAGACCTCGATCGAAGAGTCGTTCCGCACGCGCATGTCGTCGTTCCAGATGGCGGTCGTCCAGGGCGGGCCACGCCTCGGGAACTTCGAGGCGGGTGCGGTCGCGGCGATCAGCACGCCCGCCATCTCGGCGATCTCGGGCGGCCTCGGATGCGCGATCGGCGCGGTGCTCCTCGCGTGGCGGCTCCCACGATTCGTCCGAGCGGAGCGCCCGGTGTACGACTGACCGGCTTCGTCCAGCAGGTCCCATGGTCACCCCGTTCGTCGTCGGGCTCAGCCAGCGCAGGCCGAGCTCGCCGGCCGGCTCAGCGGCCGGCAGCCGGGGGCGCGGCCACACTGACGCGGGACCTTCGGGGCGCCTTCGCGCCCGCGACGGCCGCGAGCTGGCCGCAGGCGGCGTCGATCTCGCGTCCGCGGGTGGCTCGGATCGTGGCGTTCACGCCATGGGCGGCGAGCGCGTCGCGGAATCGCACGACGCCCTCGCGTGGCGTGCCGCGAGTCGGGTAGCCCGGCGTCGGGTTGAGCGGGATGAGGTTGACGTGCGCGCGGACCCGCGAGGCGATCGCGGCGAGCTCGTCGGCGTCTCGCAACCGGTCGTTGACCCCGTCGATGAGCGCCCACTCGAAGGACATGCGCCGGCCCGTCGAGGCGTTCCACTGGTGGCACGCCACCTCCAGGCGCTCGAGCGGGTAGGTCCGGTTGAGCGGCACGAGCGTGTCGCGCAGCGCGTCGTTCGCGGCGTGAAGGCTGACAGCCAGGGTGACGGTCGGCGCATCGATCGCGAGGCGCTCGATCGCCGGAGCGACGCCGACGGTCGAGACCGTGAGGTGCCTCGCTGACAGCCCGACGCGCTGGTTGAGCGCGCGCAGGGTCGCGAGCGTGGCGCCGTAGTTCGCGAGCGGCTCGCCCATCCCCATGAACACGACGTTGCTCACGCGCCGCGGCGCGACGGCGCGAGCGGCGGCCACGACCTGCTCGATCAGCTCGGCGGCGGCCAGGTGGCGCCGGAAGCCCGCCTGGCCCGTGGCACAGAACGTGCACCCCATCGCGCAGCCCGCCTGCGAGGAGATGCA
>PMON01000071.1 GCA_003162395.1 Acidimicrobiaceae bacterium
AAGGCTCTGGGTGCTGATCAGGTAGAACGCTCAACAAGAGTCGGAGCGCAGAAGTGCTCGTGGTGACGCCGCGGTAGCACCTCGCTCTGACCGTGACGCACGACGCACGACGAGCCTGGCCAAGCCCGAAGGACCAACCCGAACAGCGCGAGCGCAACGCCACGAGGCGCTTCCCAACGTCTCCCAAGTCGCGACAGCGGGGTCGCGCGGCCACGTGAGCGTCGAGCCGCGGGCGGATGTGACCTCGGCGCGGCATAGCGCCACAATGAGGGCATGCGTGTCCACCTGGTCGACGGGACGTATGAGCTGTTTCGCCACCACTTCGGTTTGCCGGCGGAGATCAGGGCCAGTCCCGATGCAGCGGTGCGGTCGGTGGTCGAAGGGACGGTGTCGCTGCTCGAGAACGGGGCAACCCACATCGGGGTCGCCACCGATCACGTCGTCGAGAGCTTCCGGAACGAACTGTGGCCGGACTACAAGAGCAGTGCCGGGATGGACCCGGCCATACTCAAGCAGTTCGGCCCTCTGGAGGAAGCGCTCGGCGAGCTCGGGGTCACGGTCTGGGCGATGATCGATCTCGAGGCGGACGATGCCCTGGCGAGCGCCTCCACGGTGGCGGCTGAGGACGAGGAGGTGGAACAGGTCTGCATCCTCACCGCTGACAAGGACCTGGCGCAGATGGTGCGCGGAACGCGGGTGGTCCAAGTGGATCGCCGGCGGCAGCGGGTCATCGACCACGACGGGGTGGTCCAAAAGTTCGGGGTCGAGCCTGAGTCGATCCCGGACCTCCTCGCGCTCGTCGGCGACCAGGCTGACGGGTTCCCTGGCTTACCGGGCTGGGGGATGAAGTCGGCGGCCACCGTGCTGGCGCGCTATCGCCACATCGCCGACATCCCAGACGACGCGGGGGACTGGGATGTGGAAGTTCGAGGCGCCCCGCGCCTCGCGGCGACTTTGAGGGAGAGCCGTGAGCTCGCCGCGCTCTTCCTTGAGCTCGCCACGCTTCGCATCCGGCCTTCACTGGTGCCAACGGTCGAGAGCCTTCGATGGCGCGGCCCAGGGATCGGCCTGGCGCACCTGACCGAGCGCTGGGGTGCTCGGGAGCTGACGGCAAGGGTCGAGACGCTCGCCTCGTCGCGATGACGGCATCCGGCGTGGGCACCTGTAAATGGAAGCAACGCGACACCCAAGCCGGCGACTGCGGCCTCCATCCGTCCCTCGTAGCTGACAGCTGAGGTGGTCATTGACCAACCGAGTAGGACAAAGGCCTCGTTCAGCGGCTCTGACGTGGCGTGCGGCGTGTCGTCGGTGGATGTGCGAGCGTGACGCACGAAAGGAGGTTCACGTGCCATGTCGATGATCGACTACGACGCCAAGCCCGTGACCCCACAGGTCTTGATCGTCGGGCAGCGTTCGTCCTCCGAGGGTTACGGCATCCGTGATTTTCTCAGCCGTAACGGAATCCCCTACGAGTGGGTTGACGCAGACGACGCCGCTCAGGTCGAGGCGCTTGAGCTCGGTGGGGACGTAGACCGGCTCCCCGTCTGCGTCCTCCCCGATGGAGTTCGCCTCGCTCCGGCCTCGCTCGAAGACGTTGCGGCAGGCCTGGGGATGGTCTCGCCTCCGTCGCTGTCGGAGTACGACCTGGCGATCATGGGCGCGGGGCCAGCCGGGCTGGCCGCTGCCGTGTATGCCGCATCCGAGGGCTTGCGCGCGGTGGCCATCGAGTCTGTCGCGCCCGGGGGACAGGCCGGGACGACGTCCATGATCGAGAACTATCTCGGTTTCCCACAGGGGATCAGCGGCGGCGAGTTGGCGACGCGGGCGACAGCGCAGGCGCGCAGATTCGGCGCCGAGGTGCTGCTCGCTCGGCGTCTCGCTGACATCACCAGGGACGGTCCGAGCTACGTCGCCCACCTCTCTGACAGCACCGCGGTTCGATCACGGGCCGTGCTGGTCGCAAGCGGTGTCGACTGGCGCCGTCTTGAGGTTCCGGGGATCGAGGAGCTCCTGGGCTCTGGTGTGTACTACGGCGCCGGCCCAAGCGAGGCGGTCACCTGCCGTGGATGCCGAGTCGCCATCGTGGGTGGAGGGAACTCTGCAGGCCAGGCGGTCATCCGCTTCTCGCGCTACGCCGCGCAGGTCACCTTGTTGGTTCGGGGTGGCTCCCTTGACGCATCGATGTCCCAGTATCTGAGCAGGCAGCTGAAGGGACTTGGCAATGTCGAGGTTCGAACAAGCACGGAAGTGGTCGGCCTCGAATCGGACTCCCACCTTCGAGCACTCATGCTGTCGTCAGGGGGCGCCGCCGTTCGAATGCCGGCTGACGCACTCTTCGTTTGCATCGGAGGTGTGCCCCGCACCCAGGGAGCCGCGCGCGCGGGAGTTGCCCTCGACGGCGCAGGCTATGTGCACACTGGGACCGGACTCAGCTCATCAGCGTGGGCACTGGACGGATGGCCGCTCTCTCGACCTCCCCTCCCTCTCGAGACGAATCTGCCAGGCCTGTTCGCGGCCGGCGATGTCCGGAGTGGGTCGATCAAGCGCTGCGCGGCCGCCATTGGAGAGGGGTCGATGGCGGTCGCGTTGGTCCACCAGCGCCTTGCCGAAATTGGCGGTGAGTGACGTGGATGCTTCTCGGACCACGGACCTGCCCGCGGCCGATCCCAGCCAAGAAGCGACTGCGAAGTTCTCTCGAGCTGCACCAAGAGAGCGGGTCCTGGCCGTCGCCAACGCTCTCGAACGCAACGGCATCACCTGCACTGTGGTCGACTCACCCGAAGAGGCGAGGAGTGCCGTTCGGTCCATGCTCCCGGTGGGGGCGGAGGTCTACAACAACACGTCCCGCACGCTTGAAACCACCGGCATCGCCGAGGACATCGAACGATCCGGGCTGTATCAACCGCTCCGCCCGCGCCTGTACCAAATGGATCGCGAGATGCAGGGTCGCGAGATGCGGCAGCTGTCCGCCTCGCCCGATTGGGTCGTTGGGAGCGTCCATGCCCTGACGGAGGAGGGCGCACTCCTCATTGCGTCCGCGAGCGGGAGTCAGATCGGTCCAATCGTCTTCGGAGCGGGACACGTGATACTCGTCGTCGGCGCACAAAAGATCGTTCCCGACTTCGACACGGGACTTCGACGCATCTACGAGTACTGCTTTCCGCTTGAGGATCACCGCGCCAGACAGGCCTACGGCATCCCCAGCGGAGTGAACAACGTCCTCATCATCAACAAGGCCGTCCTCCCGGGTCGAATAACCGCCATCCTGGTGAATGAGGCGCTTGGGTTCTGATCCGCACCGCCCCGGCCGGGATGCCGGTAGTCGACCGTTGGGGCCAATCCAGCGCATCGTACTGACCGGCGCCTGAGGCGCCCGGAAGGCCGTCGGGACCAGATCGCACGGGAATATCCACGTCCCGTTATTGTTGAACACTCAATAACTGGTTGGTTAGCCCGGCCCAAGCGGCGGGACCATGACGGAGGTTCGAACGTGACCGGTGCTAGATCGCTACCGATGTTCCCAGTGAGCGAGGGGGTCTTGCTTCCAGGGATGGTGCTCACACTGACGCTTGAGACGCCAGAGGCCGCTGCGGCGGCCGTGACCGCGTCGGAGGGTGGCAGCGAGCTCGTCGTCGTGCCCCACGTTGAAGGGCGCTACGCCTCGGTCGGCGTCATCGCGAAGCTCTTGGAGATTGGGCAGCTTCCAGGCGGACCGAAGGCGGTCGTCGTCAGCGGCCAGGCGCGCGCTCGACTAGGGATCGCGGTCCCCGGCGACGGCGGAGCACTGCTGGTGCAGGCAGAGCCCGTCGAAGAGGACGCAGAGTCGGGCGAGGTTGCCGAATTGGCGCGGGAGTACCGGGCCGTCCTGGAGAACATCCTCCTGATTCGTGGCGCGCGCGGAATGGCAGAACGGCTCGGTCAGGTGTCTGGTCCAGCGCAGATCGCAGATCTCTCTGGGTACTCGCCGGACCTGAGCCTCGAACAGAAGGTCGAAGTGCTCGAGACGCTCGGGCTGAGAGCCCGCCTCGAAAAGGTGTTGGGATGGGCCCGAGAGACACTCGCGGACCTGACGCTGCGCCGCCAGATCCAGACCGACGTGGAAGAGGGGATGGAGCGCACACAGCGCGAGTTCCTCCTTCGGCGCCAGCTCGAGGCGATCCACAAAGAGCTCAGAGAGATCGAGGGCAAGGATGCGGACGACCCAGGCACGCCCGACGGCTATCGCGAGCGCTTTGCCGCGCGTGAACTGCCCGCGTCAGTGCGACAGGCGCTCGAACGCGAGACCGCCAAGCTTGAGCGCACGAGCGAGCAAAGTCCAGAGCATGGATGGATCCGGAACTGGATCGACACGGTCCTCGAACTCCCGTGGGGCGTGACCTCACAGGACGACCTCGGCATCGTGGCTGCTGGCGCGGTGCTCGACGAGGATCACGATGGTCTCGAGGACGTGAAGAAGCGAATCATCGAGCACATTGCGGTGCGCAAGCTCCGCGCGGAGCGTGGACTCTCCGCTGTTGGCGTGCGCGGGTCAGGCGCGATCCTCGCCCTGGTGGGTCCGCCGGGCGTCGGCAAGACCTCCCTGGGCGAGTCCGTCGCCCGTGCGCTCGGGCGGAGCTTCGTTCGCGTCGCACTGGGTGGCGTCCACGACGAGGCCGAGATTCGTGGGCACCGTCGAACCTATGTCGGCGCGCAGCCCGGTCGCATTGCCCGTGCGATGCGAGAGGCCGCGACGATGAATCCTGTCTTGCTGCTCGACGAGGTCGACAAGCTCGGTGCTGACTACCGCGGCGACCCATCCTCAGCGCTGCTCGAGGTGCTCGACCCCGCGCAGAACCATACGTTCCGCGATCACTACCTTGAGGTCGACCTCGACCTCTCAGAGGTCCTGTTCATAGCCACGGCGAACGTGGCCGAGACGATCCCCGCCCCGCTCCTCGATCGGATGGAGGTCATCCGGCTCGACGGCTACACCGAGGACGAGAAGGTGGACATCGCGAAGCATCACCTGGTGCGGCGCCAGCTCGAGCGGGCAGCGCTCCGAGAGACCGAGGTCGTGCTCACTGACGATGCCGTGCGAGCGATCACCGCGGACTACACCCGCGAGGCAGGCGTGCGGGGGCTTGAGCACGAGATCGGCCGCCTTCTTCGCAAGGTAGCGACCGCAATCGCCACGGGGACAACGAATGCACCAGTCTCGATCGGCGCCGACGACGTCGCCACATGGCTCGGGCGTCCGAGATTCTTCTTCGAGCCTGCTGATCGCACTGCGGTGCCGGGCGTCGCGACTGGGCTTGCCGTCACCGGCGCAGGCGGCGACGTCCTCTTCATCGAGGCGACCTCGATGGAAGGCGCAGAAGGACTCGTGCTGACGGGCCAGCTCGGTGACGTGATGAAGGAGTCCGCGGAGATCGCCCTGTCGTACGTGCGCTCGCACGCCGGGGAGCTCGGCATCGAGCCAGATGCATTCGCCGGCAGGCGCTTTCACCTGCACGTACCTGCGGGTGCAGTCCCGAAGGATGGCCCGTCGGCAGGTGTGACGATGGCCTCAGCACTGGTCAGCCTCCTGACCGGTCGCGCCGTTCGGACCTCGGTGGGGATGACAGGCGAGGTCACGCTCCAGGGCAGGGTGCTGCCAATCGGTGGTGTCAAGCAGAAGGTCCTCGCTGCGCACCGTGCGGGACTGACCGACGTGGTCCTCCCGATGCGCAACGGGCCGGACCTGGAGGACGTCCCGGCGGCGGTCCGAGAGGCGATGACCTTCCACCTCGCAGGCTCCATCGCCGACGTCCTCGACGTGACGCTCGAGGTCGACGAGGAGAATCGGTGGGCTCAAGGGCGAAGCGAGGACGCGGCCCTCGTTGCCGCCTAGCGAAAACGGTCAGCCTGCGTCGTCAGCGTCGAGTCGTTGGACGATGCGCGTCGCGATGACCCGGAGCGCTCCAATCTGCTCCTTTGTCAGGACGTCGATGACAAGCGCGCGTACGGAGGCAACGTGCTCTGGGGCGGCTGCCACGAGCTTACGGACGCCCGCTTTCGTGAGCGTCGCGACCGAACTGCGCCCCACGCCGTCGCAGCGACGACGGATGACGAAGCCCTTGGACTCGAGTCGGGCGACGGCGTGCGAGAGTCGGGAGAGCGAGGACGACGTCGCCTCCGCCAGCTCCGACATCCTCCGCGTCCTGTCGACGCTCTCGGAGAGGGTTGCAAGAATCTGGTAGTCGAAGAACGACAAGTCTGCTTGTCGCATGGTGCGCGAGTCGAACTCGGAAGGCAGCAGCAGAAGCAGCCGACGGAGCTCGATCCACGCGGCATGCTCCTGCGAGGTCAGCCAGCGAGGTTCTGGGGGTGCATCGCTCGACTCGGACCTTTCCGACGTCCGTCCCACTCGGCACACCGTAGTGCCAGAGTTCCGTTAGTTGATGAGTCAACAACACCGGCATGACCGAGGTCGTCCTCGTCCAGGGCCCGACCAGAGGCACTGGCCTCCTCGTTCTCAAGAGACCATGCAGAGTCGCTCGTACATACACGCACTGGACTCCCCGCCTGGACGATATGGAAGGAGAGGGTCGCCAGGCTTCATCTCCGACAGTCCTCTGGCTCGTGAACTGATTCGTCTCGGCGACGACACAATCGTCCGAGAGGATGACGCCGCATCGCGGGCCTACTTGCGGAGGACTCTGCACTCCACAGGCCAGAACGTCTGGCCGAGGATTGCCCAGTAGTAGGCCCCAATCGGTCCCTCGGAGAGCTCAGGCGTCATTGATAGGTGCCGTTCCTCGATCGAGACGGTGTTCTGTCACTTCTTCAGGCCTCAGCCGTCCCCGTCGCAACCGAAGCTGCTCCTGGGTCGATCCCCAAGGCCGGACAGATCACCCTTCGCGAGTGTGCGACGGCCTGGCTGGCGGCCAAGCCAACGCTGCGCCTATTTCTGTCTACGGCGCCGTCCCTGGACCTGTTTGCAATACGGTCACGCTCGTCGACGTGATTTGGAGCTCCGCCCAGACGCTGTCGTTGCTGTAGTTGCTCTCGATTGCCTGATCGTTCGGATTGGCGCTTGCAGTGAGCAGGTACGTGCCATCCGGCACTCCAGTGATGTCGATGTACTGGAACGCGATACTGGCCGCATAGAGGTCACCCCACCCTACCGATAGACCCATGCTGGCAGACAGCGCGCCCGGCTGACCGGGCGAGCACGACGGGGGCTCGACGTACGTCGCTGACTGCGGGGCGCCCGGCAACGCGAGCATGTACTTGACGTTGTCGAAGAAGCAGAACCCTTCTTTCGCCAACACCCCGACCTGCTGGCCGTTGTCCACCCGGGTGAGTGCAGCGCCCTCAATGTCCTTGGTATGCCAGTGATCGTGCCCATCCCCGGCGTAGTACATCACCAGCGGCGTGGGCTCGTCGACGTAGCCGCCAGCGGAGGTATAGACGCGCTGCGTCACGGCCATATCCGTGGGTGACGAGCCGTTGCTGAGCGTCCCGGTCGTGTCCGTCGCCCACCCACTGCCCTGCCCGGCGGTGAACTCCTGGGCGGAGTACTCGCCGATGTGCCCGGCGATCGACCCCGACCAGGTGACGGTGATGGTCGAAGAGCCCGTGGTGGCGACCCGGCCGTACCAGATCTCCTCGTCGATGCCGGCCGACCCGGCGAGGCCGACCGCTTTGGTCCACGTCGTCACGCCTCCGCCCGACACCGACGACACCGTGAAGCCCGTGGTCGCCACCATGGCGCTGAGCACCAGCAGGTCACCGGCGGTCTGCGGTTTGACCGACATGGTGGTCAGGCCCGACGCATCGGCAGTGGCAAGACTGCCTACGGCCGAGATGCTTGCGGCCGGGGCCTTGAAGGTGGCGCCGACCGACGACGAGAGTCCTGCCGGGGACTGCGCGGCGGTGGGCTGATAGGCGTTGGGTG